>NZ_JBHTWG010000003.1:0-415911 GCF_042792555.1 Streptomyces sp. NPDC056628
CCCGCGGCCCCGCCGCGGGTGGTTCCCTGAGCTGCTACGGGGGGGCTCCTTGGGGCCGCTCTACTCTTTTCTGGTTAACGGGGTGGGCCCGCCCCCCCCCCCCCAACCTACCGCGCGGCCGCCGCCGGAGGGTCGTAATCCAGTCAGTCCGGTGAGGGAGCGGGTTCACGACGAGGGTGGAGGCGGGAGAGGGGGGAGGGAGCCGTTCGCCTCGGAGGACGGGCGGGCGGATGGGCTGGACGGGCGGGAGCTCAGTCGGCTGGACGGGTGGAAGCTCAGTGGATGATGCCGGTCCGCAGGGCCACGGCGACCATGCCGGCGCGGTCGCCGGTGCCGAGCTTGCGGGCGATGCGGGCGAGGTGGCTCTTGACGGTCAGGGCGGACAGGCCCATCGAGACGCCGATGGCCTTGTTCGACTGGCCCTCCGCCACCAGTCGCAGGACCTCGACCTCACGGCCGGACAGTTCGCGGTAGCCGCCCGGGTGGCTCGGGGCACCCGGGTGGCGGCGGTGCATGCGGGCGGCGGCGGAGCCGATGGGGGCGGCACCGGGGCGGGTGGGGAGCCCGACGTTGGTGCGGGTGCCGGTGACGACGTAGCCCTTCACACCGCCCGCCAGGGCGTTGCGTACGGCGCCGATGTCGTCGGCGGCGGAGAGGGCGAGGCCGTTCGGCCAGCCCGCGGCGCGGGTCTCGGACAGCAGGGTGAGACCGGAGCCGTCGGGGAGGTGGACGTCGGCGACGCAGATGTCGCGGGGGTTGCCGATGCGGGGACGAGCCTCCGCGACGGACGAGGCTTCGATGACGTCGCGCACACCGAGCGCCCAGAGGTGGCGGGTGACGGTGGAGCGGACGCGGGGATCGGCCACGACCACCATGGCGGTCGGCTTGTTCGGGCGGTAGGCGACCAGGCTTGCGGGCTGCTCGAGGAGAACGGACACCGGGCCTCCTGGGGGTGCGGGGACGGCTTTCAAGGTCACAGACGTCTTCGGCACCAAACCTCTGGCCCTTTAGGGAAAGATCACGATTTAGTGAGTAACAATTGGGGCAATTCGGACAGGTGGTCGATCGTTCGAGGCCGGTATCGGTTCGATCGCGGACAGTTTCCTGACCGAAAGTGGCCGTATCGACAAAGTGACGGTCAGGCGGACCCCTCGGTCCGCCCCCGCGTCAGCGTGCCTGCGGGTCGCGGCGCTGGGGCAGCGTCACCACCGAGGCGTCCCCGGGACCCGCCGGCGGCAGCCCCGCGACCTGGGCGAGCAGATCGCACCACGACGTCAGATGGGCCGCCGTGTCGGGGACGCCGCCCAGGCCCTCCCGCGGGGTCCAGGAGGCGCGGATCTCGATCTGCGAGGCCGCCGGGCGCTCCGACAGCCCCCCGAAGTAGTGGGAGCTCGCCCGGGTCACGGTGCCGCTCGGCTCGCCGTACGACAGCCCGCGCGCCTGGAGCGCGCCGGTCAGCCAGGACCAGCACACCTCGGGCAGCAGCGGATCGGCGGCCATCTCCGGCTCCAGCTCCGCGCGCACCAGCGTCACCAGCCGGAACGTCCCCCGCCAGGCGTCGTGCCCGTCCGGGTCGTGCAGCAGCACGAGACGGCCGTCGGCCAGGTCCTGGTCGCCGTCGACGACGGTCGCCTCCAGTGCGTACGCGAAGGGGGCGAGACGCTGGGGTGCCTTGGTCTGCTCCACCTCGATCTGCGGGCGCAGCCGGCTGCCGCGCAGGGCTTCCACCGAGGCGCGGAAGGCAGGCGGGGCCGTACTGCGCGCATTCCGGTCCCCCTCTTCGCCGCCCTTCGTGTCATCCGCTCCGCCAGTGCCGTCCGACAGTCTTCCCTGAGCCGCAGCCATGCCGGGAAGATTAAGGGGAACACGGGCTGCGTGCAGGGAGGGACACCCGGAGATCACCGCCGCCCCCGGCCCCCGGCCCTGTCCGGCCATGCGAGACTTGGGCCCGTGAGTGCCAACCAGACGCCGCCTTCCGCCCCGTACGACTCCGCCTTCCTCAAGGCGTGCCGGCGCGAGCCCGTGCCGCATACACCGGTGTGGTTCATGCGGCAGGCCGGGCGCTCACTGCCGGAGTACCGCAAGGTCCGCCAGGGCATCGGGATGCTCGACTCCTGCATGCGGCCCGACCTGGTCGCCGAGATCACCCTGCAGCCCGTCCGCCGGCACGGCGTCGACGCGGCGATCTACTTCAGCGACATCGTCGTCCCGCTCAAGGCCATCGGCGTCGACCTCGACATCAAGCCGGGCGTCGGCCCCGTCGTGGAGCAGCCCGTGCGCACCCGCGCCGACCTGGCCCGGCTGCGCGACCTCACCCCCGAGGACGTCTCCTACGTCACCGAGGCCATCGGCCTGCTGACGGACGAGCTGGGCACCACGCCGCTCATCGGTTTCGCCGGTGCGCCCTTCACCCTCGCGAGCTACCTCGTCGAGGGCGGTCCGTCCCGCACCTACGAGAACGCCAAGGCGATGATGTACGGCGACCCGGAGCTCTGGGCCGACCTGCTCGACCGGCTCGCGGAGATCACGGCCGCCTTCCTCAAGGTGCAGATCGAGGCCGGCGCCTCCGCCGTCCAGCTCTTCGACTCCTGGGCCGGCGCACTCGCCCCCGCCGACTACCGGCGCTCGGTGCTGCCCGCCTCCGCGAAGGTCTTCGACGCGGTCGCCGGATACGGCGTCCCGCGCATCCACTTCGGCGTCGGCACCGGCGAACTGCTGGGCCTCATGGGCGAGGCCGGCGCGGACGTCGTCGGCGTCGACTGGCGCGTCCCGCTCGACGAGGCCGTCCGCCGGGTCGGCCCCGGCAAGGCGCTCCAGGGCAACCTCGACCCGACCGTGCTGTTCGCCGGGACCGAGGCCGTGGAGACGAAGGCCCGTGAGGTGCTCGACGCCGCCTCGGGTCTGGAGGGGCACGTCTTCAACCTCGGCCACGGCGTGATGCCGTCCACCGACCCGGACGCGCTGACCCGGCTCGTGGAGTACGTCCACACCCGGACGGCCGTCTGACCCTTCCGGGCCCCCGCCCGCTCCCTGCGGCGCCCCCTCACCACCCGGGCCGCGCCCGCCGGCCGAACAGCAGGCCGCGCGGCTCGGGTGGCGGGGGCGTCCCCGGGCGCAGCGGCCACGCGATGGCCATGCCCGCCAGGAAGCCCACGACATGCGCCGCGTACGCCACCGTGCCCGCGTCCGAGACACCCTCGCCGTTGGAGTACACGGCCTGGAGCACGAACCAGAAGCCGAGCACCAGCCACGCCGGCAACCGCAGCGGCAGGAAGACGAGGAACGGCACGAGGACCCACACCCGGGCCCTCGGGTACAGCACCAGATAGGCGCCCAGCACCCCGGCGATGGCCCCGGACGCGCCGATCAGCGGTTCCGCCGAGTCGTCGTTGAGCAGTGCGAAGCCGTACGAGGCCGCGTAGCCGCAGACGACGTAGAAGAGCAGGAACCGCACATGGCCCATGCGTTCCTCGATGTTGTTGCCGAAGATCAGCAGGAACAGCATGTTGCCCAGCAGGTGCAGCCAGCCGCCGTGCAGGAACAGCGCGGTGAACACCGACAGCGCGGGGGACTTGTCGTAGTCCGGCGGGCCGATCACACAGCCCGGGCCGTGCGGCCCGACGGCGACACCGCCCGTGGGGACCACCGCGGGCAGCTGACCGTGTATCAGCTCCTGCGGGACGGCCGCGTACTGCTCCAGGAACGCCTGCAGATGGCACAGCTGCGCCAGGCTGCCCTCCCCGGCCACGGAGCCGGCGCCGCCGGGCATGAAGAGGAAGACCAGGACGTTCGCGATGATCAGCGCGTAGGTCACATGGGGCGTACGGCTCACGGGATTGACGTCATGGACGGGGATGACCACGACACATATGTGCCCCCGATCGCTACGTCGAACCGGTGAACACCGGCGTGTCCCGCTGCGTATGTCTCGGCAACCGCCCGCGGCACGGGGAAGGCGGGCCGCGGGGACGACGTGAGGAACAGGCGATGAGCGACCGAGTAACTCCTCCGATACACGCACTGCCCGACGGGGAGGCCGAGATCGCCGTGGTGCTGCGGCTGCCGTGGGAGGACGTGGCACGGCTGGGCCAGGACGCCGGACGTCTCGCGACGCAGATGCAGCGGCCGGTGACGCTGGACGAGGCGGTCAGCCACCGGCTGCGGTCCGCGCGGCCCGCCGCCGCGCACGCCAAGCCCGCGGCGGAGCAGCCCGCCGCCATGCCGAGCAGCGCGTCCGTGTCCTCGCTGCCCTCGCGGCCGCCGGCCGAGCAGGCGCGGCAGGCCATCGAGAGGATCAACGGCAGCGCGTGAGCCGCCCGGCCGCCGGCTCAGGAGACGCCGTGCACCGCCTTGGACGCCTTGCGGGCCGCCACCAGGACCGGGTCCCACACCGGGGAGAACGGCGGCGCGTACCCCAGGTCCAGTGACGTCATCTGCTCCACCGTCATCCCGGCCGTCAGCGCCACCGCCGCGATGTCGACCCGCTTGCCCGCGCCCTCACGACCGACGATCTGCACGCCGAGCAGCCGTCCCGTACGGCGCTCGGCGAGCATCTTGACCGTCATGGGGGAGGCACCCGGGTAGTACCCGGCCCGGCTCGTGGACTCGATGGTGGCGGTGACGTACCGCAGGCCCGCCCTGCGCGCGTCCCTCTCGCGCAGGCCCGTGCGGGCGATCTCCAGGTCGCACACCTTGCTGACGGCCGTGCCGACCACCCCGGGGAACGTGGCGTACCCCCCGCCCACGTTGGTGCCGATGACCTGCCCGTGCTTGTTGGCGTGGGTGCCGAGCGGAACATGGCGCTCCTGACCGGAGACCAGGTCGAGGACCTCCACGCAGTCGCCGCCGGCGTAGATGTCGACGTGGCCGCGCACCCGCTGGGACCGGTCGGTGAGGAGTCCGCCGTGCCGGCCCAGCGGCAGGCCCGCCGAGCGCGCCAGGGTGGTCTCCGGGCGGACGCCGACGCCCAGGACGACCACGTCCGCCGGGTACTCGGCGCCCTCGGTGGCCACGGCCCGTACGTGCCCGTCGTCGCCCGTGAGGATCTTGGTGACCTCGGTGTCGCCCACCATGGTGATGCCGAGTCCCTCCATGGCCTCGTGCACCAGGCGGCCCATGTCCGGGTCCAGCGTCGACATGGGCTCGCTGCCCCGGTTGACGACCGTCACCTCGTAGCCGCGGTTGATGAGGGCCTCGGCCATCTCCACGCCGATGTACCCGGCGCCGACCACCACCGCGCGCCGGCCCGGCGTGCGCGACAGCGTGTCGATCAGGGCCTGCCCGTCGTCGAGGGTCTGCACCCCGTGCACCCCGGGCGCGTCGACGCCCGGCATGTCGGGCCGGATCGGCCGGGCCCCGGTCGCGATCACGAGCTTGTCGTACGGCGTCCAGGACTCGTCCCCCGAGTGGAGGTCACGCGCGCGTACCCGCCGCCCGGCCACGTCGATCTCGACGACCTCGGTCCGCAGCCGCAGATCGATGTCCCGCGCGCGGTGCTCCTCGGCGGTCCGCGCGATCAACTGCTCGCGCCCGGCGACGTCACCCCCCACCCAGTACGGGATGCCGCAGGCCGAGTAGGAGGTGAAGTGGCCGCGTTCGAAGGCCACGATCTCCAGGTCCCCGGCGTCCCTGAGCCGGCGTGCCTGCGACGCCGCGGACATCCCCGCGGCGTCGCCTCCGATCACGACCAGCCGTTCCCGCACACCCCGCGCAGCGCTCATGTCCATGCGAACACGCTACGGGGGCCCGGCATTTCAGTGCCGCTCGCCACCCTGTTCGCCGCCCGCGCGCGTGGCGTCCGGCGCCGGGCGGGCCGCCGGCAGCGGCCCGGCCGCGCCCAGCGGGTCCGGCACCACGGGCCGGGCCGGCCTGCGCGGCCGCACGACCTTCACCCACAGCAGCACGAGCAGCGCCGCCACCGCCAGGAACGGCAGCACGGCCCCGAACACCACGGCCAGCCAGCGCAGCATCGTCACGAACGCGTCCCAGCCGCCCGCGAGCGCGTCCAGGAAACCCGGGTCGTCGTCCCCGGGAGCCGCCTTCTTCACCGGGGTCTCCGACAGGGACAGGGTGATGGTCGCGAGCCCGGCGCGGTCCTTCAGGGACGCCTGCTGGGCGAGCAGCGCCTCCAGGTCGGCCTGCCGACTGCTCAGCTCACCCTCCAGCGTCACCACGTCGCTGAGCTTGGTCGCGCGGTCCATCAGCTCCCGGATCCGGGCCACGCTGGCCCGCTGCGAGGTGATGCGGCTCTCCACGTCGACGACCTGGTCGGTGACGTCCTGCGCCTTGGCGCTGCGCTCGACGAGCTTCCCCGTGCCCTCCAGGTCGTCGAGGACCTCGGCGTACCGGTCGACCGGCACCCGCAGGACCACGCGCGTGCGTTCGTGGCCGTCGCCGTCCCGGCGGGTGGTCTCCTCGCCGACGAAGCCGCCCGCGTTCTCCACCGTGGCGCGGGCCTTGTCCAGCGCCTCGGGCACGTCCGCGACCCGCACGGTCAGCGAGGCGGTGCGGATGATGTGGGTGGCGGCCTTGGGCGCCGTGGACGGCTGCCTGCGGGCCGCGCCGCCCGACCCGGAGTCGGCGGCGCCGCCCGGGGCGGCCCCCTTGGCGTCCGACTGCGCGGCCTCGCCCGCCGCCGAGTCGGACGAGGAGCTGTCGCCGGCGCCGCTGCATCCGGTGAGCGCGAGTGCGGTGGCCAGCAGGAGGCCGGCGAGGGCCTGGACGGGTCGTGCGGAACGGCGTGCGCGCATGTGGACTGCCCCCGAGGGTTCGTCGTGGACGACTGACGCCTCTTCGACGCCCGGGCCTGCCGGAACGTTGGCGGCGTACGGTCCCGATGAGGTCACGGTCGGGACTCGGCGCGGGCACACCGGGCCCGGCGCGGGTGGGCCGTACGGCCCTGGCGGGGGTGCCGGTGCCGTTTGAGAGAGTGGGATCATGCGCGAGCACACCGAGGAGCATGAGGAGACCCGCACGGGGCCCGGCCGGGTCGTCGTCATCGGCGGCGGCATCGCCGGGCTGGCGGCCGCCCACCGGCTGCTGGCCGGCGGCAGCGACGTCACCGTGCTCGAGGCGTCGGACCGCGTCGGCGGCAAGCTGCTGCCCGGCCGGATCGCCGGTGTGCGCGTGGACCTCGGCGCCGAGTCGATGCTCGCCCGCCGCCCCGAGGCCGTCGGCCTCGCCCGCGAGGTGGGCCTCGCCGGGCAGCTCCAGCCGCCCGCCACCGCGACCGCGTCGATCTGGACACGCGGCGCCCTGCGCCCCATGCCCAAGGGCCATGTGATGGGCGTCCCCGGCACCGCGGCCGCCCTGACCGGCCTGCTCTCGCCGGAGGGCCTGGCCCGGATCGAGCGCGACGCCGACCTGCCGCGCACCGAGGTCGGCGACGACGTCGCCGTCGGCGCGTACGTCGCGGCCCGCCTCGGCCGCGAGGTCGTCGACCGCCTGGTCGAACCCCTGCTGGGCGGCGTGTACGCGGGCGACGCCTACCGCATCTCGCTGCGCTCCGCCGTCCCCCAGCTCTACCAGGCCGCGCGGACGCACGACTCGCTCACCGGGGCCGTGCGCGAGATCCAGGCCGCGGCCGCCGCCCGGCAGCAGACCGGGCCGGTGTTCATGGGCATCGAGGGCGGCGTCGGACAACTCCCGCTCGCCGTCGCCGCGTCCGTCCGCGCGCGCGGCGGCGAGATCGTCACCGGCGCGCCGGTCACCGAACTGCGCCGCGAGGGGCCCACCGGATGGCGCGTCGTCGCCGGCGACCGGGTGCTGCGCGCCGACGCCGTCGTGGTCGCCGTGCCCGCCCCGGCCGCCGCGACCCTGCTGCGGGCCGAGGCCCCCGAGGCCGCCGCCGAGCTCGACACCGTCGAGTACGCCTCGATGGCCCTGGTCACCCTGGCCTACCGGCGCGCCGACGCCGCGACCCTCCCCGACGGCAGCGGCTTCCTGGTGCCGCCCGTCGACGGCCGCACCATCAAGGCGTCGACGTTCGCCTCCCGCAAATGGGGCTGGATCGCCGACGAGGACCCGGAGGTGCTGGTGCTGCGCACCTCCGTCGGACGGTACGGCGAGACGGAGATCCTGTCCCGCGACGACGCCGACCTCGTCGCCGTCTCCCGGCGGGACCTCCAGGAGGCGACGGGCCTCGCCGCCACGCCCCTGGAGACCCGCGTCACCCGCTGGACCGGCGGGCTGCCCCAGTACCCCGTCGGCCACCACGCGCGCGTGGCCCGCGTCCGCGCGCGCGTCGCCGAACTCCCGGGCCTGGCCGTGTGCGGCGCCCCGTACGACGGCGTCGGCGTCCCGGCCTGTATCGCGAGCGCCTACGCGGCGGTCGACCAGCTGGCCGGAGACCTGGGCGGTGTGCAGCAGCTCACCGCCCACCCGGTGCAGAGTCTGCACGGAGGAGCAGGAGAATGAGGGACATGAGTGACGACGCCTCCACCCCCGAGACCGGCAGGATCCCGAACAAGGGCAAGCTGGCCAAGGACCTCAACGAGGTCATCCGCTACACCCTCTGGTCGGTCTTCAAGCTGAAGGACGTGCTCCCGGAGGACCGCACGGGCTACGCCGACGAGGTGCAGGAGCTGTTCGACCAGCTCGCCGCCAAGGACGTGACCATCCGCGGCACCTACGACGTCTCCGGTCTGCGCGCCGACGCCGACGTCATGATCTGGTGGCACGCGGAGACCAGCGACCAGCTCCAGGAGGCGTACAACCTCTTCCGCCGCACGAGGCTGGGCCGCGCCCTGGAGCCCGTCTGGTCGAACATGGCGCTGCACCGCCCCGCCGAGTTCAACCGCTCGCACATCCCGGCGTTCCTCGCCGACGAGACGCCCCGCGACTACGTCAGCGTGTACCCGTTCGTGCGCTCCTACGACTGGTACCTGCTGCCCGACGAGGACCGCCGCCGCATGCTCGCCGACCACGGCAAGATGGCCCGCGGTTACCCCGACGTCCGCGCCAACACGGTCGCCTCGTTCTCCCTCGGCGACTACGAGTGGATCCTCGCGTTCGAGGCCGACGAGCTGTACCGCATCGTCGACCTGATGCGTCACCTGCGCGGCTCGGAGGCGCGCAGGCACGTCCGCGAGGAGGTCCCCTTCTACACCGGCCGCCGCAAGTCGGTGGCGGACCTGGTCGCCGGACTGGCCTGACCCGCGACACACGGAGGCCCGGGGGATCACCCCGGGCCTTCGTGCGAGTGCGGTGGTGCGGTGGCCGGTCAGCCGGCGGCCTTCGGCCGCTCACCCGGCTTCGTCGCGGCCGGCCGCTTGGACGTGCGGGAGTCCGCGCGCTGCGGTTCGGGCTGCGGCCGCCCCTCGCACGACGCCCGGCGCGCCGGGAGCCGCCCTTCCAGCAGATAGGCGTCGACGTGCGCGTTGACGCACGCGTTGGGCCCGTACGCGATGCCGTGCGTCCCGGCGTTGCGCTCGGTCACCAGCACCGAGCCGGCCAGCCGGCGGTGCATCTCCAGCGCCCCGTCGTACGGAGTGGCCGCGTCCCGCTCGGCCGCCAGGATCAGGATCGGGGGCACCTCGCCCGGCCCGGTCCGCACGTCCACCGGCTGCTGCCGCGGCGCCTTCCAGAACGCGCACGGCAGGTTCATCCAGGCGTTGTCCCAGGTCTCGAAGGGCGCCACCCGCGCGAGACGCGTGTTGTCCCGGTCCCAGACCCGCCAGTCGGTCGGCCAGGGCGCGTCGTTGCACTCCACGGCCGTGTAGACGGCGTTGGTGTTCTCCTCCTCGGCCGCCGCCTCCGTCACCGGCGACGCCAGTTCCACCAGCGGCTTGGAGTCGCCCTTCAGATACGCCGACAGCGCCTGCGCGCGCGAGGGCCAGTAGTCGTCGTAGTAACCGGCCTGCAGGAACGCCTCCTGCAACTGCCCCGGACCGATCCGCCCGCCGGCCGGCTTCGCGGCCAGCCGGGCCCGAGTCTTGTCGTAGCTGCGCAGGACCGCCTCCGGGGTGCGGCCCAGCCCGTAGTCGGCGTGGTGCTCGGCCACCCACTCCCGGAAGTCCGCCCAGCGGCTCTCGAACGCCACCGACTGGGCGAGGTTGTTGTGGTACCAGATCTGCGCGGGGTCCGGGTTCACCGCCGAGTCGAACACCATGCGCCGCACGTGCGTGGGGAACAGGTGCGCGTACAGCGCGCCGTAGTAGGTCCCGTACGACGCTCCCATGAACGTCAGCTTCGGCTCGCCCAGCGCGGCGCGCAGGACGTCCAGGTCGCGGGCGTTGTTCAGGGAGTTGTAGTGCCGCAGTGCGCTGCCCGCGCGCCGGGCGCAGCCGCGCGCGTACGCCTTGGCCCGGGCGATCCGCTCCTTCTTGTGCGCCTCGGACGGGTGGACCGGCGCGAGGGTCGGCGCCTTGAGGCGCTCCGCGGGGTCCTGGCAGGACAGGGGAGCGGACGGACCGACCCCGCGCGGGGCGTAGCCCACCAGGTCGTAGGCGCCCGCCAGGCGCTTCCAGGCGGGCAGCACCCCGATCAGCGGGAAGTGCAGTCCCGAGGCGCCCGGACCTCCCGGGTTGTAGACCAGGGCGCCCTTGCGCGGCACCCGGTGCTTGCTGTTGCCCGGGTCCCGGTGGGTGGCGCGCACCCGGCTGACGGTGAGCCGGATCTGCTTGCCGTACGGGCGCGCGTAGTCGAGGGGGACGGACACCGTCCCGCACTTCACGTTCTCCGGGAGGCCCTGGCTCTTGGGGCAGGCGCCGAAGTCGATGCCGGCGGTCTCGGCGCGCAGGGCGGCGATCGCGGTGCCGTGTCTCTCGCTCCAGCCGGGCGCGGCTCCGGTGGCCCCTGCCGGTGCGGCGGACAGGGTCGTCAGGAGCAGTGCCCCCGCGGCCGGATAGAGGACGGCAGCTCGCATCGCGTATCCCTTCGGTGCACGGCAGCAACAGAAGGGATATTTCGTTCGCTGGTTGAAGAAGTAAAGCACCGCCCGCCGGTGTCGGCGTCAATGCCCCCTATGCGTCACGCGATCCCGGATGTGCCGTCGCGGTGACGGTCCGTCCGGTGCGCCGGGCCGCGGTGCGCGAAGGCCGCCCGCAGCTCCGGCTCGCCGACGGCCCGCACCCCGCGTACGGCGACGGCGGTCAGGAAGGTGCGGTCGTCGGAGTCGCGGGAGCGCCGGACGAGGGAGTTCAGCAGCCGCTGCCCGGCCGGGGAGGCCCACTGGGCGTACGGGGAGATCTCGACGCGGGCGATGGCCAGGCAGCTCAGGGCGAGGATCAGGGGCAGCGCGAACCAGAGCGCGACCAGTTCCCCCGGCATGTCCGAGCGGCCGGGCGTCAGCAGCGCCAGGGCGCCGAGCACCGGCACGGCCAGGGCGGCGAACCGCACCTGACGGATCGCCGCCGCGATGTCGCGGCGCGGGCCGTCGGGGACGGCGAGGCCCGCGCCCACCAGCCGGTCGGCGAGGCTGCCGACGGCGTCGGCGGCGGCCGCCGCGTCCCGCACCGGCGCTATCCGCGACTGGCCCTCGGGTCCGATGGCCCCGATCACCGAACGCTCCATCTCGTCGCGCCCGCGCGGGTCGACGACCGTCGCCCACCCGGTGTGCGCGAGCAGGAGCCGTCGCTGCCGGGCCATCGAGACGAGGGTCAGATCGGCGACCCGGCGGGGGCCGCCGGACAGGAACGCCGCCTCGTACAGGGTCAGATCGTGCCGCCGGGCGGCGGGCGCGCCGTTCACGTCCGCGGCCGCGGCGTGCACGGCGGCGAGGCACAGCCGGGTGCAGGCCGTGCCGGCGACGGCCCAGGCCAGCAGCAGGAGGAGGACCCACAACATGCCGTTTTTCTATGCCAGAAGCACGGCGTGGCGCCATGGTTTGTTCACCATCCGGACACGGATGTGCGAGGTTGCGACATTCCGGATCGGGACGGGTGGCGATCAGGAGGTCCCCGAACCGTCCTGCGGCTCCTGGGTGGTGAGCGGGCGCGGACTGCTGGCCGCCGGCGGCAGCGAGTACGTCGGCGACGGATCCGGGTTCGCCGGCACCGCCGGGGACGGGTCGGCGACCGGACCGGGCGGGGCCGGGGAGGGGACGAGCGGAGGCGTGCTGCCGGCGGCCAGGTCCCGGGCCAGCGCCTCGTAGTCGACGTGACCGGTGGCCTCCAGGACCGTGATGTGGTCCAGGACGGTGGTGTTGGCGTCGTCGGCCAGCTTGCGGACCAGCGCGTTGCGGGTGCCGGCCCGCACCTCGGCCACGACCGTGAACACCTTGCCGTGCGCCAGCCGCGCGATGTTGGCGAACTTCCGGTCGAACTCGGTGCCTTCGGCCCCGCTCAATTCCCTCAGCCACGCGCGCTGCTGCTCCGTGGGCTCGTCGGGCAGCTCGAGGCTGAGCTCGGCCGCCACGTCGCGCACCCGGTCGTCGAGGAACGTGTGCCCCTCGACGAGGTGCCGCCCGGCGGTCCGTACGGCGTCGGTGGTGCCCTTCTGCTGGGCCAGCCGGCCGGCGGGCAGCTCCCACAGGCCCGCGAGCCGGACCTTCGTGATGAAGTCGCGGTCGAGGGCCGACAGGGGGCCGTAGCCGGTCGTGACGCTCTGGGCGTCGAGCACGGCGAGCCCGGTCCCCGACCGGTCGGCGTACGACCAGATCGGCAGGATCATCGCCGCGAGGGTGGCCACCAGGCCCGTGACGATGAGACCGGTGCCGCTGAGGACGCCTCGGCCCTTGAGGTGAGGTCGCGGTCGCATGAGGTGCCTCCTGCTGCGGCACCGCACGTCAGTGCGCTTCGGGGATGGGATGGGCATACTACTTCGAGCCCACGCCGGCTGCCGTCGGCCGTCACGGAGTCCGACGTACCGGGAGGAAACGCCCGAACGCGGGCCGGGCGACCGTCAGCGGCGCAGCAGCACCCGGCGCGTGGCCCGCGCCAGCCGTACCGCGGGGCGGCGCGAGCGCGGCTTCGGACCCGACCGCTCCAGCCACCACTCCCGCAGCTCCGCCCGGGCGTCCGCGTCCGCCGGCCGTCCTTCGTCCAGCAGGTGCCCCGCGAAGTCCAGCGCGTCCCGCCGGTAGCCGCCGGTCATCGGGTGCCGCTGCGCGTACGCGAGGAACGCCGGCCGGTAGCCGTCCCCGAGGATCACCGGCAGTTCGGGTGCCACCTTGGCGACCACGTCCGCCCGCTTCCCGGCGAGCGCCCGCGCCTGCACCCCGAGCCGCACCCGGTCGAAGCCCTCCGGCGCGGGGGTCCCCGCGACGAGAGCGGACAGCAGCGCCGTCTGCGCCAGCGCCAGCCGCTCCCGGACCGGCGCGGGGGCCCCGGCGACCACGGGAGAGCCCGTCCGCGCCGGTTCCGCCGGGGCCGCCGCCCGCCGGGCCCCGCCCGTCGCCAGCGCCTCCCGGACGGTGTCCAGCTCCCGCTCCAGCTCCGCCGGCTCGGGGAAGTTCTCGTCCCGCTCCAGCAGCACCCCCGGCGGGGACACCCGGGACGCGAGGTCCGTCAGGATGTCGAGGACCGGCCGCGGCACCGGGTGGGCGTGGCTGTCGTGCCAGACCCCGTCGCGCTCGAAGCCGCCCGCGACATGCACGTACGCGATGGCCTCCAGCGGCAGTTCGGCGAGCGCCTTGGCGGGGTCCTCGCCCCGGTTGACGTGGTTGGTGTGCAGGTTGGCCACGTCGATGAGCAGCCGTACGCCGGTGCGGTCGGCCAGCTCGTACAGGAACTGGCCCTCCGTCATCTCCTCACCGGGCCAGGAGAACAGCGCCGCGATGTTCTCCACGGCGAGCGGCACCGGCAGCGCGTCCTGCGCGATCCGCACGTTCTCGCACAGCACGTCCAGGGCGTCCCGGGTGCGCGGCACCGGCAGGAGGTGCCCCGCCTCCAGACGCGGGGACGCGGTCAGCTCGCCGCCCGCCCGGACGAACGCGATGTGCTCGGTGACCAGCGGCGAGCCCAGCGCCCGCGCCCGCTCGGCGAGCGCGGTCAGCCGCCCCTCGTCGGGCCGTTCGGCGCCGCCCAGGCCGAGGGAGACGCCGTGCGGGACCACGGTCACCCCGCGCTCCCGCAGCCGCAGCAGCGACTCCGGGAGGTGTCCGGGGCAGACGTTCTCGGCGACCGTCTCGACCCAGTCGATGCCCGGCATGCGCTCCACGGCGTCCGCGATCTCCGGACGCCACCCGATCCCGGTCCCCAGCCGCACCATCGTCCCCACCTCCACCTCGTGCCGGTCCGCCGTCCGCCTCCCCGGGCGTGCCGGACGTGCCGGGGGTATGGCCCCGCGCGGACCCGCCCGAACCCTCGGGATGCCACCTTCAGAGCAACATTTGAGGTTCGCCGCCCCCGTCCCGTACGCGGGGGACGCCGGGAATGTTCAGGCGCCGGGCGCGCGGCGCAGCGCCGGGTGGTCGGCGACGACGGTGCAGGAGCCCGGCGCGATCTCCGTGAACCCGGCGTCCCGCACCAGCGGCAGGCCGGACTCCGTCAGCTCGCGCCAGCGCGCCGGGTCCGCGGTCCGCACGGCCAGCGGGAACCCCGCCGCGCGCCAGGCGTCCCGGTCCGCGTCCGGCAGCTCCCACCAGGCGAGCTGCGCCGCGTGCCCGGTCTGCGCCATGGCCTTGCCGGCCGACATGGCGAGGTCGGGGTTGAGCCACAGCACCGGCTCGGCGGGCCCCGGAGGCAGGGGCGACTCCGGGTCGTCGAGGTCGGTGCCGGAGACCTGGAGCTTGGCCAGATCCCTGGGCCAGCCGTCCAGCGGGACCGGCGGGAAGACCCGCACCTCGGCGGACTTGCCGGTGACGGTGATGCCGGGCAGCTCCTGGACGCGCCGCCACTCGGCGCCGCGCGCCCGCCGCACGACCTTGCGGATCCGGGCGTCCTCCCAGTCCCGGACGGCTTGGGCCCACTCGCCCTCGCCGAGGGAGCGCTCGTCGCTCAGGAACACCAGGACGGCGCGCGCCGACGTCTCCAGCGCGTCGGTGCGGGCCGGGGGAGCGGCACGCTCGATCCGTACGACCAGGGGCATGACGAATTGCGGGGCGCTGTCGCGCGCCTCCGACTCGGAGCGGAAGGGGCTGTCACCGGAGGGCGTGGGCTCACTGTTCACACGCTCCAGTCTGCCAACCCGGCGCGCGGACCGACGACGCCGCCGGCATCCGTACGCCCCGCGCGGTCAGCCGGAGCAGGCCGTGCGCTGCGCCTCCTGCCACTCGCAGACGGGGCAGAGGGTGATGCCCTTGTACGACTGCGGGTACTCCGTCGGCTCCCGGCACAGCACGCACTCCGCGTACGGCGGCCCGTCCGCCTTCGGCGGCTTCACCACGTCGGCGATCGTGCAGTAGTCCTCGCTCATGCCTCCAGCGTAGATCGGTCAGCGGCGGCCGCCCGAGGCGCCGATCAGCTCGGACACCCGCACCAGCCGGAAGCCCTTGCGGCGCAGTTCCGGCACCACCTCGCGCACCACGCGCTCGGTCGTGGGGGCCGCGCTCAGTGTGCAGTGCAGCACGACCACGGACCCGGGCCGCACCCCGTCCAGGACGTCCCGGGCGACGGCGCCGGCGTCCGTGGCGAACGCGTCCCCGCTCACCACGTCCCACTGCACGGCCGTGACACCGGCCGGGGTCAGCGCCCGCAGCGCCCGTGCGTCGTGGCAGCCGCCGGGGAAGCGGAAGTACGGCATCGCACTGCGGACGCCGGCCTTGCGGAAGGCCGCGTAGGCCCGCTCCACGTCCGTGCGCATCCGCTCCTCGTCCACGGTCGGCAGGCCGTAGCAGTCCTCGGTGAAGGCGTAGTGGCTGTAGGAGTGGTTGGCGATCTCGAAGAGGGGGTCCCGGCCGAGGGAGCGGGCCTGCCGCGGATACTGCTCGGCCCACCGGCCCGTCATGAACACGGTGGCCGGCACCTTCAGCTCCCGCAGGGCCGCGATCAGCCCCGGGTTGTCGAACCGCTCGCCCCGGGCCGCGCGCGGGCCCTGGTCGGCGGTCATGTCGGCGTCGAAGGTCAGCGCGACGGCCCGGTCGCCGCTGCGGGGCCCGTGCGCGAAGACCGGGGTCAGGCCGGCCGGGCCGGGGGCGAGGGTCGGCGGCCCGGCCGCGGGCGAGGCGGAGGCGACGGCGGAGCCGGGGGTGGCGCGCGGGGCGCGGACCGGCTGCGGTGCCGAGCACGCGGCGAGTGCGGTGAGCGCCGTGCCGAGGGCGCAGACGGCGGCGATGTGCCGGACGCGAGTGATCACCGGTCGACGATATGAGGATCAGATGGACATTCCGGTGCGCCGGCGGGGGTGCCGGGCCGGAGTCACCCGGCCGGTCGGCGGCGGCCGCCGCGCGGCGAGGCCGCCGCGCGGCGCCCGGCCGGGTCCGCCGGGTCAGCGGCGCCAGGGTCCCGTCACCGCGAACGTCGTCCCGGGGTCGTAGCAGTTGACGTACATCGTGTCGCCGTCGGGGGAGAAGGTGACGCCGGCGAACTCGCCCCACTCCGGCTCCTGCGGGGTGTTGATGTTCTGGGCGTTGCGCGCCATCGCGTACACCTCCCCGCGCCGGGTCACGCCGAAGACGTGCTGGGCGCCGTTGCCGTCCTCGCACACCATCAGGCCGCCGCTGGGGGCGAGGCAGATGTTGTCCGGGGACTCGCCGGGGAGCTGGACGTCCGTGTCGGGGCCGAAGACGATCACCAGGGTGAGCCGGCGCTCGGTGGGGTCGTAGCGCCAGATCTGCCCGTAGTGGTCCGCCGCCGAGCCGTCCGAGCGGCGGGCGAAGGAGGAGACGAAGTACACCGCCCGCCCGCCCCAGTAGCAGCCCTCGAGCTTCTGCGCGTGGGTGATGCCCTTCGGGCCGAAGTCCTGGAAGCGGATCGGGGTCCCGGCGGCGAGCGGGTCGGGCACGTCCACCCACTCGATCCGGTCGAAGGTGGTGCCCGTCTCCTGGATCGTGGACAGGTCCGGCACGCCCGGCACCCGCATGGCCTGCAGGCGCCCGCCGGCGCGCAGCGAGCCGAGACCGCCTCGCGGCCGTTCGGGCAGGAAGCGGTAGAACAGCCCGAAGGGCCGCTCGAACGCGTCCTCGGTCTCGTAGACGACCCCGCGCTCGGGGTCGACCGCGATGGCCTCGTGCTGGAAGCGGCCCATGGCGGTGAGCGGGACCGCGCCCGAGCGGTGCGGGTTGTCGGGGTCGACCTCGAAGATGAAGCCGTGGTCCTTGGTGTAGCCGTTCGTGCCGGCCCGGTCCTCGGTCTCCTCGCAGGTCAGCCAGGTGCCCCAAGGGGTCGGGCCGCCCGCGCAGTTGACGGCGGTGCCGGCGATGGCGACCCGCTCGGACAGCACGTGGTTGTGCCGGTCCAGGGTCAGCGCCGTACAGCCGCCCTTGCCCGCCGGGTCGTAGGTCAGGCCCTTGACGGTGGGGACGGCGATCGCGGCGTTCGCGCGGTTCTCGTGGTTGCGGACCAGATGGACGCGGCCGGAGCGGGCGGCGAAGGCGGACATGCCGTCGTGGTGGGAGGGGACCTTGCCCTCACCGGAGCGGAGCTGGTCGCCCTCGCGGGAGAGCACCCGGTAGGAGAAACCTTCCGGCAGGTCGAGCAGGCCGTTCGGGTCGGGGACCAGCGGGCCGTAACCGGAGTGACCCAGGTTCTGTGCGGCGGCGGTGCCGGTGAAGAGTTCGGTGACATTGCCGGCGAAGGCGATGGAGACGCCCAACGCGCCGGTACGGGCCAGGAGCTGACGGCGGGTCGAGCCGGAGCCGCCGGGTGCGGACGCGGTTGTGGACATGGGGAACAACCTTCCTGCTGGCGGACAGGAGCTGTGACCCAGCCGTGTCTATCACCTGGCGGGACTCGCGGGAACCACGCGTGTAGCTCGTGTCACTTCCCTTGCGCGTCACCGATGATATCGTCGATCGTCCGTTCGACCTCGCGCTCCGGCGGGTCCCCGGCCTTCGGCGGCTCCACGGCCTCCGGAGGGTCCTCGGCCGGGCGGCCCGCGGTCGCGGGCGCGGGCGCCTGGCGCTCCCCGTGGTCCTCGCCCCGCTCCAGGAAGCGCAGCAGCTCCACCGGGATCGGCAGGACCAGCGTCGAGTTCTTCTCCGCGGCCACCGCCATCACCGTCTGCAGCAGCCGCAGCTGGAGCGCGGAGGGGGTCTCGGCCATCTGGCGGGCGGCGTCGGCCAGCTTCCGGGAGGCCTGGAGCTCGGCGTCCGCGTTGATGATCCGGGCCCGCCGCTCACGGTCCGCCTCCGCCTGGCGGGCCATGGAGCGCTTCATCGACTCCGGCAGGGACACGTCCTTGATCTCGACGCGGTCCACCTGCACGCCCCAGCCGATCGCCGGGCTGTCGATCATCAGCTCCAGGCCCTGGTTGAGCTTCTCCCGGTTGGAGAGCAGGTCGTCCAGGTCGCTCTTGCCGATGATGGAGCGCAGCGACGTCTGCGCCATCTGCGAGACCGCGTACTTGTAGTCCTCGACCGTGATCAGGGCGCTCGCGGCGTCGACCACCTTGAAGTACACGACCGCGTCCACCCGCACGGTCACGTTGTCGCGGGTGATGCCCTCCTGGCCCGGCACCGGCAGCGTGACGATCTGCATGTTGACCTTGTGCAGCCGGTCCACGAACGGAACGATCATCGTGAACCCCGGAGGGCGCACGTCCCCGGCGAGCCGCCCCAGCCGCAGCACCACCCCGCGCTCGTACTGCTTGATGACACGGGCCGCGGCGGACACGTAGACGGCTCCGGCGGCGGCCACTCCGGCGACGGCGCCCAGCAGCTCCTCGACCATGTCGACCTCCTCGCTCAGAGGCCCGCTCGCATATCCCTGCCACGATATGCCCGCCCACCGGTCCGGGGCCATCAGTGCGCCGGACCGGCGGGCGGGGGTCAGCGCGCGGTGAGGCGCACGGGCGTGGTGCCCGCCGCGCTGTGCCGTTCGGCCCAGGTCTCCAGGGCCGTACGGCAGGCGTGGTCGAGGTGGTGCAGGCCGGACAGGTCGAGCTCCACCGGGCGGTCCTGCGGCAGGGCCTCCAGGCTGTCGAGCATCTTCGGCAGCCGTAGGAAGGTCGCGTTGCCCGACAGCCGCGCCCGGACCGGTCCGGCGCCCAGGTCCCGCACCTCCAGCCGTACCTGCGAGGCCCCCCAGGCGGCCTTGGCCACCGACAGCACGAGACCGACGAGCACGCCCTCGAACATGTTCAGCGCGACGATCGACACCGCCGTGGCGACGAGGATCAGCGCCTCGCCCCGCTCACCCCGCCACAGCGTCAGCAGCCCCCGGAACGGGATCAGCCGCCAGCCCGCGTGCAGCAGGACACCGGCCAGGGCGGGCAGCGGCAGCAGTCCCAGCGTGGCGGGCAGCAGCGCCGCGAACACCAGCAGCCACACGCCGTGCAGGACACGTGCCGCCCGGGTCCGCGCCCCCGCCCGCACGTTGGCGGAGCTGCGCACGATGACCGCCGTCATCGGAAGGGCGCCCAGCAGTCCGCAGACGGTGTTGCCCGTGCCCTGCGCCATCAGCTCCTGGTCGTAGCGGGTGCGGGGACCGTCGTGCATCCGGTCCACGGCCGCGGCGCTGAACAGCGACTCGGCGGAGGCGATCAGCGTGAAGGCGACGATCGTCGCGCAGACCGCCGGGTCGGCCAGGGCGGCGAGGGCGTCGGCGCCCGGCGGCTGGACCGCGCCCAGCAGGCCCTCGACCTCGACGGTCGCGACCGGCAGCGAGAGGGCGGCCGCGGCCGCCGTCGCCAGCGCGACGGCCGCGAGCGGACCGGGGACCGCCCGCACCCGGCGCGGCATCCGCGGCCACAGCACCAGGACCGCGACGGTGCCGGCGCCCAGCCCGATCGAGGCCAGCGTCTCCGCGTCCCCGGCGGCCCGGGCGAGCGTGCCGGGCAGCCCGGCGATCCGCTCGGTGCCCGAGGCGGGCGCCTCGGCGTCGGCGACCGAGTAGAGCTGCCCGGCGATCAGCACGAGACCGATCCCGGCCAGCATGCCCTCGACGACGGAGACCGAGATGGCCCGGAACCAGCGACCCAGCCGCAGGGCGCCCATGAGGATCTGGAACAGACCGGTGGCGAGCACCAGGACCCCGAGGACCGGCAGCCCGAACTCCCGCACCGCCTCCAGGACCAGCACGGTCAGACCGGCGGCGGGACCGGAGACCTGCAGACTGCTGCCGCGCATCAGGCCGGTGACGACGCCGCCGACGATCCCGGTGACGAGCCCGAGCTCGGCGGGGACCCCGGAGGCGACGGCCACCCCGACGCACAGCGGCAGCGCGACCAGGAACACGACCAGGGAGGCGGCCAGGTCCTGCCGTATGTGGGGGAACGCGGGCATACGGGCGGTCACAGCGCCTCGAAGGTGTCGGTCGCCGGGTAGTGGACCCGCACGCTTCCGCGGTGCACCTCGTAGTACCAGGCGCGCACGGTGAGCCGGCCCGCCTCCAGCCTTCTCCCGACGCAGGGGTACGAGCGCAGCCTCAGCACCTGCGCCAGCACATGGGCCTGGACGCCCTCGGCGACCTCCGGGTCCTCGGGGGTGCCGGCCGGGGGCGGCGCCGCGTGCGCCAGCCAGTCGCGGACGGCGGGCACGGCGTCCAGGTCGTCGCCGCGCACCAGCGCGCCCACCGCTCCGCAGTGGGAGTGGCCGCAGACCACGACGTCGCGGACGCCGAGGACCTCCACCGCGTACTCGATGGTGGCGGCCTCGCCGGTGGGCTGCCCGGAGCCGTACGGGGGGACGATGTTGCCCGCGGTGCGCAGCTCGAAGAGCTCGCCGGGCCGGGCACCCGTGATCAGGGCCGGTACGACCCGGGAGTCGGAGCAGGTGATGAACAGGACCTGGGGCGACTGTCCTGCGGCCAGCGCGGCGAACTCCTCAGGGCGCTGTCCGAACAGACGGGCGTTGTCGATCAGGGGCTGCATGTGTGGTGACTCCTCCTGGCGCGCCTCGGCCGGCGCGTCGGGGTGTGCGTGACAGAGGTGGGGGGACCGCCTTCCGCACCGCCCGGGGGAGGTCGCCCCCGGGGTTGGTCCTGGCCTTCGCCTCACGTCCCGTGTGCGCGGGCGCGAAGAAGACGCCGGGTGCGAAGAAGGGGGGCGTGGACCGGACGGCGGCGGGGGGCGAAAGCCTGGTCCGGGTCGTCTCACCTCGGAACATGCGCCCCCTTCCAGCCGGTCCACACCTCATGTGTTGACCAACGGTTGGTCAACCGTTGGTCAAGAAAGAAGGTAACCCTGCGAGGTTGTTTGCAAGCTCAACCTGACGCCCCGCGTCGCGAAGCGCCTCGAAGGAGAGGGTGATATGGCCTGAACTCCCGCTGTGCGCCGGAGGGTTGCGCCGAGGCGGCCGTCAGCCGGCCACGAGCCCCCGCGCGTCGCGGGCCAGCGCCGTCAGCCGGGAGATGGCTCGGAAGTACTTCTTGCGGTAGCCGCCGTTCAGCATCTCCTCGCTGAACAGCCGGTCGAAGGGCAGCCCCGACGCCAGGACCGGGACCTCACGGTCGTAGAGGCGGTCGGCGAGCACCACCAGCCGCAGGGCGGTGGACTGGTCCGGGACCGGCTGCACCCCGGTGAGGCAGACCGCCTTCAGGCCGTCCGTCAGCGCGCCGTAGCGGCTCGGGTGGACCCGTGCCAAGTGGTCCAGCAGCGTGGGGAAGTCGTCGAGCGAGGCGCCCTCGGTGGCGTACGCCGCCCGCGTCACCTGGTCGTCGGAGTACGGGTCCGGAGCCTGCGGCAGACCGCGGTGGCGGTAGTCCTCACCGTCGATGCGCAGCGTGCGGAAGCGGGCGGACAGGCCCTGGATCTCGCGCAGGAAGTCGGCCGCCGCGAAGCGGCCCTCGCCGAGCTTGCCGGGCAGGGTGTTGGAGGTGGCGGCCAGCGCGACCCCCGCGTCGACCAGCTTGCCGAGCAGGGTGGAGACGAGGACGGTGTCGCCCGGGTCGTCCAGCTCGAACTCGTCGATGCACAGCAGGCGGTGACCGGAGAGCGTCTGCACGGTCTGCTGGAAGCCGAGGGCGCCGACCAGGTTCGTCAGCTCCACGAAGGTGCCGAACGCCTTCAGGGACGGCTCGGCCGGGGTGGCGTGCCACAGGGAGGCGAGCAGGTGGGTCTTGCCGACGCCGTAGCCGCCGTCGAGGTAGACGCCGCGCGGTCCCGCCGGGGCCTTGGGCGCCTTCGCCCGGCCGAAGCCGAGCAGGCCGCGCCGGGGCTTGCCGCCGCCGCTCGCGTGGGCTCCGCCGAGTCCGCCGGCGAAGGACTCCAGGACCTGGACCGCCTCGGTCTGGCTGGGCTGGTTCGGGTCCGGGAGGTACGTGCCGAAGCGGACCGAGTCGAAGCGCGGCGGCGGGACCATCTCGGCGACCAGCCGGTCCGCCGGTACGTGCGGTTCGCGGGCGCACAGGGAGAGCGGGCTCGCTTCGGCTATCGGGCTCGGCTGGGACGCGGCGGAAGAGGACGACACGGTTCACCATGGTAGGGCCTGCCGGGCGCGTCCCGGTGTCCGCCCGGACGGCGGCCACGGTGGTGACGTGCGCGAGCGCGCGGCCGGGGCGGGGCGGTGGCCGGGTGCCGTGCCAGACTCCTTGCCATGCGACGCCTGTTCCCTGTGACCGACGAGACGACGCCGAATGCCGCCGGGGGAAGCGGACCCGTGGCCGGCCGGGAGTGGAGCCTGGCCGAGCTCGCCGCCGCGTACGCCTACCCCGACGCCGGACCCGGCGGGAGCACCCCGTGGCTGCGGGGCAACATGGTGTCCACGCTCGACGGGGCCGCCCAGCACGACGGGCGGTCGCAGCCCATCTCCTGCGCGGCCGACATGCGGATCTTCGGCACGCTGCGGGCGCTGGCGGACGTCGTGGTCGTCGGTGCGGAAACGGTCCGCCAGGAGGGGTACCGCCCGGCTCGCGCGCGAGCCGAGTTCGCCGGGGCGCGGGCCGCGGCCGGGCAGGGGCCCGCCCCGGCCATCGCGGTGATCAGCGCGAGCCTCGACCTGGACTTCGGTCTGCCGCTGTTCACCTCGCCCCTCGTGCCGACCCTGGTGGTGACCGGCGCCGCGGCGCCCGCGGACCGGGTCGCGGAGGCGGAACGGGCGGGCGCCCGGGTGGTGGTCGCCGGTGACGGCGCCGGCGTCGACCCCGCCCGTGCCGCGGGAGCGCTCGCCGGGCTCGGCCACACCCGGCTGCTGACCGAGGGCGGCCCGCGGCTGCTCGGGCAGCTGGTGGCGGCAGGGGTGCTCGACGAGTTGTGTCTGACGATCTCGCCGATGCTCACCGCCGGGGACGCCCAGCGCATCGCCGGAGGACCCGCGGTGGCCGTGCCGCGGCGGTTCGAGCTGGTCTCCCTGCTGGAGGAGGACGGCTTTCTGTTCAGTCGGTACCGGCGGCCGCGCGGGTAGGGGGACGGCAGGGGGTTCGCCGAGCCCTGGCCGGGAAACGGCGGAATAGACCGTTCCGCTTGGCTTCCGCCGGGCAGACTACATTTCGCAGTCCCCGTGCCAGCACGGGGCAGGATGGTTTCCGCAGAAGGGGCGCCGGTGTTCACAAGCGTTTTGATGATCGAGAAGGCCATGACGTCCGCCGACGTGGAGTTCGTCACCACCTTGCACGGCGACGAGGAGGTCTCCTTCCACGTGCTGCTCCAGCCGCGCGGCGAGCAGGCCGACCGGCTGCTGCGCGCCATCGACGACATCGCGCTCGGCGAGCTGGACGAGGCGGTGCGCGAGGGCGAGACCCCCGAGGGCGAGGAGGCGCTGAGCACGGGCGTACGCGCCCTGGAGGTGTCGCTCACGGCCCTGCGCACCGCGGGGGCGCAGGCGGAGGGCCGGCTGCTGGAGGACCATCCGCTGGACGCGCTGAAGGACGTCGTGCGCGAGGTCGGGGCGGACGAGGTCATCGTGCTGACCGACCCGCACTACGTCGAGGAGTTCTTCCACCGGGACTGGGCCTCGCGGGCCCGGCACAAGGTGGGCGTGCCGGTGCTGAAGCTGTTCTCGCACAGCAAGGCGTAGCGGACGCCGCGAGCGCCCCCGGGCGGTGGGCCCGCCGCCTGCCAATAGGCTGGGGCCTCACCGTCGTATCGCACTCCTGGGAGACACGCATGGCACCCGGCCTTCCCCCCGCCATGGACCGACCGCACTTCATCGGCATCGGCGGGGCCGGCATGTCGGGCATCGCGAAGATCCTCGCGCAGCGCGGGGCCGCGGTCGCCGGCAGCGACGCCAAGGAGTCCGCGACCGCCGAGGCGCTGCGGGCGCTCGGCGTCACCGTGCACATCGGGCACGCCGCCGAGCACCTCGCCGACGACGCCAGCTGCGTCGTGGTGTCGTCGGCGATCCGGCGGGACAACCCCGAGCTGGCCCGCGCCGCCGAGCGGGGCATCCCCGTGGTGCACCGCTCCGACGCGCTCGCCGCGCTGATGGACGGGCTGCGCCCGATCGCCGTCGCCGGCACCCACGGCAAGACGACCACCACCTCCATGCTGGCCGTCTCCCTCACCGAGCTGGGCCTGCGCCCGTCGTACGCCATCGGCGGCGACCTGGACGCCCCCGGCTCCAACGCGCTGCACGGCGACGGCGACATCTTCGTCGCCGAGGCGGACGAATCGGACCGCAGCTTCCACAAGTACGCCCCCGACGTCGCGATCGTCCTCAACGTCGAACTCGACCACCACGCGAACTACGCGTCACTGGAGGAGATCTACGACTCCTTCGTCACGTTCGCCGACCGCGTCACCGAGGGCGGCACCCTGGTGATCTCCGCCGACCAGGACGGCGCGCGGGAGCTCACCCGCCGCGTCGCCGGGCGCGGGCCGCGCGTCGTGACGTACGGCGAGGCGCCGGACGCCGACGTGCGGGTCCTGTCCGTGGTGCCGCAGGGCCTCAAGAGCGAGGTCACCGTCCTCCTCGACGGGCAGGAGCTCACCTTCACGGTCTCCGTCCCGGGCCGCCACTACGCCCTGAACGCCGTCGCCGCCCTCGCGGCGGGCGCGGCGCTGGGCGTCCCGGCCGCCGAGCTGGCCCCCGCGATCGCCGCGTACACCGGCGTGAAGCGGCGGCTCCAGCTCAAGGGCGAGGCCGCCGGCGCCCAGGTCATCGACTCCTACGCCCACCACCCGACCGAGATGACGGCCGACCTCCAGGCCATGCGGGCCGCCGCCGGCGACGCCCGCATCCTGGTCGTCTACCAGCCCCACCTCTTCTCCCGCACCCAGGAGCTCGGCAAGGAGATGGGCGAGGCCCTGGCCCTGGCCGACGCCTCGCTGGTCCTGGACATCTACCCGGCCCGCGAGGACCCGATCCCCGGCATCACCAGCGAGCTGGTCGTCGAGGCCGCCCGCGCGGCGGGCGCCGACGTGACCCCCGTCCACGAAAAGAGCGAGGTTCCCTCGCTGATCGCGGGAATGACGAAGCCCGGTGATCTCGTTCTCACCATGGGCGCGGGCGATGTCACCGACCTCGGCCCGCTCATCCTGGACCGCCTGTCGAAGTGAGGGGCAACACACCCATGTCGTACGACGTAGAGAAGCCGGACGAGCAGTGGCGCGCGGAACTGAGCTCGGCCGAGTACGCCGTGCTGCGCCAGGCCGGTACGGAACCCGCCTTCATCGGTGAGTACACCGACACCAAGACCGAAGGCGTCTACTCCTGTCGCGCCTGCGGGGCCGAGCTGTTCACCTCCACCACCAAGTTCGAGTCGCACTGCGGCTGGCCGTCCTTCTACGACCCGAAGGACACCGACGCGGTGGAGCTGATCGAGGACCGCTCGCACGGGATGGTGCGCACCGAGGTGCGCTGCGCCCGGTGCGGGTCCCACCTCGGGCACGTCTTCGAGGGCGAGGGGTATCCGACCCCGACCGACCAGCGGTACTGCATCAACAGCATCTCGCTGCGGCTGACGCCGGCCGAGGGCTGACGGCGGGGCGCGCGCGCCCGGGGCCGGCCCCCGGCCGCGCGTGCGCCCGGGCGGTGCACCTTCCTAGACTCGTAGCAGGCCCCTTTGCCGGCGGTGCACCCGGTACGGAAGGCGGTGGAACCGCATGCCGTATGTCGCGGTGAGCGCGCTCAGCCACCCCGGACTGCTGCGCGAGCGCAACGAGGACAGCCTGGCCGTCGGGCCGTGGACGCTGTGCGCCACGGTGACCGAGAGCCCGCAGACCCTGGTCTTCCCGCTCGGCACCCCGGTCGTCGTGGCCGTCGCCGACGGGCTCGGCGGGCATCCCGGCGGTGACCTGGCCAGCTCGCTGGTCGTGCGCCGGATCGCGATGCTCGGACCCGCCCTCGGCACCGAGGCCGCCGTCCGCGACGCCCTGAACGCCTGCAACCGCGCCGTCTACCAGGCCGCCGGCGGCGACGAGCCGACCGAGCTGACCGGGATGGGGACCACGGTCGCCGGCGTGGTGGTGCGCGAGGACTCGGTGCTCGTGTTCAACGTGGGCGACAGCCAGGTCCTCGCGGCCGACGGCGACGGCCTGCGGCAGGTCAGCGTCGACGACAACCCGCCGCACCCGCCCGGCCGTACGACGTCCGTGGTCACCCAGTGCCTCGGGGGCTCACCCACCTTCCGCGAGATCCACCCGCACATCAGCACCGAACCCCTCGCGGCCGGCACGCGCTACGTCGTGTGCTCGGACGGCCTGACGGACCCGGTGCCCCCCGACACGGTGGCCGCGATCCTGCGCGAGCACGACGACGGCCGGGCCGCCTTCGAGCTGTGGCGGGCCGCGATCGAGGCGGGCGGGCCGGACAACATCACGGTGGCGGTGCTGCGCTTCGGCGAGGAGTAGCGCGGCGGGGCGGCGGCCCGGCCGGTGCGCCCGCGTACGTCGTCGGCGTGGACGCCGGGGGCACCCGCAGCCGGGCCGTCCTGGCGCCTCTGGCCACGGCGGGCCGGGGAACGCGCTCACCGCGCCCGAGGCCGAACTCACCGGCCCTCTCACCGCCGCGCCGGCCGGGGCGGCCCCACCGGAGCTGTGCGGCCGGTGACGCGCACGGCGACGGCACCCGTACCGGCGAGGAGGGCGATCCCGTCGGCGGGGCCGCCCGGCGCGGAGGCGAACGCGGCCTCGCCGTCGCTGTGGATCTCGACGGCCGCGGCCGTGATCCCCACCTGGTGCAGCGCGGCGGTGAGGGCGGCGTGCGCGCGGCTGGCCGGGTTCGTCGGGCGCCAGCCGGGGGACACCGGCGAAGCCGCCCGCGACCGCCACCACCCGGCGGGTCCGCGGCGCCACCGCGGGCGGCGACGGGGCTGCTCGTCGACGACGGTGCCGGGTCCTGGCCCGGGCGCGAGGCGGTGCGGGCCGCCCTGCGGGCGGTGGACGGCCGGGGCGGGCCGACGGCCCTGGCCGGGTCGGTCGGGCGCGCCCTCGGGCTGCCCCCTGACCTGCTGCCGCCCGGGCGTCCGCCCTGCTCCTCGCCGCCGGGGAACGTCCGCCGGTCCACGTCTCGGCCGATGTGCCGGGCGGCTACGAGGGCAATCTGAGAGCCGGAGAAGCCGTACGCCGGACGCATCCGCCGCACCGCGAGCCGACCGACCCGAGGGCCGCGCGCCAGGGGGCCGCCGGGGCCGCTCGGGTGAGTGCGGCGGCCCGTGAATGGGCGCACACTGGAGGGGTGCTGTCGGTGCTCAAGGGGGTGTCGGCATGGCGGCGACCGAGTGCACGAAGGTCCGGCTGTGGCGGTGGCGGCGCAATCCGCTGAAGCGGCGCAGCGACGTCATCGAGGCGTGGGTGGTCCTGGGCGTATGGCTGCTCGCTGTGCTGGGCGGTGTCTTCGCCGGCCTCGCGGCGGCGGACGCCGTCGTCGGCTCCGCCGGGCGCGTCCGCGCCGAGACCCGTCAGGTGACCGCCGTCCTGGTGCGGGACGCCGAGGACCCGGCGGCCGGCCGCGTGACCGGCGACCACCTGGTGTGGACCAAGGTCCGCTGGACCGAGCCGGACGGCACGATCCGCACCGACGAGGCGCGGGTCCCGCCGAAGGCGAAGGCCGGCGGCCAGGTCCAGGTGTGGACGGACCGGCACGGCACCGTCGTCAACGAACCCCTGTCCGGGGCCGAGACGACGCTGCACGCGGTCACCGGCGGCCTGCTCGCGGGCGCGGGCGCGGCCGGTCTCGTGCTGGGCGCCGGCTGGGTGGTGCGCCTGGTGATGGAGCGGCGGCGGCTGGAGCAGTGGGCCGCGGAGTGGGAGCGGCTGGACACCCCGTGGGGCTGGAAGACCGGCTGAGCGGTGGTGCCCCCGGCCGGCGGGGGCACCCGGTCACTTCACGTCCGCGCTCGGCAGCGCCGTGGGAGACCTGGTGTCCAGGTTCTCCAGGCCCTTGGGGATGCTGAGCGTGAGGATCGGCGCGCCCGGCTGCGGCGGGGGCGGCGTCAGCTGGTCCTGGGGCAGCTTCGGGGGCGTGGTCTGCTGGAAGTTGTTCTGATCGAAATTGACCAGTCCCGTCTTCTCCAGGATCGTGATGTGGTCGAGAACGGTGTCGTTCGCGAGGTCGGCCAGCTGACGCACCATGGTGTTCTGCGTGTTCGCCCGGATCTTCGCGATCACCGGGAAGATCTGACCGTGCGTCACCCGCATGATCGCCACGCCGGTCGAGTCGAACTCCTTGCCGGTCTTGGAGTCCACCGTCGCGACGAACTGCTGCTGCTGCGGGCTCGCCTGGTTCGGCAGCGTGATGTTCAGCTGCGCGGCGGCCTTGCGGCAGGCGAGGTCGAGGCGGGCGTGACCGACCACCAGGTGCTGGCCGGCCTCCTTCATGGCCGGTGTCGTGCCCCGCTGCATCGCCATCATGCCCAGCGGGTGCTCCCAGAGCCCCGCCGCGCGCACCTTGACCACGAAGTCACGGTCCGCCTCGGTCAGCGGCCCCCACTGCGTGTTGGCGATGACCCGGTCCTGGCTGGCGGATGTGGTCTGCACACCCAGCATGGCGGGGTAGGCGAGGGCGGAGAGGGTCAGGACCAGGGCGCCTCCCACAAAGACGGTGCCAACCATGCGGCGCGAGACGGGCATCGTGCCTCCAGACGTGAACGGCTCGTACTCCCAGAGGTACGGACGGGACGGCGAGAACAATCACCGCTACGGGAAAAAACTTGCGATCCGCTGATGCGGCGTGCGTCACACAGCCCCCAGCCCGCGCTGCCGCGGCCGTCTCACCAGCCCGTCAGCAGCAGATGGTTGACGAGCAGGGCCACCAGCGCCTGGGCCGCCAGCCAGCCCCGGGCCCCGGTCAGGAACGCCGTCGCGGGCAGCAGCCACAGGGCGAACGGCAGCCAGATCCGCTCCGTCTCCGCCTTGCTCATCCCGGACAGGTCGGCGACGAGCAGCGCGGCCAGCGCGGCCAGGACGAGCACCCCGAGACGGCTGTCGGGGGCGGTACGCGCCCGGCGCAGCGGCACGGCCCCGGCCCGCCGCAGGCCCGCGACCACCGCCACCCCCACCACCGCCACCAGGCAGGCCAGGTTGGCCCACACCCAGTACAGCTGCGGCCGGTCGCCGCCGACGCCCTGGTGGTAGCGGGTGACCAGGAGGCCGTACGCCTCCCACCAGGAGAAGCCGAAGGCCGTGAACACCAGCGGCACCACCGCGCACCCCGCCAGGACGTAGGGCAGCGGCCGCACGCGCGCCGACCCCAGCCACAGCACGGCCGCGCCGATCACCACGATCAGCGTCAGCCCGTACGACAGATATACGGCGAGGCCGGCCGACAGTCCGGCGGCCAGGCCGGCCGAGCGGGGCCGGTGCCCCGTCACCGCCAGCGCGAGGAACGCCAGCGCCCACGCCGCGACCGCCGCGAAGTACGCGTCGGCCGAGGTGCCCAGCCACACCGCGCCCGGCACCAGGACGAGGAACGGCGCGGCGCGCCGGGCGTGCCGCTCGGAGGCGAGCGCGCGGACGGCGACGAGGACGGCGACCGCCGCCGTGGTGCCGACGGTGATGCACCATGCCCCCGCCCAGGCCCCGCCGCCCAGACCGGCCCGGTCCAGGTACACGAAGGTGAGCGTGGCCGCCGGCGGGTGCCCGGCGACATGCGCGGGCCAGTGGTCCGGCGTGCCGAGCAGGATGTGCCCGGTGAAGTCCCGCAGGGTCGCCGGGATGTCCTGGAAACGGCCGACGGCCCGGAGGTACTCGTGCCGTGTCGTCAGCCGGCCGGCGACACCCCGCTGCCAGCCGTCGGCCAGCGCCAGCGACCAGGTCCAGGCCAGGGCGGCCCCCCACACGGCCGCGAGCAGCCGGCGCCAGGGCAGCCGGGCGGCCAGGACGGGTCCGTACGCCACCACCGCGACCGCGACGAGGAGCGCGGCCGGGGTGCCCGGACCGGCGTGCGGATGCCAGGTCGCCAGCAGCGGCGGCCAGTTGACGTGGAGGGTGCCGTCGCGGCGCTCGACGACGGTGCCGACCACCGCCGCCACCGCGAACAGCAGCACGGCGGCGCCGGCCGCGTACAGGTCGCGGCGCAGCGCCCGGCGGTCGCCGGGGCTCGCGGCCGGGCGGGTCTCAGGCGTCTCGGGCAGGAGATCACGGGTCACGTCAGCACGCTAGGACGACCAGGGGTCCGCTCCCCGTGTGACAAGCGGGGACGTCAGTGAACCGTCATGGTTCGCCTCGGGCTCCGGCGGGCCGCCGCGGCCTACGGTCGGCACATGGCACGGTCCCCGTTCGCTTCCTCGTTCTGGCGCAGTCCGCTGCGCGGGCTCTGGCTGACCTCGGTGCTCGGCGTCGTCCTGCTCGGCGGGATCACGGTCCTGTTCGTGACCGGGCTGCTGTCGTACGCCGCCTACAACCCCGACCTGTCGCCGGTGAACGACAAGACCCCCGGCAAGGGCGTCCTCGGCTTCTACCTCTTCCCCTGGCCGACCGGCCCGCGCTGGCTGTACCGGCTCACCCAGGGCGTCCACGTCACGCTCGGCGTCACCCTGGTCCCCGTGCTGCTGGCCAAGCTGTGGTCGGTCGTCCCCCTGCTGTTCAGGCTGCCGCCCGCCCGGTCCCTCACGCACGCGCTGGAACGCCTCTCGCTGCTGTTCCTGGTCGGCGGGGCGCTGTTCGAGTTCGTGACGGGCGTGCTGAACATCCAGCTGGACTACGTCTTCCCGGGGTCCTTCTACCCGCTGCACTTCTACGGGGCGTGGGTCTTCTTCGCCGCGTTCGCCGTCCATGTGCTGCTCAAGGCGCCCGCGGCCCGGCGTGGTCTGCGGGGGCTGCGGGAGGAGTCCGGCGGCCTGGCGGCGCCGGAGCCCGCCGAGCCGACCGTCTCGCGGCGCGGCGCCCTCGCGTTCGTCGGGGGCGGCTCCCTTCTGCTGTTCGCCACCACGGTGGGGCAGAACGTCGACGGGGTGCCGCGCAGGACCGCCCTGCTCGCCCCGCACGGCGGCGCCGAACCGGGCAGTGGCCCGGGCGCCTTCCAGATCAACAAGACGGCCCGGTACGCCGGGATCAGCGCGGCCGACACGTCGGAGGAGGCGTGGCGGCTCGTGGTGACGGGCCGCGCCGGCCGCACCGTCCGCCTCTCCCGCGCCGACCTGCTCGCCCTGCCGCAGCACGAGGCGGCCCTGCCCATCGCCTGCGTGGAGGGCTGGTCCACCTCCGACCAGCGCTGGCGCGGGGTGCGGCTGCGCGACCTGGCGGCGCTCGCCGGCGACGAGGGGGACCCGGCCGACGTCCTCGTGGAGTCCCTCCAGCGGCACGGCGCCTTCCGGCGGGCGGCCCTGCGCGCTAACCAGGTCGCCGACCCGCGCAGCCTGCTCGCCCTCGCCGTCAACGGCGGCGAACTCACCCCCGACCACGGGTATCCGGCCCGGGTCGTCGTGCCCGCCGCGCCCGGTGTGCTGAACACCAAGTGGGTGGCGCGGCTGACCTTCGAGGACCTGTGATGCGCCCGCCCCTCGGCAGCCCCCTGCGGCTGCTCCTGCTCGCCTGCTCCTTCGCGCTCACGGCGTACGCGGGGGTGCGGCTGCTCGCGGAGGACCCGTTCGCGGTGGCGCTGTGGTTCGCGGGCGCGGCCGTCCTCCATGACCTCGTCCTCGTGCCGTTGTACGGGGCGGCGGACCGCGCGCTGCTGCGGGGCATGGAACGCTCCGGCCACCGCGCCCGCACGATGTACGTCCGGGTGCCCGCCGCGCTGTCGCTGCTGCTCCTGCTGGTGTGGTTCCCGCTGATCACAGGCCGCGTCGCGGACCGCTACGCCCGTGCCACCGGCCTGTCCCCGGACGGCTTCCTCGCCCGCTGGCTCCTGATCACGGCCGCGCTGTGCGGGGGTTCCGCGGCGGTGTACGCACTGCGCCGCCGCCGGCCGCGCACCGGAAGGCCGCCCGGCGCCTGAAAGCTGTCGGCCACCTGTCGGCCACCTGTCGATATGGCCCTCACCGCACCCGCCCCTCGGCGTACCGCGTCAAGTGCCGCACTATGAACGGGTGGAGAACGTACGCCTGCTCGTCGTGGACGACGATCCGCCCATCGCCGACCTCGTCGCTACCGTCGCCCGCTACGAGGGCTGGGAGGCGGTCACGGCGAACTCCGGCGCGGAGGCGCTGCGGAGGGCCGCCGCGTTCCACCCGGACATCGTGGTGCTCGACCTGATGCTGCCCGACGTCGACGGCTTCGGGGTGCTGGACCGGCTGCGCGCCACGGGGCGGATGGTGCCCGTGGTGTTCCTGACCGCCCGCGACGGTGTCGCCGACCGGGTCGCCGGACTCACCCGCGGCGGCGACGACTACCTGGTCAAACCCTTCGCCGTGGAGGAGCTGATGGCCCGGCTGCGCACCGTGCTGCGGCGCAGCGCGGGACCCGGCTTCCAGCGCTTCGTGCTGCGGGTCGCCGATCTGACGATGGACGAGGACACCCGCGAGGTCCGGCGCGGCGACCGGCCGCTCACCCTCACCCCGACCGAGTACGAGGTGCTGCGCTATCTGATGCGCGGGTCGCCGGCCGTGCTCACCAAGGCCCAGATCCTCGACCACGTCTGGGAGTACGGCTTCGGCGGCCGGTCCAACGTCGTCGAACTCGTCGTCAGCAGGCTGCGCCGCAAGCTGGACGACACCGGCGCCCCGCTGATCCACACCGTGCGCGGCTTCGGCTACGTGGTCCGGGAGGCGTCGGGGTGATCGGGCGGCCGCGCCGGGCGTACCGCGCGATGCGCCTCGGGACCCGGCTGGCGCTCGGCCTGGCCGTGCTGTCGCTGACGGTGTTCGCGATGGTCGGCACCGCGCTGACCACGTATATGCGCGACTACCTGGCCACGCAGCTCGACACGCAGCTGGCGCAGGGGCAGATCGCCCAGTCCCGGTCCATCGCCGACCACGGCACGCTCAGCGGCAAGAAGTACTACAGCTGGTTCTACGCCGTGTACGACGTGACGGACGGCCAGGCCGTGCTGCGCACCCCGGAGGACCCCGCCGATCTGCCCGCCGACGTCGACGACTTCACGGCGCTGGCCCGCACCCAGGCCGGCGCGCACCGGGAGGTGCTGCGCACCGCGCATCTGCGGGGCGACGGCGAGTACCGGCTGCGGGCCTGCGAGGTGGAGCCCGGCGTGATCCTGGTCAGCGCCGCCCCCCTGGAGGGCATCGAGGACACCGTCGGCCGGCTGATCACCCTCCAGGCGGTCACCTTCGGGCTGGCACTGGTCGCCCTGGTGGCCCTCGGCCGGGGCATGCTGCGGCGCGGTCTGAAACCGCTCAGCGACATGGCGCACACCGCGCGGGACATCGCCTCGCACGACCTGACCGACTCCGCGCGGCTGCCGGTGCGGCACGACCGGCGCGGCGGCGGGCCCGAGGTGGAGGAGCTGCGCACCGCGTTCAACACCATGCTGGAGCACATCGACGGCTCGCTGGCCGTACGGGCGGCGGCGGAGCAGCGGTTGCGCCGGTTCGTGGCGGACGCCTCGCACGAACTGCGTACGCCCCTGATGTCGGTGCGTGGCTACGCCGACCTCTTCCGGTACGCCGCCGCCAACGCCCCCGAGGAACGCGAGCGGCATCTCGCGCGGCTGCGTGCCGAGGCCGCCCGCATGGGCGTCCTCCTCGACGACCTGCTGCTGCTCGCCCGGCTCGACGCCGCCGACGTGGAGACGCCTCTGCGCCCGGTGGAGGCCGACCTGGTGGACCTGGTGGGGCAGGCGGCGGACGCCTTCCGGACCACCCGCCCCGGCCACCCGCTGACGGTCGTCCCCGGCCCCGGCTCCGTGCCCCTGCGCCTGGACCCGCAGCGCGTCCGACAGGTCCTGGACAACCTCCTCACCAACGCGGCCGTGCACACCCCGCCCGGCACCCCGGTGTCGGTCGCCGTGTCCGTCGCGGACGGCTCCGCCCGGATCTCCGTCACCGACGCCGGGCCCGGCATACCGCCCGCCGACGCCGAACGCGTCTTCGACCGCTTCTACCGCGTCGACAAGGCCCGCAGCCGCGACCGCGGCGGCAGCGGACTCGGGCTCGCCGTCGCGCGGTCCCTGGTCGAGGCCCACGGCGGCCGCATCACCGTCTCCGGCGAACCGGGAGAGACCCGGTTCACGGTGACGCTCCCGCTGACCGCCCCGGCCCTTACGAACCCATGACATGGGGGCCGCGCGACGGCCCCGGGCAGCGGCGGCGCCCTAGCGTGAAGGCATGCGTGTACTGGTCACCGGCGGCGCCGGGTTCATCGGGTCCCAGATCGTCCGGGCGCTCGCCGCGCGCGGGCACGACACCGTGGTGTACGACGTCCGCACCGATCCCGCGGCGGACGTGCGCGACCCCGAGGCCGTGCGCCGCGCCCTCGCCGGCGTCGACGCGGTGTGCCACCAGGCGGCCATGGTCGGCCTCGGCACCGGCTTCGCGGACGCCCCGGAGTACGTCTCCCGCAACGACCTCGGGACGGCCGTGCTGCTCACGGAGATGGCCGGGGCCGGTGTACGCCGGCTGGTGCTGGCCGGGTCGATGGTGGTGTACGGCGAGGGCCGCTACACCTGCGCCCGGCACGGCGTCGTCCGGCCCGGCCCGCGCACCGTCGCCGCCCTGGACGCGGGCCGCTTCGAGCCGCCCTGCCCGGTCTGCGGTGCCGATCCGGTCCCCGGGCTGGTGGGGGAGGACGCCCCGGCCGACCCGCGCAACGTGTACGCGACGACCAAGCTCGCCCAGGAACACCTGGCGGCCGCCTGGGCGCGCGCCACCGGCGGCACCGCCGTGTCGCTGCGCTACCACAACGTCTACGGCCCGGGCATGCCCCGCGACACCCCCTACGCCGGGGTCGCGTCCTTCTTCCGCTCCTCCCTCGCGCGCGGGGAGGCCCCCCGCGTCTTCGAGGACGGGCGCCAGCGACGGGACTTCGTCCATGTGCGCGACGTGGCCGCCGCGAACGTGGCCGCGCTGGAGGCGAGCGGCGGGGACCTTCCGCCGGGCGCGCTGACGGCGTACAACACCGGCAGCGGGGAGCCGCACACCGTGGGCGAGATGGCCCAGGCGCTCGCGACCGCCCACGGCGGCCCCCAGCCGGTGGTGACGGGGGAGTACCGCCTCGGGGACGTCCGGCACATCACGGCCGACTCCGCGCGGCTGCGCGCCGAGCTGGGCTGGAAACCGCAGGTGTCCTTCGCCGAGGGGATGCGGGAGTTCGCCGGGGCGGAGCCGCGCGACGGGTGACCGCCCCGCACCGGCCGGTGGTGCTGCCCGCGTTCAGGAAGCGGCGGCGGGCAGCACCACCTCGAAGCGGCAGCCTCCGGGGACATTGCGCACGGTCGCCCGGCCCTCGTGCGCCTCCACGATGCCCCGCACGATGGCGAGTCCGAGCCCGGCGCCCGCCGGGGGCGTCCGGGCGTGCGTACCGCGCCAGCCCGTGTCGAAGACGCGCGGCAGGTCCTCCTCCGGGATGCCGCCGCAGCCGTCGGTCACCGACAGCACCACGCCGTCCGGGGAGCGTTCGGCGGCGACCGCCACGGTGCCGTCCGCCGGGGTCCGGCGGATGGCGTTGACCAGCAGATTGCCCAGCACCCGGCTCATCTCCCGGCCGTCCACCTGCACCGGCAGCGCCTCCACCCGGTCGCCGACGAGCCGCACGCCGTGTTCCCGGGCCAACGCGTCCGCGCCCGCGAGGGCGTCGCCCACCAGGTCGTACAGGGACATCCGGGCGAACGACAGCTTCAGCGTGCCGGCGTGGATCCGGGACAGCTCGAACAGGTCGCCCACCATGCCGTCGAGGCGTTCGACCTCCATCCGGATCTGCCGCAGATAGCGATCCGGGTCGGCGGCGACCCCGTCCTCCAGGGCCTCCGCCATCGCCCGCAGACCGGCCAGCGGGGTGCGCAGGTCGTGGGAGATCCAGGCGACCAGTTCGCGCCGCGAGGACTCCAGCGCGCGCTCCCGCTCCCGGGACTCCGCGAGCCGGGCGCTGGTCGCCTCCAGTTCCCGGCTCAGCGCGGCGAGTTCCGCCGTGGCGGGCCCGTCCGGGGAGGTGAAGGCCCCGCCGTCGCCGAACGACCGGGCGGCGAGCGCCAGGGCGTGGCTGCGGGCGGCGACCCAGCGGCCCAGCAGCAGCGCGGTCGCCAGGGAGACCACCGCGGCCATCGCCACGACGGTCGTGACGACGCTCAGGTCGTGCCCCGAGAGGAACATCGCCTGCGCCACGGCGAGCGTGCCCGCCAGCATCGCGGTGACGCCGACGCCCGCGACGACGGCGAGGTGCGTGATCAGCGAGCGCCGCCGGATCAGCAGCAGTACACAGGCGCCCAGGACGCCCGCCGCCGCGGCGCCCAGGAACGCGAACAGGGCGATGAGCAGCGTGTCGCGCACGTCAGCGCTCCTCGGCGGGGGCGGCGCCGTCGGTGTCGAAGCGGTAGCCGACGCCCCACACGGTCTGGATCAGCCGGGGCCGGGCCGGGTCGTCCTCGACCTTGCCGCGCAGCCGGCGCACATGGACGGTGACGGTCGACAGGTCGCCGAAGTCCCAGCCCCACACCTCGCGCATCAGGTCCTCACGGCCGAACACCCGGCCGCGATGGCGCAGGAAGAACGTCAGCAGATCGAACTCACGGATCGTCAGGGCGAGTTCGGCTCCGTCCTTGGTCGCGCGGCGGGCCGCCGGGTCCACCGACAGGCCCCCGGCGCGCAGGACGCCGGACGGCTGGGCGGGGCGGGCGCGCCGCAGCACCGACCCGACGCGCAGCACGAGTTCCCGGGGGCTGAACGGCTTGGTGACGTAGTCGTCGGCGCCGACCTCCAGGCCGAGGACGCGGTCCTCCTCGTCGCCGCGCGCGGTCAGCATGATGACCGGCACCGGTCCCTGCCCGCGCATCCGGCGGCACACCTCCAGACCGTCCATGCCGGGCAGCATCAGGTCGAGGACGACGAGGTCCGGGCGGCGTGCGGCGGCCGCCGCGAGGGCGGCGGGCCCGTCGCCCGCCCGGTCCACCACGTACCCGGCGCGGTCCAGGTACCCGGAGACGATCTCGGCCACGGTGGGGTCGTCGTCCACGACCAGGACCCGCGCCCCGGCCCCGCTGCTCGGCTCTTGCTGCTTCATACGGCCACCCTCGCACCCTCCGCGCGCGCGAGACGCCGCCCGGACGGCGACGTCCGCGTTCCGTAAGGAGCCGTCGTCCGAAATGCCCGGTTCGCGCTCGTAGGGTGAATGCCGTGACGACCTCCTCACCCCGAGCCACCCCCGCGGACCCCGCACCCGTCGACGTCGTGCTGCCCTGCCTCGACGAGGCCGAGGCGCTGCCCTGGGTCCTGGAACGCGTCCCGCCCGGCTGGCGGGCGATCGTCGTGGACAACGGCTCCACCGACGGCTCCGCGGACCTCGCGGCCCGCCTCGGCGCCACCGTCGTCCGCGAGCCCCGGCGCGGCTTCGGCGCCGCCTGCCACGCGGGCCTGACCGCCGCCACCGCGGACATCGTCTGCTTCTGCGACTGCGACGCCTCCCTCGACCCCGGGAACCTGGTGCCGTTCGTGCGACGCGTCGCGACCGGCGAGGCCGACCTGGTCCTCGGGCGCCGCAGGCCCCGGCGGCGCGGCGCCTGGCCGCCGCACGCCCGCGCCGCCAACCTCGCCCTCACCCGGCTCCTGCGCCGCCGCACCGGGCTGCGGCTGCACGACCTCGGCCCGCTGCGCGCCGCCCGCCGGGAGGAACTGCTCGCCCTGGACCTGACGGACCGGCGCAGCGGCTACCCCCTGCAGATGGTGGTGCGGGCCGCCGACGCCGGCTGGCGCATCACCGAGGACGACGTGCCCTACCGGCCCCGCACCGGCGCCTCCAAGGTCACCGGGACCTGGCGGGGCACCTGGCACGCCGTCCGGGACATGAGCCGTGTGCTGGCCGAGGAACCCGCCGCACCCGGCGTACGGGAAGGGGCCCGCCCGTGACCACCCTCCTCGTCATCGCCAAGGAGCCGCTCCCCGGCCGGGTCAAGACCCGGCTCACCCCGCCCTTCACCCCCGAGGAGGCCGCCGCGCTCGCCGAGGCCGCCCTCGCGGACACCCTCGACACCGTCGCGCGCACCCCCGCCCGGCGCCGCGTCCTCGTCCTGGACGGCACACCGGGGCCCTGGCTGCCGCCCGGCTTCGACGTCGTCCCGCAGGGCACGGGCGGACTCGACGAACGGCTCGCCGGCGCGTTCGCCGCCTGCGACGGCCCGGCCCTGCTCATCGGCATGGACACCCCCCAGGTGACCCCCGACCTGCTCACCGTCGACTGGGCGGACTGCGACGCGTACTTCGGCCGCGCACGCGACGGCGGGTTCTGGGCGCTGGGCCTGGCCGAGCCCGACCCGGACCGGCTGCGGGGCGTCCCCATGTCGCAGCCGTACACGGGGGCCGCCCAGCGCGCCCGGCTCGCCGGACTGCGGGTGCGGGACCTGCCCCGCCTGCGGGACGTCGACACCGCGCACGACGCCGGCCTGGTCGCCGCGGCGGCACCCGGCGGACGGTTCGCAGCGGCCCTGGCCCGGCTCGGCCCGGCGGCCCGCCGATGAGCGGGCTCAGGGAGGCCCCGGCGCCCGCGGACCCGGTCGCGCCCTGGTCCGCCGACCCGTACGCGCGTGCCCTCGGCAGCGGCCGAGGCCCCCTGTTCCTGCGCCGGGCCGACGGCTGGCTGCTCCCGCTGGACGTGGAGCGCTGGTGCGCCGACGCCGACGCGGTGGACCGCGAGGTGCTGCGGCGCTGCGAGGGCGCGGTGCTCGACGTCGGCTGCGGCCCCGGACGGCTGGTCGCGGCCCTGGCGCGGCAGGGCCGTACCGTGCTCGGCATCGACGTCAGCGACGCCGCCGTCGCCCGCACCGCGCGGCTCGGCGGTCCCGCGCTGCGCCGCTCCGTCTTCGAACCGCTGCCCGGCGAGGGCCGCTGGGGCACCGCCCTGCTCCTCGACGGCAACATCGGCATCGGCGGCGACCCGGTGGCCCTGCTGGAGCGCCTGGCCCGACTCGTGCGCCCCGGCGGACTGTTGCTCGCCGAGACCGTGCCCGGCCTCGACCTCGACGAGCGCGTCCAGGTCCATGTCACCGACGCCCGGGGCGCCGAGGGCCCCCTCTTCCCCTGGGCCCGCCTCGGCACCCCCGCCCTGCTGCGGCACGCGGCACGGGCCGGATGGCGGCCCGCCGGTCAGTGGACGGTGGACGGCCGGGCCTTCGCCGCGCTGCGTGCCCGCGCGATACCGGACCAGCGCAAAGGTCCCGCAACACAAGGCGTCTAGACTCGGGCCCGATCGGCCCGGCCCGTGGGTCGCACGCGGGCGAAACCTGCCAGACCCGAAGGGTATTCGGCGTTTTGATACGGATAGATGCAGTCACCAAGCGATACCCGGACGGCACGGTGGCGGTCGACCGGCTGTCGCTGGAGATACCCGACCGTTCGATCACCGTCCTCGTGGGCCCGTCCGGCTGCGGGAAGACGACCACGCTGCGGATGATCAACCGGATGGTCGAGCCCAGCGAGGGCACCATCCTCCTCGACGGTGTGGACGTCCAGCGGCAGCCGGTCAACACCCTGCGCCGGTCGATGGGGTACGTCATCCAGAACGCGGGCCTCTTCCAGCACCGCACGATCCTCGACAACATCGCGACCGTGCCCCGCCTCCTCGGCTGGGGCAAGGAGAAGTCCCGTGCCCGGGCACGGGAGCTGATGGAACGCGTCGGCCTCGACGGGTCCCTCGCCAAGCGCTACCCGTACCAGCTCTCCGGCGGCCAGCAGCAGCGCGTCGGCGTCGCCCGCGCGCTCGCCGCCGACCCGCCGGTGCTGCTGATGGACGAGCCGTTCTCGGCCGTCGACCCCGTGGTGCGCAAGGGACTCCAGGACGAACTCCTGCGCATCCAGGAGGAGCTGGGCAAGACCATCGTCTTCGTCACCCACGACATCGACGAGGCCGTCAAGCTCGGCACCATGGTCGCCGTGATGCGCACCGGCGGCCGGCTCGCCCAGTTCGCCCCGCCCGCCGAACTGCTCACCGACCCCGCCGACACCTTCGTCGAGGACTTCCTCGGCGCCGACCGCGGCATCCGGCGGCTGTCCTTCTTCTCCTCGGCCGGCCTCGACCTGCTCACCGGGCCGATCGTCGCCGTCGACGCCTCGGCCGAGCAGATCGCCGACGCCCGCCGGGCCGGCGCCCCCTACCTCCTCGTCGTCGACACCGACGGCCGGCCCGTCGGCTGGGGCGACCCCGCCGAACTCACGGCCGGATCGATCGCCACCGGCGAACTCCTCTCGCACGGACGGCCGTTCACCGCCGGCGCCGACTCCCTGCGGGCCGCCCTGGACTGCGCGGTGCTCTCGCCGACCGGCTGGGCCGTCGCCGTGGACGGCGAGGGACGGGCCACCGGGGTCGTCTCGCAGACGTCCATCGGCGACGCCATCCGCGGCGCGCACGCCGGCCGCGCCGCCGGGACGGCCCAGAAGGTCGCCCCGTGAACGACCTCTTCGACATGCCGAGCTATCTGGAGCACAGCTTCCTCGGCCTCGTGGGGCTGCATCTGCGCGAGGCGCTGGTGCCGGTGCTGGCCGGGCTCCTCCTGGCGCTGCCGCTCGCGCAGCTGTGCGTCCGCTTCCGCTGGCTGTACCCGCCGGTGCTGTGGGTGACGACCGTGCTCTACGCCATCCCGTCGCTGGCGTTCTTCGTCGTCCTCATCGACTACACCGGGCTGAGCGAGCTGACGGTGATGATCCCGCTGGCCGTCTACAGCCTGGTCGTGCTCGTCCCGGCCATCGTGGACGGGGTGCGCTCGGTGCCGCAGGAGACGCTGGCCGCGGCCACCGCCATGGGCCTGGGACCCGTACGCCGCTACCTCCAGGTGCAGTTGCCCATCGCCGCGCCCGCCATCCTCGCCGGGCTGCGGGTCGCGGCCGTCTCCAGCATCTCCCTCGTCAGCGTCGGCATGCTCATCGGCAACGAGGGCGCCCTCGGCAACATGCTCGACGCCGGACTGAAGTACAACCAGCCCCGGCTGGTCTGGCTGTCGGTGATCTCCACCGCCGTCCTCGCCATCCTCGTGGACGCCCTGCTGATCGTCCTGCGGGTGTGGGTGACGCCCTGGATGCCGCGCGGCGGCGGCCGGGGCGCCCGGACCGTCCTCGCGAAGGGAGCCGCCCGGTGAACATCCTGAACTACGCCGACGCGTTCTTCAGCGACAGCGCCCACTGGCAGGACTACGACGGCATCCCGGCCCGGCTCGGCGAGCACGTCCAGTACACGCTCATGGCCCTCGGCATCGCCGCCGCCATCGGACTCCCCGTCGGACTGCTCACCGGCCACACCGGGCGCGGCGGCAACGCGCTCGCCCTCATCGCCACCTCCGGCCGGGCGCTGCCCAGCTTCGGCCTGATGGTGCTCATGTTCATCCTGCTGGGCCTCGGCATGGCCCCGGTGATGATTCCGCTGGTGGTGCTCGCCGTCCCGCCCATCCTGGTCACCACCAACGAGGCGATGCGGTCCCTGGACCCGGCGCCCGTGGACGCGGCGCGCGGCATGGGCATGGGCGAGGCCCAGGTGCTGTTCCGGGTCGAACTGCCCACGGCGCTCCCGCTGATCCTCAGCGGGCTGCGCTCCGCCGCCATCCAGATCGTCTCGACGGCCACCATCGCCGCGTACGTCAGCTTCGGCGGCCTCGGCCGCTACATCGTCGACGGCCTCTACCAGCGGGACTACGAGAAGGTCGTGGGCGGCGCGACGCTGGTGGCCGGGCTCGCGGTGGCCACCCTCCTGGTGTTCTGGGCGGTGGCCCGGCTCGCCGTCTCCCGGGGCGTGCGCAGGCCCGGCTAGCGGCCCCGGACGGCGGGCCGCCCCCGGTGGCCCGCCGTCAGCCCTCCGTGCGCGCCAGGGCCAGCTCCAGGACGACGAGCAGCGCGTCCCGCACCGAGCCGGTCTCCCGGGCGTCGAACACGACCACGGGGACGCCCTCGCTGACGTCGAGCGCCCAGCGGACCTCGTCCAGGGTGTGCTCGACCCGGCCGTCGAAGGCGTTCACGGCGACCGCGAAGGGGATGCCCTTGTGCTCGAAGTAGTCGACGGCGGCGAAGCAGTCGTCCAGCCGCCGGGTGTCGACGATGACGAGGGCGCCGACCGCGCCCTCGACCAGGTCGTCCCACATGAAGCCGAACCGCTCCTGCCCGGGCGTGCCGAACAGGTACAGCTTCAGGGTCGGGTCGATGGTGATGCAGCCGAAGTCCATGGCGACCGTCGTCGTGGACTTCTGCGGGGTGTGCGTGAGGTCGTCCACCCCCGCCGCGACCTCCGTGATGGCCGCCTCCGTGGTGAGCGGCTCGATCTCGGATATGGCCCCCACGGCGGTGGTCTTGCCCACGCCGAAGCCGCCCGCGATCACCAGCTTGACCGGCAGCGGCGGCCGTGCCGTCGCCGTCGTTCCGGCCGTGGCGCCGGCGGCCGTTTCAGTCGCTGTCACTGAGGACCCCTCGTGCGTCGGGGATGGCGCGCAGGCCCTCGATGACCCTGCGCAGGACGGAGGCGTCGTGGACGACGCCGGAGTCGGGCACGTGCACCGTGAGCCGGCCCTCGTCGCGCAGGTCCTCGGCGAGGACCCGCACCACGTTCAGATGAAGCCGCAGCCGGGCCGCGATCTCCGCGAGGGACTGCGGCAGCCGGCACACGGCGACGATGTCGCGCCGCTCGAAGGCGAGCCGGTGGAGCCCGTCCAGTCCCTCGGCGGTGGCCACCACCTGGGTCTCGACGGGCATCGCCCGGTCGCCGGTGGTGTCCGCGACCCGGCCGGCGGTGAGCAGGAACGGCCGCACGGCGGACGCCTGCCCGACCGGTTCCGGGCCGCTCGGGTCCGGCGGTGGGATGTCGTCCGCCATGGGGTGTCCGCTCCTTCCGGCCAGGTCAGCGGGCCGAGGCCGCACCGACGCTGTTCTTGAGCTCCAGGACGAGCTGCGGGCTCAGGGCGGCGCCGGCCCGGTTCGCGAACACCGTCATCTCGTAGGCGATGTTGCCCAGCTTGGCCTCCTTGTCGGTGACCACGCCGAGCACGGCGCCGCCGCCGATCGCGGAGACCAGGACATGGCCGCCGTCCAGATCGATGATGACCTTGTTGAGCGCTCCGAGACCGTAGTTGCCGGACGCGCCCGCGGCCAGGCTGGTGATCCCCGAGACGATCGCCGCGAGCCGCTCGGAGTCGGCCTGCTGCCGCAGCTCCGACACGGCGATGAGCAGCCCGTCCGAGGAGACGGCGATGGCGTCCACGACACCGGCCGTCTCGGTCGCGAAGCGATTCAGCAACCAGGTGAAGTCGGCTGCGGCGGCCGCCAGTTCGGCTGACGAGGCATCCGTGCCTCCTGCCGGGGTGCCACCTGTCGACGTGCTCACTGCTCCGCTCCTTCCGGGGGGTCGTTCTGGTCCTGGGCTGGGGGGTTCGGTGCCGGGACCGGGATGGCCCCGCTCTCACGGTGCGCGCGCTCCACGGCGGCCTCGAACGCGTCGAGTTCGTCGCGTACGGCGGCGGCGTCGACGACCCGGGCCCGGTCCGGCACCACGGCCGGCCGGTCGTCGCCCGGCCCGCCCTTGCGCAGGGTCGCGCCCCGGACCCGCCGCCGCAGCGGGCGGGCGGAGGACGAGGCGCCGGGACCGGCGGGGGCGTGTGAGGAGCGGGGCGCGGGCACGGCGGGTGCCGGGCCGGCGCCGGACCGGGTGGCGGTGGCGGTGGCGCCGGGGTCCGGTTCGCCGCCGCGGGCGTGGTCGGCCGGTGCCGCGGGGCGCCTGGAGCGCCGCGGGAGGGGGTCGAGTCCCGCGGTGTCCGCCGGTACGGCGGCCGAGCGCACGGGCGGCGCGGGCACCGGTCCGGTGGCGGGGGCAGCCGACGGCCCGGCATCGGGCAGCGCGGTGCCGGCCAGGGCCGACAGCGCCGGGGTGGACGTCGCCGCCGTCGTGCTGCCGGTCACCAGTCGGGCCGAGGGGATCGTCACCTCGGCCGTGACACCGCCGCCCGGGGTGCGGGACAGGGTGACGCCGATCTTCCAGCGGCGCGCGAGCGTGCCGACCACGAACAGGCCGAGCACCTTCGTCGGTACGAGGTCGAGCCGTTCGCGGCGGATCAGGCGGGCGTTCTCCTCCGCCAGGCGCGCGGCGCTCATGCCCAGGCCGTGGTCGCTCACCACGATCACCGCGTCGGAGCCGTCCGCCGCCACCGTCACCTCGACGGGGCTGTCCGCCGGGGAGAACGACACGGCGTTCTCCAGGAGTTCGGCCACCATCAGCGTGAGGTCGCCGATGACCTCCGGTTCCAGGACGGCCTCGGACCGCACCCGCAGCTCCACCCGCTGGAAGCCCTCGATCTGGCCGAGCGCCGCCCGCACGACGTTGGTGAGCGAGGTGGGACCGGAGTCCAGGGCGGCCTCGTGGATGCCGGCCAGCAGCATCAGGCTGTCGGCGTTGCGCCGCAGGCGGACGGCGATGTGGTCGATGGAGTAGAGGCGTTCGAGGAGCGCGGGGTCGGTCTCGCCGCGCTCCACCGCGTCGATCAGCGAGAGCTGACGGGACGTCAGGTTGCTGACGCGGCGGCCGACGTTGCCGAACATCTCGGCGACGTTGCGCCGGCTGAGCACCTGCCGCTCCAGCAGCGCCGTCGCCGTCGTCTGCACGTCGTTGAAGGTCTCGGCGAGCTCGCCGATCTCGTCGCGCGCGGTGACCGGCATCTCGCGCAGCCGGGGCGGCCCCTCGTCCTCGGCGTCGTCGTCCGCGACCCGGGCCAGTTCGCGCCGGGCCACGTCGGCGACCTGCCGCGCGGCGCCGGTGAGGGCGACCACGGGCCGGACCACGGAACGCCGTACGAGCACGGCGAGGACCAGCCACAGGGCGAAGCCGATCAGGGCGGACCCGAGGAGCAGCAGCGCCCGCCACGCGGCCGTGTCGGACGCGTGCTGCGCCCGGTCGGCGATCTGGTCGATCAGCGAGGTCGTGATCGACAGCCGGGTCTTCGCCTGGTCGCGGTAGGCGTCGTAGGAGTCGAGGGCGCGGTCGAGGGACTCGCGGACCTCGGCGGGGGAGCCGGCCTGCGCCGCGCCGGGGTCGATCTGGAGCTCGGCGTACTGCCGGCTGATGGTGGACTGCGCGGTGGTGTACCGGATCCCGGCGAACGTGTCGGCCTGCGCCTCGGTGGCGAAGCGGGTGAACCGCTCGGCCTGGTGCGTGAACTCGTCGTAGGCGCCGATCGCGCCGATGACCTCGATCAGCGCGTTGGAGTCGCCGGTCGACGCGGAGAAGACGGCCGTCTCGAACTCGCTGTGCGCGGCGGCCGACCGCAGCAGCGAGTCCAGCAGGTTGCCGGTGAAGGTGGTGGCGAGTTCGGGGTTGCGGTCCAGGGCCAGGCCGTCGATCAGCTGACCCGAGGCGTGGGTGTAGGCGGGGTCGATGTTGCTGGCCGGCAGGTACCCGTCCTCGATGGTGTCCCGCAGTCCGGCGAGGCCCTCGACGTTCTTCAGGGCCTGGGCCTCGGTCTGCGGCAGCCGCTCGCCGAACGCCTCGCGCACCCGCTCGACCTGGGCGTCCACCCGCTCCTGGGCGGTGCGGTAGGCGGACGTCGAGGAATCGCCGCCACCCGCGGCCTCGTGCCGTACGGAGAGCAGCACGGCCTGCTGGTGCTCGCCGGCCAGCCCGTCGACGAGTTTCGCGACCTCCACGCTCTCGCGGACCAGCCGGGCGGCGTTCGCGGCCTCGCGCGACTGCCCGGTCTGCTCGGCGATGAGGTAGGCCAGCAGGGCCGCGACGACCGTGAGCGGCACACCGACCAGGAGGTTCAGCTTGTGCCGGAAGGGCCAGCGGTCGGGGTGACCGCGCATCCGGCGTGGGCGGGGTCCGCCTGCCTCGCTCGTGGGCACCGGGATTCCTCCTTCGTGGGCGCCGCACCTGGTGCGCACACCTCACGTGACCGCTGTTGCTGACTTCCGATCGGTTCTGTGCGGGACAGTACCGTCCCTTCGGTGCTGTGATCGGAACTGTACGTCAAGATTCCGTTACACCACCCGAGCACCCCGGTCGTCCCGCCTTCACGACGCGCACAACTCCTCGACACATGGAGGATTTTGAGGCCAATCGGTGACCTGGCAGCACTTGACTCATCGAGAACCCGCTGGATTGGATCAGTGGAAAAGCTATCCCAACCCCACCGAACCGGAACGGGAATCGTGACTTTCACCCAGCGCAGCAGCTCCTTCAGGAACCATCCCGGCGCGGCCGCCCTCGCGCTCGCGGCCGCCGCGGCGCTGCTGACGGGATGTTCCTCCGGCGACAAGTCCGACCCCCTCGCCGAGGACAAGGCGAGCGGTGACACCGTCGTCGTCGGTTCGAACAACTTCGCCGAGAGCGTCCTGATCGCCGACATCTACGGCGAGGCCCTCAAGGCCAAGGGCATCAAGGTCAGCTACAAGCCCAACATCGGCAGCCGCGAGACCACGTACGGCCTGCTCAAGAACGGCTCCGTCACGGTCCTGCCGGAGTACAACGGCTCGCTGCTCGCCTACCTCGACCCGAAGGCGCCGCAGAAGTCCGCCGAGGCCGTCAACACCGCAGTCAAGGCCAAGCTGGACGCCAAGCTCACCCTGCTGGAGTCCTCCCCGGCCGAGGACAAGGACTCCGTCAGCGTCAACGCCGAGACGGCGAAGAAGTACAAGCTGACCGCCGACTCCACCCTCGCGGACCTCAAGGACGCGGCGCCCGAGCTGCTGATCGGCGGCTCGCCCGAGTTCCAGACCCGCCACCAGGGACTGAAGGGCCTGGAGACCGAATACGGCCTGGAGTTCAAGTCCTTCAAGGCGCTGGACGCGGGCGGCCCGCTGACCCAGGCGGCCCTGACGAAGAACACCGTGCAGGCCGCGGACATCTTCACCACGGACCCCACCATCACCAAGGAGGGCTTCGTCGTCCTCAAGGACCCGAAGAACCTCTTCGGCTTCGCCAACGTGACCCCGCTCGTATACAAGAGCGGTCTGTCCGACGAGGGCGTCGCGGCGCTCAACGCCGTCTCCGCCAAGCTGGACACCAAGACGCTCCTCGACCTGGACTCCCAGGTCCAGCTGGAGAACAAGGACCCGCTCGACGTGGCGAAGGCCTGGCTGAAGTCGGCCGGCCTGGACTGACGACGCTCCCGGCGCGCCGGTGACGGGCGAGGGCCCTCACCGGCGCGTCCGCGTGTCCGGGCCGCCCCGCGCCCTCAGAGCCGGTCGAGGCCGTCGCGCACCTTCTCCAGCAGGCCCGGTTCGGCCGTGCCGGGCGTCACCGGCCGCGGCCGGTGCACGGTGATCAGACCGGCCTCCAGCAGATCGCACAGCATGATCGCGACGACGCTCACCGGCAGGTCCAGCCGGGCCGCCAGCTCCGCGACGGCGACCGGGCGGGCACAGCGCCGCAGGATCCGCAGCTGCTCGGGCTGCGGGCGCGGCGCCCGCTCCGGCGGCGGATCGACCGCCGTCACCCGCGTGATCAGGGTGAAGTCGCCACGGCTGGGCCGGGTCCGGCCGCCCGTGAGGGTGAAGGGACGTACCAGCCGGCCCGCCGTATGGTCTGGGCCCACCTCACGCACCCGGGCCGACATGGGCCCGCGGTGCCGCCGACAGGTGCTCACCGATCTTCTTCACCAGCATGTTCATCTGGTACGCCACCACCCCGACGTCGGCGCCCTGGTTGGTCAGGACGACCAGATGGGCGCCCGGACCGGCCGTGGTCAGGATGAGATAGCTCTGGGCCATCTCGATCAGCGCCTGGCGCACCGGACCGCCCCGGAAGTCCATGCTGACGCCCTTGCTCAGACTCATCAGACCGGACGCGGTCGCCGCCAGCCGCTCGGCGTCGTCGCGCAGGAAGCCCGTCGACTTGCTCACCACCAGCCCGTCCTCGGAGAGCACGACGGCGTGGTTGACGTCGGCGACCCGCTCGACGAGTCCGGTGAGCAACTGGTCGAGCTGGGCGTCGGTGGCGGGGGTGGGGCGTGTCATGGCGGAGTCCTTCATGAGCGGTCGGACGGGCTGGCGGGCGTGGGGGACGTGGGGGAGGGGCAGGCGCCGGACGGGGCGGGGTCGCGGTCAGGCGGGTCGGTGGGGCGGTCGTCGGCGGGCTCGGAGCCGTCCTCGGCCCGGGCCCGGAGCGTGCCGCGCTGGAAGCCGCCGAGGGACGAGGCGGCCCGCTCGGCCGTGAAGTCGTCGTCCCCGGAGCCGTCCTCGTCGGCGGGCGGGGCCCCGTCGCGCGGGCCCGCCGCGGGAGCGGCCCGCCGCACCCGGCGGGGCAGGGGCGTCAGCTCCTCCTCCGGGTCCGGCCGGCGGGCGGCCGGGACCTCGGGCTGCCCCGCCGCGCCGAGGTCCCGCGGGTCGAGGTCGTCCTCGCCGGCGTCCCGCGCGTCGAGGTCCTCCTTGTCGGGCTCCTCGTCCGGCACGTCCGTCACCACGACCTCGTGCGGGACGAGCACGATCGCCGTGGTGCCGCCGTACGGCGAGGGGCGCAGGGTGACCGTGATCCCGTGCCGCCGCGCGAGCCGCGCGATCACGAACATGCCGAGCCGCAGATCGTCGGCGAGTGCCACCACGTCGAACTTCGGCGCCTCGGCCAACTGGTCGTTGAACGCGGTGTAGTCCTCCCCGGACAGACCCAGACCGCGGTCCTCGACCTCCACGGCCAGCCCCTTGACCACCAAGGTGGCCCGCACGGCGACCGGCGCGGGCGGCGGCGAGTAGAGCGTGGCGTTCTCGATCAGCTCGGCCAGCAGATGGATGAGGTCGGCGACCGCGGGCGGCGCGATGTGCACGTCCTCCTCGGTGTGCACCTCCACCCGCCGGTACTCGGCGACCTCGCCGACGGCGCTGCGCAGGATGTCGATCAGGGCGACCGGCTCGCTCCAGCTGCGGCCGGGCCGCTCGCCGCTGATGATCACGAGGTTCTCCTGGTAGCGGCGCAGCTGGCTGGCCGTGGAGTCCAGCGCGTACAGCCCCTTGAGCACGTCGGGGTCCTCGTGCGCGCGCTCCAGCGCGTCGAGTTCGGTCAGCTGCAGATTGACCAGATTCTGGCTCTGCCGGGCGATGCCCAGGATGACCTTCTGGAACCCCCGCCGGGTGTCGGCGAGTTCGACGGCGGTGTGCACTGCGGTGCGCTGCGCGGTGTTGAACGCCTGTGCCACCTCGCCGAGTTCGTCGCGGCCGTAGTCGAGCGGCGGTGTCGCCAGCTCGACGTCGACCTTCTCGCCCCGCTCCAGCCGGGCCACCACGTCGGGCAGCCGCTCCTCGGCGAGGGCGAGGGTGGCCTCGCGCAGGCCGCGCAGCCGCCGCGACAGCGAGCGGGTGATCCGCCAGGACACCGCGAGGCACAGCAGCACCGCCACCAGACCGCCCGCGCTCAGCAGCGCGGCGGTGACCAGCAGCCCGCGCGCGTCGTCCGCGCTGCGGTCCAGCAGGGCGGACGTCTGCCCGCGGATGAGATCCGTGTACGCGTCGGACACCTGCAGCAGCGCGGCCCGCCACTCCCTGCGCACGTCCGGGATCGCGACCTCGCCGCCGTCCCCCGTGGGGCGGGCCGCGAGTACCCGGTCCTCGACGGACTGCAGGGTGAGCCACTGCGGGCTGCCCAGGATCCGCTCGGTGCGCGCCTTCGCGTCGCCCGTCAGCGACGGGAGGATCTGGTCGCCGACGAGCCAGCGCCGGGTGCCGACCAGCTTCCCGAACTCCGTCCACGTCGCGGCGTCCATCCGCCCCGCGGGACCGGCCAGGGTCAGCAGCGTGTCCTCCTGGGACATCAGCTCCGCCGCGTGCTCCAGCGAGACGAGCGGCGCGGCCTGCGAGGTCAGATCGCCGTCGTCGACCTGGGAGAGCTCCCGGAAGACGTGGATCTGGTCGTCGATGATCGACGTGTACTGGCCCAGCGCCTGCGCGGGTGTGATGTCGGTGGGGTGGTCCACCTGGCCCCGGTAGTACTCCAGGCTGCCCGCCGACGCGACGACCGAGTAGAGCCGGTCCTTGATCCGTCCCGGCGCCAGCTTGATGTCCTCCGACCGGTCCAGGAGTTCGGTGACCGCGTCGTCCGTACGGACGCGCTGGTCGTCGAGCGCGTCACGGGCCGCCTTCTGGCGCGAGGCCAGCCACACCGCCGAGTAGCTGCGCTCCCGCTGCAGGGCGAGGGTGGCTTCGGTGCCCATGGCCCCGGTCGACTCGCTCAGCTCGGTCTGCGCCCGCAGCCGCAGCCCCTCGGAGAACATCTGGACCGTCGTCACGCTCCACACGGCGGTGAGCGTCACGCCGGGCACCAGGGCCAGCAGGAGCAGGGAGAGGCGGATGGAGCCGAGGCGGCGCCGGGGACCTGTCCGTGGAGACATCGTCGTCCTTGGGCGTTCAGCGGAGGGCGGAGGCGGGCAGTGCGGGGGTGTGGCCGTACGAGGGTGTGGCCGTACGGGGGGACCGGCGCCGGGGGTGACGGCGCGGCCGGTACGGCGCGGGGGGTGCGCAGGATGCTATCCGCACCTGTGACCGTCCGTGTCACGCGTGACGAAACTTTGGCACCACCGAGCGAAGTGTCCGGTTCAGCGGGTCCCGGCGCCGGCGAACCGGGCGACCGCGGCCACGTTCTTCCTGGTGACGAAGGCCGGACCGGTGAGCACCGGTTTCTCCCCGCCGCCGAGGGTGTTGCCGTTGGTCCGGTACAGCCACAGCGCGTCGACGGCGAGATAGCCCTGCAGATAGGGCTGCTGGTCCACGGCGAACCGCACGTCACCGGACTGGACCGCCGGCACGAGGTCCTTGCTGAGGTCGAAGGTCGCGACATGAGCCCGGCTGCCGGCCTCCCGCACCGAGCGCACCGCGGCCAGCGCGAACTGGGCGCCGTTGGCGATGACTTCGTCGATGGTCGGGTCCTGGCCGAGCCGGGCCGCGACGGCCGTGGTGACGGCGTCCAGGTCGGTGCCGTCCACGTACAGGTTCTCGCTCTCCCCGCCGAACGCCTTCTTCACGCCCGCGCAGCGCGCCTCCAGGGAGACGTTGCCGCGTTCGTGGACGACACACAGGGCGTGCCGCGCCCCGAGGCCGTCCAGCTTGTCGCCCACGGCACGGCCCGCGACGCTCTCGTCCTGGCCGAAGAAGCCGAGCAGGCCCGCCGAACGCCATTCGCCGATACCGGAGTTGAGACCGACCACCGGGATGCCGGCCGCCCGTGCCTCGGCGACGGCCCGCGCCATCGCCCCCGGCTTCGCCAGGGTCACCGCGATGCCGTCGACCCGCTGCCGGACCACGTCCCGCATCAGGGCGGCCTGGCCGGCCGGGTCGGCGTCGCTGGCGTACGTCAGGGCGACGCCGTCCTTCGCGGCGGCCGCCTCGGCGCCCTTGCGCACCAGGTCCCAGAAGTCGTCGCCCTCCCCGCCGTGGGTGATGAGGGCGATCCTCGGCCCGGAGGGGCCGCCCGCCGCGTCCGTGTCCTCCTCGTCGCCGGTCCCGCCGCCGGAGCACCCGGCCAGTACCAGGCAGACGGCGGCCATCCATATCGCGACCCGGACGGAGGCGGACGACGGGCGTGGGGTGTTCATGGTGGTGCGGCACCTCGCTGTGCGGCCGAGCAGGAGGAACGAAGGGGAGCACGGCCGGCGTCGCACGGCTGGGGTCCGCCGGTCCGCTGAACTCCCGCTGGGGCGGAGCCAATCGCGTGCGGCCACCGGTAGTCAAGTGCGTCACCACACGGGGTGAGCCGCCGCCGCCACATCGTGATGAAGCGCCCGCGCGGACACACCCGGAGCCGCGGCCCTCCCGGCGAGCCCGCGTTCGCTCAGCCCGTCTTCACGGCGGCGCGGCGGCGCTTCCGCCGGCTCGTGCGCGGCTCCTGGTCCGGCAGCCACCCGAACACCAGGCAGCTCCCGACCACCCCGAGGAGCAGCCCGACCATGAACCCGCCCAGGTTGGAGGTGAGCCAGGTCCCCAGCGAGACCAGGACACCGGTGATCGAGTAGAAGAGCCGCTGTGCCGGGTTGAACAGGGTCAGCAGGCCCAGCAGCACCATCAGCACGGGCAGCAGATACCCGGCCAGCCCCTGCATGCCGATGTGCAGGACGACCTTCAGGGAGGCCTTCATGGTGAGCAGGATCCAGGCCCCGCCGAGCGCCAGCAGCAGCCCGCCCCAGAAGGGCCGGCCGGACCGCCACCGGCGGAAGGCGGCCCGCGCGCCCGCCCGCCCGTCCATCAGCACCCCGAGCCGCTGAATCGCAGCTTCAGTCCGGGCAGCTTGAACACCCCGGCGGTGGTGGCGTAGTTGGTCTGCCGCAGATGCGCGATCCGCACGGTGTCGGCCTGCTGGCTGAAGACGCCGATGGGGCCCTTCACGCCGGCCTTGGTCAGGGTGCTGGCGTCGTTGCCGATCTCGATGTTGCTGAACGCCGCGTCGCCGGACAGCTCGGTGGAGTCGGTGGTCAGATCGCGGGCGGTCACCTTCTCGGCCCCGCCGCCCGCGGTGATGAGCAGGTTCGTGCCGCCGAGGTCGACGCTCTGGCACAGCTTGGTGAGGGTGGCGTTCTTGATGGCGGAGGTGACGATCAGGACCTGGCCGCCGGTGTCGCCCTCGTTGGGGCTGCCCGGGGCCATCTCGTCGAGACCGCCGAACTGCGCGAAGCCGGTGCCGTCGAGCTCCGTCGCGGTGACCGTGAACGGCATGCCGGAGATGGCGAACTGCACACCCAGCGCCCCCTCGGAGGTGAGCACCGCGAGGCCGGCGGCGACCAGGGTCGCCGGCACCGCCATCACGGCGGCCCGGCGGGCCCGGACGCGCCCGCGGCGTACGGAACCGCTTTCCGGCCGCTCGGGGGTGTCACCGGAGGACGAGGTGACGTCGGAGGACGAGGCCATGACTGCTCCCAGGTGCGAAGGACACGGGTAGGGCATCAGCGGCACGTTGTCCTGGCGCGGACAGCGCCCGCGGCGCACGTCCACTCGCATCTCCCGGCGGATGCAAGGGCTTTCACGTACTCCGCGGTAGCCAAAGCCGGAAGTTACCGGTGGTTACACCTGAGGGTCAAGGCAGTTGTGGAAAAACGGTGTCGATGATGTGCCGCCCGCGCCCGGCGGGCATCCCGCGACCTCGTGAACCGTCGGAAGGCACGACAACTCCCGTACGGATGCTTGACGTTGACGGGCACTCAGGTCTACAACTCTCGCAGGTTCCCCCCTGGATCCGTGGCGCCGGATCCCCGTCGCGTGGCCCTTGCCCGCGCTCCCGGACCGCATCTCCTTCACACTTCGCCTCCGCGAGATCCTCCCCGCGCACCGTCACGGTCGCTCCCCCCTCGACCCGTGCCGGGCCGCCGCTGCCGGTCCCTGACGTACGGAGAAGGCGCCATGGACCGGCGGCGGCGCACGCAGCGCACCCCCACGGCCCCCCACAGGACTCCCCGACTCCCCGGGCGACCTGAACCGCCCGGGGCTCCCCCTACGAAAGTCGAGGTACACCCGCATGCGCACCCGCACCCTCACGACCCTGGCCGGCGCCGTCGCCGCGCTCACCCTCCCGTTCGCCGTCCCCGCCTCCGCGGCCGACGGCGCCGTGCTCACCGTCGGTTCCCCCGGCGGCGCGGCGGTCGCGGCCGGTGACGTCCTCACCGCTCCGCTGGCCGCCGGCACCACCGCGACCTTCTACTCCAGCGTCACCGGAACCAGCGGCCTGACCTGCACGTCGTCCCAGTTCACCGCCGCCGTGACCGACAACCCGGCGGCGCCCGGCACCGCCACCGAGTCGGTCACCGCGCACACCTTCTACGCCGCCAGCTGTTCCACCAACGTGGTGGGCGTCCTCGGCGTCACCAGCATCACGGTCAACAACCTGCCGTACGACTCCACCGTCGCCTCGGACGGCACCGTCACGGTGACCCCGCCCGCGGGCTCCACCGTGCGCACCACCGTCGTGCTGCGCACCCTGCTGGGCAGTGTCAACTGCGTCTACCAGGCACCGGGGCTGACGGGCGCGGCGAGCAACGACGACCACACCATCACCTTCACCCGTCAGCAGTTCAGCAAGGTCTCCGGCTCGTCCCTGTGCTTCGCCAACGGCTACTTCACCGCCAAGTACGCGCCCGTGAACGCGGACGGCGAAGTGGTGTACGTCAACTAGGCCATGGCGCGCCGGAGTTCATTTCCGGCGCAGGCGCAGGGCCAGTGCGGCGCCCCCGGTGAGCACCAGCACCGCGGCGGCGCCGCCCGCGACCAGCGGCGCCGAGGCCCCCGTGGAGGACGTGCCGGTGGACGCCACCGGAGTGCCGGCGGGGGCCTCGGCGGCGCGCGGGGCCCCGGAGGCGGCCTTCTCGGCGGCGTCGGTGGCGGAGGCCGTGGGCGAGACGGAGGACGGCGCCTTCGTCGTGGGCTTCGCGCTGCCCGGGGTGCCCTTCGCGCTCGGCCCCGACCCCGCGTCACCTGTCGCCGCGCCGCCCCTGCCGCCCACCGCCGCGGCCGGGAACACCACGTCGGAGCACGAGTAGTAGGTGTCCGGCGTACTGGTGTTGCGCCACACCGTGTACAGCACATGGCGGCCCGACCGGTCGGAGGGCAGTTTCGCCGTGATCCGGTACGCGCCGTTCGTCAGCGCCGGGTCCTTGACCTCGGCGAACGGCCGGTCCGGCAGATCCGACCAGGTGAGCGGTTGCGCCGGGTCGTAGCCGGCCTTGGTGAGATAGAGCTGGAACGTGCCGGTGTGCGGGATCGTCGAGGAGTACCGCATCGTCAGGGTGGCGCCGGGCGTGAGCCGGGTCGACGGCCAGTCGGACCGCGCGAGGTCGAGCCCTCGGTAGGCGGGCAGCCCGCCGCTGCACAGTCCGCCGTCGGGCACCACCTGCCGGTCCCGCCCGTTCACGTTCGCGATCCGCAGGTTGTCCCAGGCCGTGAAGGGCGCCCCGTTGGCCGCGACGGCCGCCCGGCACGCCGCCGACCGGGACGCGGCACCGCCTTCGGGGGAGCAGGCGTACACCCGGCTCACCGGATCCGTCGGCGCCCCGTGCGCCCGGGCGGGCGTCGCCGCCCACACCGTGAGCAGCGACGGCACGGCGACGGCGGCCGCCAGGGCGGCGCGATGCGAACTGATCCAGGGCATCCGGGACATCCGGAACGACTCCTCGGCCGACGGCAACGGTCCCTGTGCAGTACGGGAATTCGGCCCGGCGCGTTCAGTGCGCGACGAGCCGGGGCAAAGCCCGCCATTACCGGTCGGGTACCGGACATCGAGGGTGGGTTTCCGGCCTGGTCGAGGGTTTCCCCTGTATTCCGATGACCTTCCCTTTGCCTATCGTTCCACCACAGCTGACCCACAGGTAACCCCGGACAGGTCCCAGCTCGCGCCAGGCCGGCCGCCGCGCTCCGCACGTCGCACCGCCCCCACCCGCGCCTTCCCTGCGCACCCCCCCACCCGCGCCTTCCCTGCGTACCCCCCGCCGCTTCGACGACGAAGCGACTCGACCGCCGCTCCGCGCTGCCCGGAGTACGGCCGGCCACGAAAGGCACTCCCTTGCGCACCTCTGCGTCCCTCAGACGGAAGCTGATATCCGTCGCCGCGGTCTCCGCGACCCTCCTCACGGCCGCCACCACCGTCGCCGCCGCCCAGGAACCCGCTCCGCCCGGCTCCGCCGCCGTCCCCACCGCCCAGACCGAGGCCGCGCCCGGCACCCCGGCCGAGCGCCTGATCGTCGGCTACCGGTCCGGTGCCGCCGAAGCCACGTCGAACGAGGCCGCCAAGGCCGACGCCGCCGCCAAGGGCGACAAGGCGGGCGAGAACCTCGACTTCGAGCGCCGCCTCGGCTCCGGCGCCGCCCTCGTCGGCCTCGGCGACGACGTCACCACGAAGGACGTCGCGGACGTCGTCGCCGCGTACCGGGCCGACCCGCAGGTCGCCTACGTCGTACCGGACCGGCTGAACAGGCCGCAGGCCACACCCGACGACCCCGAGTACGCCAAGCAGTGGGACCTGTTCGAGTCCACCGCGGGCATGCGGGTGCCGGGCGCCTGGGACGTCGCCACCGGCACCGGCGTGACCGTGGCCGTCATCGACACCGGCTACGTCGCCCACTCCGACCTCGCCGCGAACATCGTGCCCGGCTACGACTTCATCTCCGACGCCACCGTCGCCAACGACGGCAACGGCCGCGACGGCGACCCGGCCGACCCGGGCGACTGGACCGCCGCGAACGAGTGCCAGGCGGGCGACCCGGCGTACGGCTCCTCCTGGCACGGCACGCACGTCGCCGGCACCATCGCCGCCGTCACCGGCAACGGCAAGGGCGTCGCGGGCATCGCCCACGGCGCCAAGGTCTCCCCGCTGCGCGTCCTCGGCAAGTGCGGCGGCTACGACTCCGACATCATCGACGCGATCACCTGGGCGTCCGGCGGCACGGTCTCCGGCGTCCCGGCCAACGCCCACGTCGCCAAGGTCATCAACATGAGCCTGGGCGGCGGCGGTTCCTGCACCACCGCGACGCAGAGCGCGATCAACGCCGCCGTGAGCCGCGGCACCACGGTCGTCGTCGCCGCGGGCAACAGCAACGCCGACGCCGCGAACTACTCGCCGGCCTCCTGCGCCAACGTCGTCAGCGTGGCCGCCACGGACCGGCAGGGCAACCGCTCCTCCTACTCCAACTACGGCACGGTCGTCGACATCGCCGCACCCGGCGGCGAGACCAACTCGGTGACCGCGAACGGCATCCTGTCGACGCTGAACTCCGGCGCGCAGGGCCCGTCCGCCGAGAACTACGCCTACTACCAGGGCACCAGCATGGCCGCCCCGCACATCGCGGGCCTCGCCGCCCTGATGAAGTCGGCCGACACGTCGCTGACCCCCGCGCAGATCGAGTCCGCGATCAAGGCCAACGCCCGTGCGCTGCCCGGCACCTGCTCAGGGGGTTGCGGCGCCGGTCTCGCCGACGCGGCGAAGACGCTGCAGGCGGTGAGCGGCTCCACGGGGGGTGCCACCTTCACCAGCACCACCGCGCTGTCCATCCCGGACGCCGGCTCCGCGGTCGAGTCCCCGATCACGGTGACCGGCCGCGGCGGCAACGCCCCCTCGGCGCTGCGGGTCGGTGTGGACATCACCCACACCTACCGCGGTGACCTCGTCGTCGACCTCGTCGCCCCGGACGGGTCGGCGTACCGCCTGAAGTCCGCGAGCGGCTCGGACTCCGCGGACGACGTCAAGGCCACCTACACGGTGAACGCGTCCACCGAGACCGCCGACGGCACCTGGAAGCTGCGGGTCCGTGACACGGCCGCGCAGGACACGGGCCGGCTCAACAGCTGGAGCCTGACCTTCTGAGCCGACGTCCCCCGGGGGACCACATGAGCGGGCGGGCCGGCCGATGCGGATGGGGCATCGGCCGGCCCGCCGTCCGTCCCTGCCGCCCGGCGCCCCGCTCGGAAACCGTCACTCCGGTCCGAAGCGATCACGGTCCGTGTCAGGCGTGGCCCACGCCGACGGCCGTCGCGTCGAGGGCGGCGAGCACCCGCAGCCCGCGGTCGGGCTCCCGGTCGATGCCGGTCAAAAGGCCCGGCACCGCGATGCCCGGCAGCAGATGTCCCCACAACTGCGAGATGCGCTCCGCCAGATCCTCCCGGTCGGTCAGCGCCCGGGACATCAGCTGGATCCCGGTGAACGAGCCGACCAGCAGCTCCACCGTCTGCCGGGGCCGCACGGTGGGCAGCAACTCGCCTTGCGCCAAAGCCTGTTCCAGCACGACGACCAGCAGGTCCGCCCACTGCCGGAACGCTCCGGAGTGGTCGACGCCGGACGGCGCGCTCTGGTCCACGGCGAGCCGCACGCTCCCCTTGAGCAGGGGGTGGTGCCGCAGCCGCTGCCCGAACACGAAGGTCATGTCGACGACTTCCTGCAGCTTGCAGGGCTGCGGTGGCACCGCGCCGAACGAGATCTGCTCGTCCAGCACGGCCTGCGCGAGCGACTCCTTGGAAGGGAAGTGGAAGTACAGGGCGCCCTTGGTCACCGCGGCCCGCTCCAGGACCATCGAGATGGTGGTGGCGGCGTACCCGTGCTGGTCGAAGACCGCCCCGGCCGCATCCAGGATCACCTGCCGCGTTCTGATGGCGCGCTCCTGCCTCGCCATAACAGCCCCTTCGTCACCCCGAGTCGGCCTGTGCGCCCCGCCTCAGCCGGAGCGGTGGGGCACGAGCGAGTGACCCGCGGCCGCATTGAAAACAAACCGGTCGCCTCGTACTCTAACGCTCGCGGCACGGGCACCTCGCCGCCTGTTCAGCGCAACGCACGGGCACATACGGGGGACCCAAGGAGGGGACATGCCGCCTTCGCGGCCACTCGCCACGAGCCTGCTCGCCGGACTCCCCACGACGCCCGGCGGATTGACGGCCACGGTACCCCGCCAGCTCGTCCACCGGGCCTCGGTAGCCGAAACGTTTCTCACCGGGGCGGTCGCCACCGGCGCCGACTCCTTCGACGTCTTCGCCGAGTGGCCGCGCACCCATCAGCTGCTGGTCTCACCCGACCGGTCGGCCTATCAGCCGATGCTCGTCGCGGAGACCGTCCGCCAGGCCGGCACCCTGCTCGCCCACACCGCCTACGACGTCCCCCTCGGACACCACTTCGTGCTGCGGGAGTGGGACATCACCACCCGGCCCGACCTCCTGACCGTGGGGTCCTCACCCGCCGAGCCCCTGCTGCGCGTCACCGTCACCGACGTCACCCGCCGCGGCGGCCGGCCCGCCGGATTCCGCTACGAGGCCGACGTCCTGCTCGGCTCCACGAGCGTCGCGACCGCACGGGTGGCGGCGACCTGGACCAGCGAGGCCGTCTACCGGCGGCTGCGCGGCGGCCGTTCCGCCTCCACCGTCCCCGTCCTTCCCCTCCCGCCGGGCCTGCCGCCCGCCACCGTGGGCCGCGCCTCGGCCGCCGACGTCGTCCTGGCCCCGGCCGCCGCCCCCGGCCGCTGGCAGCTGCGCGTCGATACCGGGCATGCTGTTTTCTTCGATCATCCCCTCGACCACGTCCCCGGGATGCTCCTGCTGGAAGCCGCCTGCCAGGTCGTCGCCGCCGACCCCGCCGGCCGCGGACGGATCCCGGTCTCCTTCTCCTGCGTCTTCCACCGGTACGCCGAACTCGACCTGCCCACCTGGATGGTGCGCACCGGGACGGCAGGTCCGGGCGGCGACGGGGTGCGCGTCACGGCCCGTCAGAAAGACGCCACGGTATTCGAGTGTGGGGTGGGGACCGGGGAGCGCTGAGATATCGTGTGCAGGGACGAAGAAACAAACGGCATGTCCCGTTCTTTTCCGCCCCCTTCAGGAGTGTCCCCCCGATGGCGAGGCAGCTACGCGCCGAACAGACCCGCACCACGATCCTCACAGCCGCCGCCGAACTGTTCGACCGTCATGGCTACGAATCCACCAGTCTGAGCGACATCGTGGAACAGGCCCAGGTCACCAAGGGGGCCCTGTACTTCCACTTCGCGGCGAAGGAGGATCTCGCGCAGGCCATCATGGAGCTCCAGTCGCGGGCGTCCCGGCAGGTCGCCGCAGAGATGGAGGGCCGCGGCCACTCCTCCCTGGAGGCCCTGATACGCACGACGTTCGGCATCACCCGCCTGTCCGTCGAGGGCCCCATCCCGCGCGCCGGGCTGCGCCTGGCCACCGGGGGAGTGGTGATCCGCCCGCCCCTGCGGCACCCGTTCACCGAACTGCTGGACATCACCACCCGCCGGCTCGTGTGCGCCGCCCAGGAGTCCGACCTGCACCCGGACGTCGACGCCGAGGCCGCCGCGCACGCCCTGGTCTGCTTCTACATCGGCACCCGTGTCGTCGGCCGCTCCACGGAGAGCGTCGCCCGCCAGCCCCGCCGGGTGGCCGAGATGTGGCACCTGATGATCCGCGGGCTGGTCCCGGTGCCCCGCCGCGCCCGCTACCTCACCCTCGCGACACAGCTGGAACGGGAGATCAGAGCCGTATGACACGGGCGGTACGGTGAGGCGCATGCCCGCACGGTCCGACGCCCCGCTCCCGCCCGTCCTCCTCGCCGACGAGCCGGGCTCCTTCCCGCACGGCGTCCTCGCCGAACGGCACCCCGCGATCATCCGCCAGGTGCGGGACGCGTCCCCCTACGGACCCGAGCAGCGCCGCGCCCTGGACGCCCTGCTCGCGAACTGCCTCCACGGCGTGATCGAACCGCTGCCCGCCGACGCCCCCGACCGGGACCGCTGGACGGCCTGGGGTGCGGACACCCACACCGGACGGTCCTGGTTCGACGTGCCGTGGCTGTGGTCCGAGAGCTGGTTCTACCGCCGCCTCCTCGACGCCGTCGGCTACTTCACCCCCGGTCCCTGGCAGGGCGTCGACCCGTTCCGCCCGTCCAAGACGGCCGAACTCGACTCGTCCGAGACCGACGAGGAACTGGCCGCCCTCGACGCCCTCGCCGCTCTCCCCCCGGCCGAACAGGACCGGGCGCTGCTGCACGGCTCCCTGTGGGGCAATCGGGCCGACCTCAGTTTCCGGCTGGGGGCCGCGGGCGACCCGTCCGCCTCCGGCACCCCGCCCCTGGTGGCCGACGACAGCGACGTCCTCTGGTCGCTGCTCCCTCCCTCGGGCACGGCCACCCTCTGCCTGATCGCCGACAACGCCGGCCGTGAACTCGTCCCCGACCTGCTGCTCATCGCCCGGCTCCTCACCGAGGGGCGTGCCGCCCGGGTCCTGCTGCACGTGAAGCCGCATCCGTACTACGTCTCCGACGCCACGCACGCCGACGTGCTCGACGCCCTGCGCCGGCTCGTCACCGCGCCGGGTGCCGCCGCCGAGCACGGGCGCGTCCTGTGGGCGGCGCTGACCGACGGCCGCCTGAGCGTGCGCGCCCACCCCTTCTCCTGCGCCCCGCTGCCGTACGCGGACATGCCCGCCGACCTCCGCGGGGAACTGGCCTCGGCGACCCTGACCATCCTCAAGGGCGACCTCAACTACCGCCGTCTCGTGGGGGACCGGCGCTGGCCGCCCACGACCCCGTTCGCCGAGGTGACCGCCCACTTCCCCGGACCGGTCGCGGCCCTGCGGACCCTGAAGTCGGACGTGATCACCGGCCTGGACGCCCGCACGGAGACCGCGCTGGTGGCCGCCGAGGGGCAGAAGTGGCGGACGGCCGGGACGCACGCCCTGATCCAGGTGCGGACCTGACGGAGGCGGCGATCTGACGGAGGCGGCGGATCCGGCGGCCGGCGGGCCCGTCGTGTGCCGGCGACCGCCCCGGAACGCCATGACACCCCGCCCGGGACGCCCGCTTTCGCCCTCGTTTCACGCGATGGTGTGATCATGTGCGGCCCGGAGGATGCCCGCCGAAGGCCCTGGGTAGGGCCGGGCCATGACGCAGCAGCCCTTCGAACTCCCGCACTTCTACATGCCGTATCCCGCGCGGCTCAACCCGCACGTCGACGAGGCCCGCGCCCACTCGACGCGGTGGGCGCGCGAGATGGGCATGCTGGAGGGCTCCGGGATCTGGGAGCAGGCCGACCTCGACGCGCACGACTACGGCCTGCTCTGCGCCTACACCCACCCCGAGTGCGACGGACCCGCGCTGTCCCTCATCACCGACTGGTACGTGTGGGTATTCTTCTTCGACGACCACTTCCTGGAGACCTTCAAACGCACCCAGGACCGGGCCGGCGGCAAGGCGTACCTGGACCGGCTCCCCCTCTTCATGCCCCTGGACCCGGCCACCCCGACGCCGCGGCCGGAGAACCCGGTCGAGGCGGGCCTGGCCGACCTGTGGCAGCGCACCGTCCCCACGATGTCCGCCGGGTGGCGCCGCCGCTTCTCCGTGGCGACGGAGCATCTCCTCAACGAGTCCCTGTGGGAGCTGTCGAACATCAACGAGGGCCGGGTCTCCAACCCGGTCGAGTACATCGAGATGCGCCGCAAGGTGGGCGGGGCGCCCTGGTCCGCGGGGCTCGTCGAGTACGCCACCGCCGAGGTGCCCGCGGCCGTCGCCGGGACCAGGCCGCTGCGGGTCCTCATGGAGACGTTCTCCGACGCCGTGCACCTGCGCAACGACCTGTTCTCCTACCAGCGCGAGGTCGAGGACGAGGGCGAACTCTCCAACGGCGTCCTGGTGCTGGAGACCTTCTTCGGCTGCACCACCCAGGAGGCCGCCGACACCGTCAACGACGTCCTCACCTCCCGGCTCCACCAGTTCGAGCACACCGCCCTCACCGAGGTGCCCGCGGTGGCCCTGGAGAAGGGGCTCACCCCCGACGAGGTCGCCGCCGTCGCCGCGTACGCCCGGGGACTGCAGGACTGGCAGTCCGGCGGCCACGAATGGCACATGCGCTCCAGCCGGTACATGAACAAGCGCGCCGAACCGTCCACGCCCTGGCGGGGGCCGAGCGGTCCCGGCACCTCCGCCGCCGACGTTCGGGCGCTGCTCGCCTCGGCCGGCGCGGAGCGGCTGCGCGCCTCCACGCATGTGCCGTACCAGCGGGTCGGCCCGTCCCGGCTCCCCGACTTCTCCATGCCCTTCCCCCTGGAGCTGAGCCCGCACCTCGACGCGAGCCGGGTGCGGCTCGCCGAGTGGACGCGGGAGATGGGGATCCTGTCGGAGGGGGTCTGGGACGAGGACAGGCTGCGCTCCTGCGACCTGCCGCTGTGTGCGGCCGGACTCGACCCCGACGCCACCCCCGAGGCCCTGGACCTCAGTTCGTCGTGGCTGGCCTGGGGCACCTACGGCGACGACTACTACCCGCTCGTCTTCGGCCACCGCCGGGACCTCGCGGCCGCCCGGGCCACCACCCACCGGCTGTCGGCGTGCATGCCCCTGGAGGGCGAGCAGGCCGTCGTCCCGGTCAACGCCATGGAGCGCGCGCTGATCGACCTGTGGGCCCGCACGACCGCCGGGATGACGCCGGAGCAGCGGCGGTTCCTCAAGGACGCGGTGGACCTCATGACCGAGAGCTGGGTGTGGGAGCTGTCCAACCAGCTCCAGAACCGCGTCCCCGACCCGGTCGACTACCTGGAGATGCGCCGCGCCACCTTCGGCTCCGACCTCACCCTCAGCATGTGCCGGATGGGCCACGGGCCCGCCGTACCGCCGGAGGTGTACCGCAGCGGTCCGGTGCGCTCCCTGGAGAACGCGGCCGTCGACTACGCGTGCCTGCTCAACGACATCTTCTCGTATCAGAAGGAGGTCGAGTACGAGGGCGAGATCCACAACGCCGTCCTGGTCGTGCAGAATTTCTTCGGCATCGGCTACCCGGCCGCGCTGGACGTCGTCCATGACCTGATGACCCAGCGCATGCGGCAGTTCGAGCACGTCGCCGCGCACGAACTGCCTATCGTGTACGACGACTTCGGGCTGTCGGACGAGGCGCGGGACATCATGCGGGCCTATGTGACCGACCTGCAGAACTGGATGGCGGGCATCCTCAACTGGCACCGCCACGTGGACCGTTACAAGGCCGAGTACCTGGCCCGGCGCGCCCACGGCTTCCTGCCGGACCGGCCGCCCGCCGTGCCCGCCCTCGGCTGACCCTGCCTCCCCCTGCCCGGCCGCGTGCCGGGCAGGGGTGTCCGGCCTCAGTACTCCTCCCGATGGGGTGCGTCCCGCCACGCGTCGAACGGCCGTGTGCGGTCCGGCACTTCCAGCCGCTCCAGCGACAGCGGCCAGGGCATGCCGTCCCGCCGGGCGAACAGCTCGTGCGGGGCCGCGTCGTCGAAGCCGGCCGCCGCGGCGTCGTGCCGGCCGGCGCAGTGCACGACCCCTTCCGGGCGCGCCCGCAGGGCCGCGGTCAGGCACATCGGGCACGGCCCGCACGACACGATCAGCGCACAGCCCTCCGGCGAGGCGCTGCCCAGCTTCTCCCACGCGGCGCGCACACCTCGGCGTGCGCGCCGCGGTCGAGGGCGGTGGTGACACGGTTGGTGCCGGTGGCGACCACCTCACCGTCCCGGACGACCAGCGCGCCCAACGGGCCGCCGCCCTCGGCCACGCTCTCCGTGACCGGCGTGACGCCCGCCGCATCCACTCACGCGCGGCTCGCGTCGTCACGGTCACTCCTGGGGGTGAGGAGACGGCAGGTCAGTCTCACTCGATCGTGGCTCGTGGTGCGCCGGTGCGCCGGGTAGGCACCTGCCGGAGGCGATCCGATGGAACAGACTGCGTTGCGACCCAAGCCCATGCCTGGTCAGGGGCCCACCGACAAGGACCGGGCGGACGGAGGCGCCCGGCGCCCGCACGCCGCGCCCCTCCGGCGCGGGCGGCGCCTGGCGAACCTCGCCGCCGCGGTCCTCGCGGCCCTGGTTCTCGTCCTGGCGGGCGTCGGGCTCGGCACGCTCGGCAGCACGGTGATCGGCATGAGGGAGCTCGCCGCACTCCAGCGCCGGAGCGGCCCCGGCCCCACCGCCACCCGGCCCGCCGCCCCGGCACCGGCCACCGCGTCGCCCGCGCCGGCCACCGGCGCGACGCTCGGAGTGGAGGCCGTCGACACACGGGGGCCGGGGGCCCTGGTCGTCGCCGTCCATGTCCCCGGCCCCGGCTACACGGCCGGCCTGGTCCGCGGGGACGTCGTCCTCGCCCTCGGCCGGTCCCGCGTCGACGACGCGGCATCCCTCGCCCGAGCGGTCTCGCGCGCCCGCCCCGGCCGCGAGATCACGCTGACGGTCCGCCACGGCAACGGCACCCGCCAGCGCCTGACGGCCGTCCCGGGCATCACGACCTGACCACCCACACGGCGGACCCACGCGGCGCCACCGGACGCGTGACGCCATGTCCGCGCGGCGTCCGCGCCCGGCTCCCCGCGTCCCGCCCCCGGTGCGGGGTTCACGGTCTCCGGGAGCGCCGTGCGGCCCGAGCCGTGCTCGCCGGACGGGCGGACACCCGGCCCACGGCCGTGCGGGCGTCACGCTGGGGCCGTCCGCGCCCGCGGGGTTCCGGCGCCGCCGCCCGTGCGACGGGACGGGGCGTACGCCGTGTCCCCGTGGCGTCCGCACCCGCGCCGGCCTCCCCGGCACCCCCGCGTCCCGCCCCCGGTGTGCGGCGTCCGTGAACCGGTGACAGGGGTTCCCCTGACCGGCTCGCGTCCGTCCTCCCGGGCGGGCAGGATGCTGCCCGTACTCCTTTCACGTGACCTGGGAGGCCCGGATGAGCGGCACCGCGCCCGCGCCCTTCACCGCCGACGACTACCGGGCCCGGATGGAGCGCGCCGTCGGCGCGGCCTCCGGCGCCGGTCTCGCCGGGCTCCTGGTGGCCCCCGGCCCCGACATGGTGTGGCTCACCGGGTACTCCCCGCCCGCCGACACCGAGCGGCTCACCCTGCTGGTCCTCACCGCGGACCACGGGCCCGTCCTCGTCGTCCCCGCCCTGGAGGCCCCGGACGCCGCGAAGGCCACCGGCGCGCCCGCGCTGACCCTGCGTGACTGGACCGACGGCCAGGACCCCTACGCCGCCACCGCCGCCCTCCTGGACGCGAGCGGCCGGTTCGGCATCAGCGACAACGCCTGGGCGATGCACCTGCTCGCCCTCCAGCGGGCCCTGCTTGGCACCTCGTACGCCTCCCTCACCGACGCCCTGCCGATGCTGCGGGCCGTCAAGGACGCGGCCGAGCTGGAGCTGCTGGCCGCCGCGGCCGCCGCCGCGGACGCGGCGTTCGAGGAGATCCGCAAGGTGCCCTTCGGCGGGCGCCGGGAGTCCGAGGTGGCCGCCGACCTCGCCGGGCTGCTGCGGCGCTTCGGGCACTCCCAGGTCGACTTCACCATCGTCGCCTCCGGCCCGAACGGCGCCGACCCGCACCACGAGGCCGGTGACCGGCGGATCGAGCGGGGCGACATGGTCGTCCTCGACTTCGGCGGCCTGAAGGACGGCTACGGCTCCGACACCTCCCGCACGGTCCACGTCGGACCGCCCACCGACGAGGAGCGCCGCGTCCACGACCTGGTGCGGGCGGCCCAGGAGGCCGGGTACCGGGCCGTCCGGCCGGGCGCGGCCTGCCAGGACGTCGACCGGGCCGCCCGCGCCGTCATCGAGGAGGCCGGCTACGGCGACCGCTTCATCCACCGCACCGGCCACGGCATCGGCGTCACCACGCACGAGCCGCCGTACATGATCGAGGGCGAGGAACGGCCCCTGGTGCCCGGCATGTGCTTCTCCGTCGAGCCGGGTGTCTACCTGCCCGGCCGCTTCGGTGTGCGCATCGAGGACATCGTCACCGTCACCGAGGACGGCGCCCGGCGCCTGAACGACACCACCCGGCAGATGGTCATGGTCGACTGACCGGTGACCCGCCCCGGAGCACGGAGCCCCCGTCCACCCCCGAGCGACAACGGCGCGACCATGACCCAGGCACCGACACCCACCGAGGACACCGTCCGCCGGCTGGTCCGTTCCCTGCTCAAGGACGGCACCGGCGACGCGGCCGGCCCCGAGATCCGGCCCGCCTCCCCGGGCGCCGACCCCATCACCTGGCTGGTCGGGACCCGCCATGTGCTGCGGCTCGCCCCCGACCGGGAGGCGGCCGTCCGCCAGCGCCGCGAACTGCGGCTGCGCGAGCTGGTGCGCCCGCACGTGCCCGTCGCCGTGCCGACGAGCGTCGCCCACGGCGAGTGGGCCCCCGGTCTGACCTACACCCTCGACACCCGGATGCCCGGCGCCCCGGGCACCGAGAACAAGGTGTCCGCCATCGGTGAGGCCGACCTGTCCGGGCTGCTCACCGGGCTGCACCAGATCTCCGTACGGCAGGCCGAGACGCTCGGCGTGCCGCGCGCCGCCCCCCGCTCGCTGGAGGCCCTGCGCCGCACCGCCGAGGGGGCCGCGGCCCGGCTGGCCGCCGCCGAGGAGTTCGACGCCGGGCGTCTGCGCCAGCTGACCCGGCCCGCGGCCGTGCAGCTCGGGGCGCAGCCGGGCGCGGCCGTCCTCGTCCATCACGCCCTCACCGGCGACCACCTCGTCGTCAGCGCCGACGGCCGGGTGCGCGGCGTCCTCGGCTGGGACGGCACCGTGGTCGGCGACCCCGCCGAGGACATCGCGGGGCTCGCGCTCGCCGTGGGCTCACCGGCCGCCGTCCGCGCCGCCACCCTCGCCGGGTACGGCGCCCGCCCCTGCCTGCGCGGCCTCTGGCTGGCCCGCTGCGACGCGATCGTCCGCCTGGCGGCCCGCCTGGACGGGCAGGGCACGACGCCCCTGCCCGTGCTGCGCTCCTGGCTGCGCAACGCCTGGGAGGCGATCCTGCTGGAGCGGGTCACGGACGACGCCCCCGAGCCGTGAGATCCGGTTCAGGACTGGAGCAGGACCACTGCCGACTCGCCCGGCACGTGCAGCACCCCGTCCGCCCCCGGTGACTCCACCGGCTCCCACGCGGCCAGGACCTCCGCCTCGCGCGGGCCCAGCGGGATCGCCGCGGGGCGGTCGGAGAGGTTCACCGCCACCCGGACGTCCCCGCGCCGGAAGGCGAGCCAGCGGGCCTGCTCGTCGTAGGCGACCTTGGTGTCGGCGAGGTCGGGGTCGGTGAGGTCGGGTTGTTCGTGGCGCAGGGCGATCAGGCGCCGGTACCAGGCGAGCACGCGCGCGTGCGGCTCGCGGCCGGGTTCGGACCAGTCCAGGCAGGAGCGCTCCCGGGTCGCCGGGTCCTGCGGGTCCGGCACGTCCTCCTCGGCCCAGCCGTGCGGCGCGAACTCCCGCCGCCTGCCCCGCCGTACCGCCTCGGCGAGCTCGGGGTCGGTGTGGTCGGTGAAGAACTGCCAGGGCGTGCCCGCCGCCCACTCCTCGCCCTGGAACAGCATCGGCGTGAACGGCGCCGTCAGCGTCAGTGTGGCCGCGCAGGCCAGCAGGCCGGGGGAGAGGGAGGCGGCGAGCCGGTCGCCCTGGGCGCGGTTGCCGACCTGGTCGTGGGTCTGGCTGTAGCCGAGCAGCCGGTGCCCGCCCACGCGCGTACGGTCCAGGGGGCGTCCGTGACCGCGGCCCCGGAAGCTGGAGTAGGTGCCGTCGTGGAAGTAGCCGCCGGTCAGGGTCTTGGCCACGGCGGCGAGGGGCGCCCGCGCGAAGTCGGCGTAGTAGCCCTGGGACTCGCCGGTCACGGCCGTGTGCAGGGCGTGGTGGAAGTCGTCGTTCCACTGGGCGTGCAGCCCGAGCCCGCCGTCCTCGCGCGCGGTGATCAGCCGCGGGTCGTTCAGGTCCGTCTCCGCGATCAGCGACAGCGGCCGGCCCAACTCGGCGGCGAGGGCGTCGACGGCCGTCGACAGCTCCTCCAGGAAGTGGCACGCGCGCGTGTCCACCAGCGCGTGCACCGCGTCGAGGCGCAGCCCGTCGAGCCGGTGGTCCCGCAGCCAGGCCAGGGCGCTGCCGACGAGGTAGGCGCGCACCTCGTCCGAGCCGGGCGCGTCCAGGTTGACGGCGGCGCCCCAGGGCGTCTGGTGCCGGTCGGTCAGGTACGGCCCGAAGGCGGGCAGGTGGTTGCCGGACGGGCCGAAGTGGTTGTGGACCACGTCCAGCACCACGCCGAGCCCCAGCGCGTGCGCCCGGTCGACGAAGCGTTTCAGCGCCTCGGGGCCGCCGTACGGCTCGTGCACGGCCCACAGCGAGACCCCCTCGTATCCCCAGCCGTGCCGGCCGGGGAAGGGGGTCAGGGGCATCAACTCGACGTGTGTGACGCCCAGTTCGGCGAGGTGCCCGAGCCGGTCGGCGGCGGCGTCCAGGGTGCCCTCGCGGGTGTACGTGCCCACGTGCAGCTCGTACAGGACCGCGCCGGGCAGCGGCCTGCCCGCCCACTCGGTGCGCCACTCGTAGCGGGCGTGGTCGACGACCGCGCTCAGCCCGTCCGGGCCGTCCGGCTGCCGCCGCGACCGCGGATCGGGCAGCACCGGCCCGTCGTCCAGTGCGAAGCCGTACCGGCTGCCGTCCCGCGCGTCCGCATCCCCCCGCCACCATCCCGCACGCTCCGGATCGGGCTCCAACGCGCTTGTGGCGCCGTCGCAATGGAGCGTGACCCGGTCGGCCTGTGGTGCCCACACCTCGAACTGCACGGACGGTTCCCCTTCGTCTGTCCACGGTGACGTAGCCCGTCCCATGGTGCTCCACCAGAGATCGATCCGCTGGGGGATCCACCCTTTCGCGGTGGGCGGCGTGCCGCACGGCACGCCGCCCACCCCGGCGGCCGTTTCCCCGTTTTCTGGACAGCCGGGACGCCCTGACCGACAATCAGCACCGTGACGTCGTCCTTCGAGTTCCACACGTACCCCGCGCGGCTGTCCGACGCGGAGCGCGACAAGGCGCTGAAGGTGCTCCGCGACGGCGTCGCCATGGGCCGGCTGTCGCACGACACGTTCGTCCGGCGCATGGAGCTGGCCCTCGCCGCCCGCCGCGCGGACGAACTCCTCGCGCTCACCGCGGACCTGCCCTCGCAAGGGCGGCTGTCCCGCGTGGTGTTCGGCACCGTGGAGGCGGTCTCCGGCTTCACCGTGCGGCTGCGCCGCGCCTGGCAGGCCGAGCGGCTGCCCAAGCTGCTGCTGCCCCACCCCGCGACCGGGCATCCGCTGCGCATAGGCCGCGATCCCGCCAACGGGCTGCGGCTCACGCACGAGACGGTGTCCCGCGTGCACGCCGAACTGAGCCACCAGGCCGGTCTGTGGGTGCTGCGCGACCTCGGCTCCACCAACGGCACCACGGTCAACGGCCGTCGTGTCATCGGTGCCGTCGTCGTCCGGGAGGGCGACCAGATCGGCTTCGGGCGGATGGCGTTCCGTCTCGCCGCGCACTGACGGGAAACCGCCTCCGGCCCGGGCGGGGTGACTCAAGTCGGCTTGGCCGTCGCGGTGTTGACGTACATCCCAAGTCGTGACTGACTGTGCGTACACCATGCACATCAGGTGAACCGACGGCACCAGATTCGTGGAGGTGTGCCCTGCCGCCCCTCCTGCGCTATCCGACCGTCGACGAGCTCGGGGCGCGAGCGGCCTCGCTCGTCGCCCGCCATCCCCGGCAGACGCGGCTGCGCCGGGTCGGGACCTCACGGGCAGGTACGCCCCTGTGGTTGCTGTCCGTCGGCCACGGCGGCCGCCAGGCCCTCGTCGTGGCCGGGCCGCACGCCAACGAGCCGGTGGGCGGCGCCACCGTCCTGCGGCTCGCCGAGCGGGTGCTGGCCGACCCCCGGCTCCACGAGGGCGCCGACGCCACGTGGAACCTCCTGCTCTGCCTCGACCCCGACGGCCTGCGCCGCAACGAGGGCTGGCTGCGGGGCCCGTACGCCCTCGGCGACTACTTCCGGCGGTTCTTCCGGCCCGGCTTCCTGGAGCAGCCCGAGTGGCTGCCCGACGGCGCCGAGGCTGTGACGCTCCCCGAGACCCGCGCCCTGCTCGCGCTCCAGGACGAACTGCGGCCCTTCCTGCAGTGCTCGCTGCACGGCGTCGACGTCGGCGGCGGCTTCGTCGAGCTGACCCACGACCTGCCCGGCCTCGCCCAGCGCGTCGCGAGCAGCGCCGCCCGCCTGGGCATCCCGCGCGAGCTCGGGCCCTACGACACCCTGTACTGGCCGGAGCTGGGCCCCGCCGTCTACCGGATCCCGCGGCCCCGGCGCGGCGACCTGGCCGCCGCCATCACCGAGGCGGCCGTGGAGTCGACCTGGTTCCACCCGCACCGGTACGGCACCGTCACGGCGGTCGTCGAGGCGCCCATGTGGGGTGTCGCGGCGGTGGAGGACGGTGCCCCGCCCACCGACGAGGAAACGGTTTTGCGCCGGGTGAGCCACACCCTGCGCGACGACACCCGGGTCCTGGAACGGCTGCTGGACCGCCTGCGCCCCCATCTGCCGGCCGGCCCCGAGACGGCCCGTCTGCTCGCCCCCGTCGACGACTACTTACTGGTCTGCCCGGGCCTCGCCGACACCTGGGACCCCGACGTCCCGGACCCCGTGGGCACCCACCCGCTGCCCCTGCTCAGCACCGCCCATCTGGCCGCCCTGCGCATCGCCGGACGGCGTCTCGCCCTGCGCACCGCCGGACTGCTGCACCAGCTCGTCACCGGCGCGGGCCACGATCCGGCGGGCGTGCTGCCCGAGCTGGAGCGGTGGCTCGACACCTGGTGCGACGACTACCGCGACGGGTGCGGGGCCCGCTGGATACCGGTCGCCCGCCAGGTCGAGTACCAGTCGCGCGTGGTGCTCTCCGCGTTCGAACTCGCCCACCGGCACGCGTCCGGACGCTCCCGTTCGGGTGAGTCGGGCTGGAACACCGGGGCCACCGTGCCGATGCATCGGGAATGACCCGACGCACCACACTCGTACGAGGCGGTCTGCTCGCGGCCGCCGCCGCCCTGGCCCTCGGCGCCGCCGCACCCCACGCGACGGCCCGGCAGGCGGACTCCGGCAACTGGCTCTTCGTCACCGTCACCCATGGCGACGGCCGGCACGGCGAACGGCCCGGCCGGCTCCTGCTCTGCGACCCGCCGCAGGGCCACGCCAAGGCGGCCGAGGCCTGCGCACAGCTGGACGCGGTGGACGGCGACATCCGCAGACTCGAACGGCGCGACACCTACTGCCCCATGGTCTACGCGCCCGTCACCGCCCACGCGCGCGGCGAGTGGAACGGCCACCCTGTGGACTACCGCGAGACCTTCGCCAACGGCTGCGGGATGGCGGCCCGCACCGGCGCGGTCTTCGCCGTGGACGACTGACCTGACGGCCCGCGCGGCACGCGCGCGTACCGGCGGCTCAGTCCGGCCGGTCGCGCGCGTGCCGCGCCGCCGCCAGGACCGTGCGGGACTGGTGCTCGACCTGGTGCTCCAACGGCACCCAGCGGGCCTGGAACCGCTCGGCGAACGCCTCGCTCCAGGCCGCCACCAGCTGGTCCAGACGCTGCGCCCCCGGGTCCTCGGTCTCCCGCAGGACCCGCAGCAGCATAGCGGCCGCCCGCAGCGGCAGCCGGCGCCCGAACGCGTCCACGCTCCCGATGTACGCCATGGTGCCGTCGGCGGGCGGGGTGCGCGTCCAGTCCGCCGCCAGCCCCGGCACCAGCTCCAGCGCCCACTGCGCCGCCCGCAGCAGCGGCCCGTCGACGCCCGCCAGCCGGGGCCGCGCCTGCGCCAGCACCCGCTCCACCTCCCGCGCGTCCCGCAGCAGCCGGGCCGCTAGACGCCGCATCGCCCGGTCCGGCGCCGGGTGCGGGGCCGGGTCGTCCACCAGGTCGCTGGCCCACATCGGCACCTCCACCACGGCGGTCAGCCCGCCGTAGCGGTGCACGTGGTACCAGGTGCTGCTGCGCGCGTCGTCCGGCATGCTCGGATACGCCGCCCGCGCGTCCGGCGCCGGCATCACATGCACCCCGGGACCGGACGCCGGCCAGCCCACCGCGTCCGACGCGCCGGTCTCCACCGGGATGTGCAGCTCGGCCGCCGACTTCGCGAACGGCTCGGCGAGCCCGGGGACGTCCCGGGTCAGCTGCACCCAGCTGCCGCCCAGATCGGTGCCGTGCAGGGTCACCTGGAGGTAGGGCCGCAGCTCGTCGATGACCGCGGTCAGCACCCGGGTCTCGGGGGGCAGCAGGCCGGGCGGCAGCGTCGCCGGCGCCCACTCCGGCTGCTCCGGGGCCGCGGGCCGGAAGAACCCGCGGTGGTAGTCGTACAGGCTCCGCGGGGCCGGGGTGACGTGCAGGCTCGCCCCGTCGGGGTCCGCGCACAGCAGGAAGTGCCAGGAGACGTCCGCCCGCAACTCCCGCTCCATCAGCACCCGTTCGGCGACCGCGAGCACCGCGGGGCCGCCGGAGGGCTCGTTGGCGTGGGCGCCCGCGACCACCAGGACGGCCCGCGCCGCGTGGCCGATCGACAGCAGGTGCAGGGGTCTGCCCGCCCGGGAGGCCCCCACCTGCCGCAGCCTGCACAGTGCGGGGCGGTGGGCGGCCAGCGAGCGGGCCGACCGCACCAGCTCGGCAGGAGTGGGGTAGCGCAGCTCCGTCAGGGAACTCACCCCCGTCACGTCCGCCCGGCGTCGCCTTCCGCAGTACCCCACGGACTCATTGAGCTGTCAAGGAGCACACGGGGAGTCCGCCGGGGGCGCCCGGAGGCACCGCCGGCCGGCGGCGCCCCGGGCCCGCCCGTCACTCCCCGGCGCGTTCCAGCAGCGCCACCGGCAGCCGCTCGAAAAGCTGCTCCACACGCGCGTGCCCGGTGTACTCCCGCTCCGGGTCCAGCACGTCGACCCAGCGGCCCGGCGGCAGTTCGAGCTTGGTGTCCCGCCAGCCGCCGTCCCGCGTCAGCCGCAGCGACAGCCGGGTGGCGGCGGTCAGCACCTCACCGGACCGCACGAACGCCACACAGTGCTCCGCCGCCGGGCCCTCGGCGGCGAGCGGCTCGTACGACGCCGCGTCGCCGAAGACCTCCGGGCGCCGCCGGCGCAGCCGCAGCGCCGCCGCCGTCACCCGGCCCTTGTCGCCCGGGTCGGCGGGCGGGAACGCCGCGGCCCGGCGGTTGTCCGGGTCCACCAGCGCCCGGTACTCGCCCTCGGTGCCCTGGTAGACGTCCGGCACGCCCGGCATCGTCAGCTGCGTCAGGGCCATGCCGAGCACATTGGCCCGGACATGGGGCTCCAGGCCGCGTCGGAAGGCCGTCACGCGCTCTCCCGGCACCCCGCACGGCCCCGCGGCCACGAAGGCGGCCACCGCCTCCTCGTACGGCGGCTCCTGCTCCGTCCAGCTGGTGAAGAGGCCCGCCTCCCGGACGTGCTTGAGCAGGGCCCCCTGGACGCGGTCGGTGTCCGCCTCGCCCAGTCCGAACACCGTCTGCCAGGCCGCCCACGCCAGCTGCGCGTCCGGGACGCCCTCGCCGTCCCGGGTCACCTCCGCCACGACGTCCGCCCAGTCCCGCGGGCACTCGGTGAGCACGGCCAGCGCGGCCCGCACGTCGGCGCTGCGCTTGGTGTCGTGCGTGGAGACCACCGTCCCGGTCAGCGGCCAGTCCCGCTGCAGGCGCGCGCAGTAGGCGTGGAACCGGTCCGGCGACACGGAGGGGCTGCCCGGGTCGCCGCCCACCTCCGTCGCCGACAGCAGCGCCACATGCCGGTAGAACGCCGTGTCCTCCACCGACTTGGCCCGCAGCGCCGACGACGTCTGCGCGAACCGCGTCCGGAACTCGACGGCGGCCGGCCCGTCCCCGGCGCGCCCGAGCACCAGGTCGCGCACCACGTCCACGGCGTCCGCCTCCTCGGGCACGGCGAAGGCCCGCCGCGCCTCGGCGGCGGCCTCCTCGGTGAGCACGAGGGAGGCGTCGGCCGAGGCGTACGGCCGGTAGACGTCCATCCGGACCAGCAGCTCCTGGAGGGCGGTGCGCAGCGCCCAGGGCGCCCGGTCGCGCAGCGCGGGGTCGGGAGAGGTGTCGCAGACCCGGTGCGCCGCCCGCGTCAGCCGGTCGACCTCCGCGGCCAGCTCATGGGTGAGCACCTTGTACCCGGCCCGCCGCACCGTGGCGTCCCAGTCGCCGCCCCGGTCGGTCTGCGGGGCCGCGAACCGCCGGTAGGCGCCCAGCAGTTCCCCGTACCCGGCCGGGTCGGTGAACAGGCCGTCGACGTGCCGCAGGGCGTCGTAGCCGGTGGTGCCGGCGACCGGCCAGGCGGCCGGCAGATGCTCCCGGTCGGACAGGATCTTCTCCACCACGGTCCAGCGCCCGCCGGTCGCCTCGTGCAGCCGCCGCAGGTATCCGTCGGGGTCGGCGAGGCCGTCGGGGTGGTCGACGCGCAGCCCGTCGACCACGCCCTCGTGGAGCAGCTGGAGGATCTTGCCGTGGGTGGCCTCGAACACCTCGGGGTCCTCTACCCGCACCCCGATCAGCTCCGAGATGGAGAAGAACCGCCGGTAGTTCAGCTCGGTCCGGGCCAGCCGCCACCATGCCAGCCGGTACCACTGGGCGTCGAGCAGCCGGGGCAGCGGCAGGTCCCCGGTGCCCTCGCGCAGCGGGAACACATGGTCGTGGTAGCGCAGGACGTCGCCGTCCACGACCAGGTCGTCCAGCTCCTGACCGAGCGGGCCGCCGAGCACCGGGAGCAGCACCCGGCCGTCCTGCGCCTCCCAGTCGATGTCGAACCAGCGCGCGTACCGGGACGCGGAGCCCTCGCGCAGCACCTCCCACAGGGCGCGGTTGTGGCGCGGGGCCATCGCCATGTGGTTCGGCACGATGTCCAGCACCAGACCCAGGCCGTGCTTCCGGGCGGTGCGCGAAAGGGCCCGCAGCCCGTCCTCGCCGCCCAGTTCCTCGCGCACGCGCGCGTGGTCCACGACGTCGTAGCCGTGCCCCGACCCCGCAACCGCCTCCAGGACGGGGGACAGGTGCAGATGCGAGACGCCGAGCGAGGACAGGTACGGCACGGCCTCGGCCGCGGCCGAGAACGGGAACGAGGGCTGCAGCTGCAGCCGGTAGGTGGCAGTCGGCACCATGGGGTCGGATCGCTCAGGTGTCATGCAGACCTACGTACCCCCTTTTGCCGCCCTTCGTGTCATCACCCGCCGCCACGTGGGCCCACGCGCGGGTGCGGCCCCGGTCGCCGCGGACCGCACCCGCGCCGCGGCCTACACCGGCCGCTGCAGCACCGTCAGGCTGCGGTCCACCAGCGTCAGCCGTTCCCCGGCCTGCACCTTGGGCCCCGTGCCGGGCGGCACCCCGTCCGGGCGCGCGGTGTCCACCACCACCTGCCACTGCCGGCCGTGGTCGACCGGTACGACGAAGTCCAGTGTCTTCGGCGAGGCGTTGAACATCAGCAGGAACGAGTCGTCCGCGATCCGCTCCCCGCGCGGACCGGGCTCGGAGATCGCGTTGCCGTTGAGGAACACCGTCAGCGCCGACGCCTGCGCCCGGTCCCAGTCCCGCTGGGCCATCTCCTTGCCCTCCGGGGTGAACCAGGCGATGTCCGACAGGTCGTCGTGGGTGCCCTCCACGGGCCGCCCGTGGAAGAAGCGGCGCCTGCGGAAGACGGGGTGGTCCCGGCGCATGCCCACCATCGCGCGCGTGAAGGCGAGAAGCTCCCGCGACGGGCTTCCTCCGGCCCCGTCCCCCTCTTCCTCACCGGGCTGCGGCCACCGCACCCACGAGAGCTCGCTGTCCTGGCAATAGGCGTTGTTGTTGCCCTGCTGGGTGCGGGCGAACTCGTCGCCGTGACTGATCATCGGCACGCCCTGGGACAGCATGAGCGTGGCGATGAAGTTGCGCATCTGCCGGGCCCGCAGCGCCAGCACGTCCGGGTCGTCGGTCTCGCCCTCCGCGCCGCAGTTCCAGGACCGGTTGTGGCTCTCGCCGTCGCGGTTGTCCTCGCCGTTGGCGTCGTTGTGCTTGTCGTTGTACGCCACGAGGTCGTGGAGGGAGAAACCGTCGTGGCAGGTCACGAAGTTGATCGAGGCCAGCGGGCGGCGCCCGTCGTCCTGGTACAGGTCGGAGGAACCGGTCAGCCGGGAGGCGAACTCCGCGAGCGTGCGCGGCTCGCCCCGCCACAGGTCCCGCACGGTGTCGCGGTACTTGCCGTTCCACTCGGTCCACAGGGGCGGGAAGTTGCCCACCTGGTAGCCGCCCTCGCCGACGTCCCAGGGCTCGGCGATCAGCTTCACCTGGGAGACCACCGGGTCCTGCTGCACCAGGTCGAAGAACGACGACAACCGGTCCACCTCGTGGAACTGGCGTGCGAGCGTCGCCGCGAGGTCGAAGCGGAATCCGTCGACGTGCATCTCGGTGACCCAGTACCGCAGCGAGTCCATGATCAGCTGGAGCACGTGCGGGGACCGCATGAGCAGCGAGTTCCCGGTGCCGGTGGTGTCCATGTAGTACCGCGGGTCGTCCGTCAGCCGGTAGTACTGGGGGTTGTCCAGGCCCCGGAACGACAGTGTCGGCCCCAGGTGGTTCCCCTCGGCCGTGTGGTTGTAGACGACGTCGAGGATGACCTCGATACCGGCCTCGTGCAGCGCCCGCACCGCCGACTTGAACTCCAGGACCTGCTGGCCGCGGTCGCCCCAGGAGGCGTACGCGTTGTGCGGGGCGAAGAAGCCGATCGTGTTGTAGCCCCAGTAGTTGTTGAGCCCCATGTCGACCAGCCGGTGGTCGTTGACGAACTGGTGGACCGGCATCAGCTCCAGCGCCGTCACGCCCAGCTCGGTCAGGTGCTCGATCACCGCGGGGTGCGCGAGGCCCGCGTAGGTGCCGCGCAGCTCCTCCGGCAGCCCCGGGTGGCGCATCGTCAGGCCCTTCACATGGGCCTCGTAGATCACGGTGTGGTGGTACTCGGTGCGCGGGCGCCGGTCGTCGCCCCAGTCGAAGTACGGGTTCACCACGACGGACGACATCGTGTGCGGCGCCGAGTCGAGGTCGTTGCGCCGGTCGGGTTCGCCGAAGTGGTAGCCGTAGACCTCCTCGCCCCAGCGGATCGAGCCGCTGACCGCCTTCGCGTACGGGTCGAGGAGCAGCTTGGCGGAGTTGCAGCGCACCCCCCGCTCCGGGGCGTACGGTCCGTGCACCCGGAATCCGTACCGCTGTCCCGGCATGACGCCCGGCACGTACGCGTGGCGTACGAAGGCGTCGCTCTCCCGCAGTTCCACCGCCGTCTCCGAGCCGTCGTCGTGCAGCAGACACAGCTCTACTCGGTCCGCGGCCTCCGTGAAGACCGCGAAGTTGGTCCCGGCGCCGTCGTACGTGGCACCGAGTGGATATGCCTCTCCAGGCCAGACCTGCATGGACACGACTCTTTCAGCTCGACCCCGCCGACGGGGGCGCCTTGACGTCGAGTCTCCCCGAAAGTCATGGAACCACCCCCGACTTACGTCCCTCTTACCGGTCGACCAGTGCATACACCGTATGCCGAACGTGTGGGGCAATCACATACTCCCGATGACCTAGGGGGAGTAGGGGGAAGATGTGCGCGAGATAGTGCACCGCCATCTGGGGAAGGTGGTGGCCGGTGCGGCCATCGCGGTGGCGGGTACCGCCGTGATGGTCGGGATCACCCTGCCGGGCACGGCCGGGGCCGGCGAACAGGCGGGTGACACCGCGGGGCAGACCGCGGCCCGGCAGCAAGGGGCCGCGGGACAGGGCGCCGGCGCGGTGGCGCCGGGCGTCGTGGAGGAGGCCCCGGAAGAGGGCGACAAGGGCGTCGGCGACGACCCGCTGACCGACGACGAGACGGAGCGCGCGGCAGGGCTCGCGGCGAGCGGGCAGCTGCGCACCGCCGGGGAGAACGTGGCCGGGGACCGCGGCGCGCAGCGCCTCGGCGTCGAGCTCGCCGAGCCGGACGGCGACGGGACGGACCGCGCGGACGGGCCGCGCCGGGCCGAGGTGACGCTTTACGACTACAAGACGGACACGCTCGTCACCCGGACCGTCGACCTCGACACCGGCAAGGTCGAGCGGACCGTCACCGAGCACGGCGTCCAGCCGCCCCTGAGCCGGGCCGAGTACGCCGAGGCCGCGAAGCTGCTCATCGCCCACCCGCTGGGCGCGGGCATGAAGGCGGACTACAAGGACGCCACCGGCAAGGCGCTCACCTCACCGGACCAGCTGCTGCTCAACGGCGCCGTGTACCGGGCCACGCCGGGCGGGCAGCCCGCCGCGCTCGGCGAGTGCGGCGAGCACCGCTGCGTGCGGCTGTTCCCGAAGGTGAGGAACGGGCCCTGGATCGACGCCCGGTCCTTCGTGATCGACCTCAGCGCCCGCCAGATCGCCCGGCTCGACCCGCGCTGAGCCCGGCCAGGCCGCTCCACCTCTCCACCGGGCCCGACCCGCCCGGACACCACGTACTCGCATCTCCTGCAAGAGGAGTCACCTCGTCATGCGTGCAAACAGTTCGACCAGCGGTTCCCGCCCGAGGAGAAGGGGCCGGGCCCGCAGGGGCGCCGCCGTCGGCGTGTCCCTGGCCGCCCTGGCGGCCGGCGCCACGACCGGCGCGGGCACCGCCACCGCCCAGCCGCGGGCCGCCGCCGCGGCCGCCGCCGACTGCAGCGCCGCCTACCGCATCGAGCAGAAGCTCGGCAGCGGCACCACCTGGCGCATGTGCTGGCGCTACGACGGCAAGGCCGGGCTCGTCCTGGAGAAGATCTCCTACCAGCCCAAGGGCGAGACCAAGCCCATCAAGGTCCTCAACAGCGCCCGGCTCGGGCAGATCCACGTCCCGTACGACGACGGCAGCGTCGAGTACGACGACCTGACGGGCTTCGGCTTCGCGCAGGGCCTGATGCCCCTGAAGGCCACCGAGTGCCCCGGCGGCACGATCAAGACCGTCAAGGTCCCCGAGGCGTGGGACCCGCAGAACCCCGACGTCAAGGGCCTGTGCACCACGACCCGCGCGCGGGGCCACGCCTACCGGATGCAGGGCGACAGCGCGAACAAGGTCTACGCCGCGCAGGGCGAGGACCTGCTCGTGTACACCGTCAACCAGGTCGGCTGGTACGAGTACATGACCGAGTGGCGCTTCCAGGACGACGGCACCGTCACCATGAACGTCGGTGCCACCGGCAGCCTGTCGTACGACGACTACGACGCCGGGGACGGCCGGGGCTGGCCCATCGGCAAGGGCGACCGCGCCAAGGCCACCAGCCACAGCCACAACGTGTTCTGGCGCCTGGACTTCGCTTTGGACGGCTCCACCAAGAACCGCGTCGAGCAGTACGACTCGACGGTGACCGCGCCCGCTTCCGGCGACCACGCGCCGAAGACGAAGACCAGCGTCACCAAGGTCACCAAGGAGCTGGCCGGCGACGCCAAGGCGTACCGCTGGTGGCGGATGGTCAGCGCGACCGGCAAGAACGCGGACGGCCACGCCCGTTCGTACGAGATCGTCCCCGGCGTCAGCACCAAGTACCCGGGCCGCAGCTACACCAAGCACGACGTGTACGTCACCGAGTACGACAAGTGCGAGAAGTTCGCGACCCACAACACCGGTTGCGGCACCGGGCACCCCAAGTCCGTGGACAAGTGGGTGAGCGGGCAGACCCTCAAGCACCCGATCACCTGGATGAACGTCGGCTTCCACCACATCGCCCGCGACGAGGACCAGCAGCCCATGCCGGTCCACTGGCAGGGATTCTCCATCGTGCCGCGCGATGTGACGGCCATGAACCCGCTCACGCCGAGCGAGCTCGCGTGGCAGAACGGCCACTGGCAGCCGCGCAGTTGAGAAACGACCTGTCCATCCGGCTGCACCGCCCGCCGCTCCCGGAGTACCCTTCCTTGATCGTTGGGACGGGGAGTGCTCGGGGGAGCGGAAGGCGGTGCGCGGGTGGGCTCGGGAGGGCTGGAGTTGCCCCCTGGTGACGAGGGTCACGAGGGGAACTCCCCGGACGTCCCGCCCGGCACGGTGTCCCTGGCCCGGCCGATGGAGACCAGTTCCATCGGCCCGGAGCTGGACTGGGACCCCGAGGCGTGGCGCGAGGTGCGCACCCGCGCCCAGCGGGCCGGGCGCGCCTACATCTGGCTGAACCTCGTCGAACAGCGGCTGCGGGCCGTCGTGGCCGCCGTGCTGCGGCCCGTGTACGAACCCGTCCACGGGGACGACTGGGTGGTGGCGGCCGCCGGACCGGCCGGTCAGGAGTGGGTCCAGCGCGCGGTCGCCGTACGCGAGGTCAGCCGCCGCAAGGGCTACCTGCTCGACCCGGCCGACGACAACGTCCTGAGCTTCCTCACGCTGCCGCAGCTGCGCGAGCTGATGGTGCAGCACTGGCCGTGCTTCGAGCCGTATCTCGACGACCGGCGGGACGTCGAACTCGCCCTGGACGAGCTCGAGGTGACCCGGAACGTGGTCTCGCGCAACCGCGCCCTGTCCGAGGCCGTCCTCAACCAGGCCGAGCGGGCCTCCGCCCGCCTCCTGGAGGCGCTCGGCACGGGCGGGGACGTGCCGTCGGCCCGCCGGCTGCCCATCGACGCCGTCGAGGACCTGATCGGCGACCGCTACTCCGACGTCGTCGCCGTCCACTCCGACCGGGTGCGGCTGCTGCGCCGGTTCCCCGCCGAGGACATCTTCGGCGGCGCGCGCCGGCTCGACGCCCTCGGCATCGGCCTCAACCTGCTGGTGCAGAACTTCTCCGGGCGGCGGCTGGTCCGGCTCGCCGAGGCCGGCTGCCGGGTGCGGCTGCTGTTCCTCAACCCGGCCTCCAGCGCGGTCAAACGGCGCGAGCGCGAACTGGGCATCAGGCGGGGCGAGCTGAGCCGCGCGGTGGAGATGAACATCCTGCACATGCGCCGGGTGCGGTCGCGACTGCGCGACCCGGGCGCCTTCGAGATCCAGGTCTTCGACGAGACGCCCCGCTTCACGGCCTACCTCGTGGACGGCGACGGCGCCGACGGCATAGCGGTCGTGCAGAACTATCTGCGGCGCACCCGCGGCATGGAGGCGCCGGTCCTGGTGCTGCGCAACGGCAGCAGGGTCGTCAAGTCGGACGAGATCGACGAGGGCGGACTCTTCCCCACCTATCGCGAGGAGTTCGAGCTGATGTGGGCGGATTCGCGCCCTGTGTCCTGAACTGCCCCGCTGGGCGGGAAGTGTCCTGCCGGATCAGCGGAACGCGGTCGTCGGATTGTCAGTGGCCCATGGGAAGGTGGAGACCACTGGGGGACGCACCACAAGAAGGGGGACCGCCATGGGCTGGCACCGTGAGCTGCTGATCGGCTTCGACCTGGAGACGACCGGGACCGATCCGCGCGAGGCGCGCATCGTCACGGCCGCCGTCATCGAGGTCAGGGACGGCGAGCTCCTGGGGCACCGGCAGTGGCTGGCCGACCCGGGCGTCCCGATCCCGGCGGAGGCGGTCGCCGTCCACGGCATCAGCAACGAGCGCGCGGCCGCCGAGGGCCGCCCCGCCGACCAGGTCGCCGACGCCATCGCCGGCGTACTGGTGTCGTACTGGAAGGCGGGCGTCCCGGTCGTCGCCTACAACGCGGCGTTCGACCTGAGCCTGCTCTCCGCCGAGCTGCGCCGGCACGGCCTGCCGTCCCTGCGCGAGCGCCTCGGCGGCCTCGACCCGGCGCCGGTCGTCGACCCCTACACCATCGACCGCCGGGTCGACCGCTACCGACGCGGCAAGCGCACCCTCGAAGCGGTCTGCCGGGAGTACGGCGTGCAGCTCGCCTCCGCCCACGACGCCTTCGCCGACGCGCTCGCCGCCGCCCGCCTGGCCGGCGCGATAGCCGCCCGCCACCCCAAGATCGCCTCCCTCGGCCCGGCGGAGCTGCACCGCCGCCAGATCGAGTGGTACGCCGAGTGGGCGGCCGACTTCCAGACCTTCCTGCGCGGCAAGGGCGACCCGACGGCGGTCGTCGACGGCACCTGGCCGGTGCGGGAGCCGGAGACCCCGGTGGCGGGACCGGCCGTGGTCGGCCGCTCGGCCTCCGGCGAAGTCCAGATCCCGGCGGACCGGGCCTAGGTCTGGAACTGACAGACGTTATCGACAGGGGGTCTCCCGTCCCTAAAAGACCCCCATGACGGAACGCGAGCCCGCAGGACGGGCCCGGCACCGGCTCGCTGTGCTGTGCTGTGCCACGCGGAAGAGATGAGCGGGGCGCCCCCGCCCTGACGCCGGCGGGTCCGGCGAACCCTCAGAACGGGTACCAGCGCACCGTCTCGTCGCCGTCCCGCAGGGACGCCACCCGCCGCCGGAACTCCTCCAGCGCCTTCGGGTTGCCCGGCGCGTGCTGCGCCACCCACGCGCAGCTCGCCGTCTCCCGCGCCCCACGCAGCACCGCGCACCCGTCCCACTCGCGCACGTCCCAGCCGTACGTCTCCACGAACGCCGCGTAGGCCGCCGCGGGCAGCCCGTACCGGTCGCGGGAGAGCGCCATGACCACCAGGTCGTGCTCGCGCAGATCGGCGGAGAAGGTCTCCAGGTCGACCAGGACCGGCCCGTCCGGGCCCACGTGCACATTGCGCGGCAGCGCGTCCCCGTGGATCGGCCCCGGCGTCAGACGGGGCGTCAGACGCGCCGCGGCGTCGGCGAAGCCGTCCCGCCGCTCGCGCAGATACGCGGCGTCCGCCGGGTCGATCGCGTCGCCCGCCAGCCGCAGCCAGCGCTCCACACCGCCCAGCAGCTCACGCGGCGGCAGGGCGAACGGCGGTGCGGGCAGGGCGTGCACGACCCGCAGCAGCGCGGCCAGGTCCCGGGGCTCGGCGGGCCGTACCGCGTCGGCCAGCCGGTGCCACACCGTCACGGGGTGCCCCTCCACCAGCAGCGCCTCGGAGGCGGCGGCCCGGACGGCGGGGACCCCGGCCTCCGCCAGCCACACCGCGATCCGCAGTTCGCGCCGCGCCCGCTCCAGCAGCTCGGCGTCCCGGCCCACCTTGACGACCAGGTCGTCCGCGGCGAACACCGCGTTCTCCCCGAGGGACAGCAGCCGCGCGTCCCCGGCCGGGACGGGCAGGACCCCCGCCACCGCCAGTACCTCGCGCGCCCGTGCCTCGTCCATCGCCCGCCTCCGTGGGGTCGTACGCCTTCGTGAACGGCAGGCGCATACCCGCCATTCGCGCCCAGTCTCGCATTTCCACAGGTCGGCCGCGTGCGGGCGGTCTTGACGGGGTACCGCGCCTTCACGACCATGACGGGGCCGTCCGAGCCGTGCGAAGGGGCTGATGCCGTGACCTCGGTGACCGAGGCCGAGAGGCCGGCCGCCCGCGCGCCCCGCGTCGGCGGGGACCGGCGGGTCACGGACCGCGGCGCGTGGTTCCTGGTGCTGCCCGCGCTCATCCCCATCCTGATCCTCAGCGTCGGCCCGCTCCTGTACGGCATCCTGCTGTCCTTCACCGACGCCCAGTCCGGACGCACCGAGGCCACCCGGTGGATCGGCGCGCTCAACTTCCGGGACCTGCTGCACGACACGCTGTTCTGGGAGTCGTTCCGCATCGGCCTGGTCTGGGCGGTCGCCGTCACCGTGCCGCAGTTCCTGCTGGCCCTGGGCCTCGCCCTGCTGCTGAACCAGGACCTGCGGCTGCGCTGGCTGGCCCGCGCCCTCGCGATCGTCCCGTGGGCCATGCCCGAGGTCGTCGTCGGCGTCATGTGGCGGCTGGTCTACGCCCCCGACGCCGGCATCCTCAACGAGACCCTGCGCGACCTGGGCCTCGGCGACGGCCGGGACTGGCTGAGCGGACTCGGCACGGCCCTGCCCGCGGTGGTCGTGGTCGGCGTCTGGGCCGGGATGCCCACCACCACGGTCGCCCTGCTCGCCGGCCTGCAGAACACCCCGCGCGAACTGCACGAGGCGGCCGCCGTGGACGGCGCCGGCGCCTGGCGCCGCTTCCGCACGGTCACCTGGCCCGCGCTGAGACCGGTGGCCCTGTCCGTCACCGCGCTCAACCTGATCTGGAACTTCAACTCCTTCGCCCTGGTCTACGTCCTCACCAGCGGAGGGCCGGGCGGCCGCACCCGGCTGCCGATGCTGTTCGCCTACGAAGAGGCGTTCCGCTACGGGCAGTTCGGCTACGCGGCGGCGATGGGATGCGTGATGGTCGCGGCGGTCTCGGTCCTGCTCGCGGTCTTCCTCGCCGGTCGGCTCCGGGGCGGTGACACGGCATGAGGACCAGCCGGACCGGCCGCGCCGGCCAGTACGCCGCCCTGCTCGCCTATCTCGTCTTCCTGGCGTTCCCCTTCCTGTGGCTGGTCTCCACCGCCTTCAAACCCCCGCGGGAGCTGGGCAGTCTGCACCCCACCTGGATCCCGAGGGACCCGACGCTCGCGAACTTCCGGCAGGCGTTCGACGAACAGCCCCTGCTGGACGCGGCCCTGAACTCCCTGGCCGCCGCGCTCGGCACCGCCGTGGTCGCCGTGCTCCTCGCGACCCCGATGGCGTACGTCATGGCGCGCCGCAGGACGCGCCTCGCGCGGGCCGCGACCGGCTGGGTGGTCGTCAGCCAGGCGTTCCCGCTGGTCCTGGTGATCATCCCGCTGTTCCTGGTGCTGAAGAACCTGCGGCTGATCGACTCGATGGCGGGGCTGGTCATGGTGTACGTGGTGTGGGCGCTGCCGTTCGCGCTGTGGATGCTCGTGGGATACGTCCGCGCGGTGCCGCGCGAGCTGGAGGAGGCGGCGGCGGTCGACGGGGCCGGGCGGCTGCGGACCCTGGTCTCGGTGACCGCGCCGCTGCTCGCGCCCGGCCTGGTGGCGACGGCCCTGTTCGCGTTCGTCACCGCGTGGAACGAGTTCTTCTTCGCGCTGGTGCTGCTGAAGACGCCGGAGAAGCAGACCCTCCCGGTCGTCCTCACCCACTTCATCGGCGCGGAGGGCGTCGCGGACCTCGGGCCGCTGGCCGCCGCCGCGTTCCTCGCGACGCTGCCGTCCCTGGTGGTGTTCGCGCTCATCCAGCGGCGGATCACGGGCGGCATGCTCACCGGGGCGGTGAAGAGCTGATGCGCGCGCGACTGCTGTGGGTGCTCGTCCTGGTCCTGCTGGCCGCCGGATGCGGCGGGGACGGCGACCCGGACGGACCGGTCACCCTGCGCTTCCAGTCCCTGGCCTGGCAGGAGGAGTCCGTCCGGGTCAACAAGGAGCTGGTGGCCGAGTGGAACGCCACCCACCCCGACGTCGAGGTCGAGTATGTCCAGGGCAGTTGGGACAGCGTCCACGACCAGCTCCTGACCTCCTTCGAGGGCGGTGAGGCGCCGGACATCATCCACGACGCCTCCGACGATCTCGCCGACTTCGCCTACGGCGGCTACCTCGCCGATCTGACCGGCCTCCTGCCCGAACGGCTCACCAAGGACATCCCGCGGCACAGCTGGGAGACGACGACCTTCGGGGACGGCGTCTACGGCGTGCCCTTCCTCCAGGAACCGCGGGTGCTCATCGCCAACGCCACCTGGCTCGACGAGGCGGGCGTGCGCATCCCCACCCCCGAACACCCCTGGACCTGGCGGGAGTTCCGCGAGATCACCGACCGGCTGAGCGGCGACGGCCGGTACGGGGTCGCCTGGCCGCTGAAGGAACCCGTCTCCGTCAGCCTCAACCTGTCGCTGTCGGCCGGCGGGCAGCTCTTCCACCGCGGCCCGGACGGCAAGGTGACCGTGCGCTTCGAGGCGGGCGACGCGGTGATGCCCCGCACCGTCCACGACCAGATCGCCACCGACCGCAGCGCCGCCCCGACCACCCTGGGCAGCGGCGGCTCCGACACCCTGCCGGGCTTCTTCGGCGGCCGGTACGCGATGGTGCCGCTGGGCTTCTCCTACCGGCAGCAGATCGTGCAGCAGGCGCCGGAGGGCTTCGACTGGCGGGTGCTGCCCGCCCCGGCCGGAGCCGACGGCCTCACCCAGGGCGTCAGCCCGCAGACGCTGTCCATCGCCGAGGACAGCCCGCACCGACGGGAGGCCGCCGCGTTCATCGACTTCCTGCTGCGGCCGGAGAACATGGTGCGGCTTGCGCTCGGCGACTGGATGCTGCCGACCGGCACCGAGGCCCTGAAGGACCCCGCTCTGCGCACCGCCGAGCACGACTGGGCCACCGGCACCGCCCTCGCCGGCCGACTGCGCCCGGCGCCCGCCCAGTCCGTGCGGGGCTACCCGGAGTTCAAGGACAAGGTCGCCACCCCGGCCTTCCAGGAGTACTACAGCGGCGCCATCGGCCTCGCGGAGTTGCGGACCCGCCTCGAACGCGACGGGAACCTGGTCCTCGCCCGCTACCAGCGCTGACGACATCCGGTGGGGCCCGCCGCACGACCCGGCTGACCGCGCCGACCTGGCCGCGGCACGAGCGGGGGCCGGCCGGACGGACGGGCCGGGCGCCGCGGCTTCCGGCCCGTACCCCGGGCGGACGCCGGGAGCGTCCGCGTCCAGCGGCGCCGGACCCCGCTCCCCGCTCCCGGCGCGTACGCGGGCCGGCGGGAGCCGGTCGAGCTCCGCTTCTCCTGGGCCGGCCGAGGCGGCGCGTGGACGCGGCCTTCCGCGCGGCGGGGTTCGACCGGGACGTCCTCGTGGGGGAGGTGCCGCCGTGGCATGGCTGCGGCTGCACGAGGTGCCGGCGCCATGAAAGGAGGTTGCACGAGACGTATCGTCTCGCCTAGGGTCGGGTCCATGACCAGTCCCGCGCACATCGCCATGTTCTCCATCGCCGCCCACGGCCATGTGAACCCCAGCCTCGAGGTGATCCGCGAACTCGTGGCGCGCGGGCACCGTGTCACCTACGCCGTCCCGCCGGTCTTCGCCGAGAAGGTCGCCGCGACCGGCGCCGAACCGAAGCGGTGGAACTCCACCCTGCCCGGCCCCGACGCCGACCCGGAGGCGTGGGGGAGCACCCTGCTGGACAACGTCGAGCCGTTCCTGGCCGACGCGATCCAGGCCCTCCCGCAGCTGACCGAGGCGTACGAGGGCGACGAGCCCGAACTCGTCCTGCACGACATCACCTCGTACCCGGCCCGCGTCCTCGCCCACCGCTGGGGCGTGCCCGCCGTCTCGCTGTCCCCGAACCTGGTCGCCTGGGAGGGCTACGAGGAGGAGGTCGCCGAACCCCTGTGGGCCGAACCGAAGAGGACCGAGCGCGGACAGGCGTACTACCGGCGCTTCGAGAACTGGCTGAAGGAGAACGGCGTCGAGCTGCACCCCGATCCGTTCGTCGGCCGGCCCGACCGCTCGATCGTCCTCATCCCGCGTGCCCTGCAGCCGCACGCCGACCGGGTCGACGAGCGGGTGCACTCCTTCGTCGGCTCCTGCCAGGGCGACCGCGGCGCCGAGGGCGACTGGCGGCGGCCCGCCGGCGCGGACAAGGTCGCGCTCGTCTCCCTCGGCTCGGCCTTCACCAAGCAGCCCGCGTTCTACCGGGAGTGCGTGCGGGCCTTCGCCGGACTGCCGGGCTGGCACCTGGTGCTCCAGGTCGGCCGGCACGTCGACCCCGCCGAACTCGGGGAGATCCCCGCGAACGTCGAGGTGCGCGACTGGGTCCCGCAGCTGACGATCCTGCGGCAGGCCGACCTGTTCGTCACCCACGCCGGCGCGGGCGGCAGCCAGGAAGGCCTGGCCACGGCCACCCCGATGATCGCCGTACCGCAGGCCGTGGACCAGTTCGGCAACGCCGACATGCTCCAGGCGCTCGGCGTCGCCCGGCACCTCCCGACCGGGGAGGCCACCGCAGAGGTGCTCCGCGAGACCGCCCTCGCGCTCACCGGCGACCCCGAGGTCGCCCGGCGCCTGAAGGACATCCAGGCCGAGATGGCCCAGGAGGGCGGCACCCGGCGGGCCGCCGACCTGATCGAGGCCGAACTGGACGCCGCCCGCGCCGGGGCCTGACGCGGCGGGGCCCGCCGGCTCCTGGGGGAGTCGGCGGGCCCCGGTGTCCGGCGGGCGGGGTCAGACGGGCACCCGCTCGCCCCGGTCGTCGTGCGACGCGTCCCGCGTCACGGCCTCCGGCGCCTCGTCGTGGGTCAGGTCCGGCAGCCGGTGCAGCCACTTCGGCAAGTACCAGTTGCGCTCGCCCAGCAGCGCCATCACCGCCGGGAGCAGCACGCCCCGGATGATCGTGGCGTCGATCAGGACCGCCGCCGCGAGGCCCACGCCCATCTGCTTCATGGACTGCATCGACAGGGTGCCGAAGATCGCGAAGACGGCGACCATGATGACCGCGGCGCTGGTGACGACGCCGGCCGTGGTGACCACGCCGTGCTCGATCGCGTCCTTCGTCGTCCGGCCGCGCAGCCGCGCCTCACGGATCCGCGAGACCACGAACACGTGGTAGTCCATCGACAGGCCGAACAGGATCACGAAGAGGAACAGCGGCAGCCAGGTGATGATGGCGCCCACGCCCTCCGCGCCCACCAGCGAGGCGCCCCAGCCGTGCTGGAAGACGGCGACGAGGATGCCGTACGCCGCGCCCACCGACAGCAGGTTGAGCACGATCGACGTGGCGGCGATCGTCAGGGACCGGAAGGACAGCAGCATCAGGCCGAAGGCGAAGACCACGACGAACGCGAAGACCGGGACGACCGCTCCGGCCAGCTGGTCGTTGAAGTCCTTCGACCCCGCGACCTGACCCGTGATCGGCGCCTCGAGACCGTCGACCTTGCCGAGCGTGGCCGGGCGGACCTCGTCGCGCAGCTTGTCCAGGCTCGCGCCCGCCTTGTCCAGGTCGGAGCCGCCGACCAGCGGGACGTACACGAAGGCGACGTTCCGCGCGTCGTGCAGCCGGATGTCGACCGGGCCGCGCGAGGCGCCCGAGCTGACCGCCCGCTCACGGAAGGCGGCGAGCGCGGACTTCACCTCGGGAGCGTTGATGTCGTCCGCCTTGACGACGACCTCGGCCGGCTCGGAACCGCCGGGGAAGGCCTCGTTGACCCGGTTGTACGTCTGCACGATGGGCAGCGAGTCGCCGAACTCCTGGTCCAGCGTGAGGTTCTGGGTCTTCATGCCGACCGCGGGCGCGGCGACGGCGAGCAGCGCGCCGGCGGCCACGACGACCGAGACGACCGGACGGGCCAGCACCGCCTTGAGCACGGCCGACCAGAAGCGGCTCTCCCGGTTCACCCGGCCCCGGTCGCGGCGCAGCCGGCTCTGCGGGTGCAGGAACGGGATCTTGCCCTTCTCGACGCGCTCGCCCAGCAGCGACAGCAGTGCCGGCAGCACGGTCACCGAGCCGACCATGGCGACCGCCACGACCATGAGCGAGGCCAGGCCCATCGCCTCGAACTCGGCGAGCCCGGTGAACAGCATGCCCGCCATCGCCACGCACACCGTGACACCCGAGACGATGATCGCGCGGCCGCTGGTGGCGGCGGCGACCCGCAGGGCCGTCTGCGGGTCCCGGCCGGCTTCCCGCTCCTCGCGCTCCCGGCGCAGGTAGAACAGGCAGTAGTCGACGCCGACGGCCAGACCGACCAGCAGCATCACGGAGTTGGCGGTGTCGGACATCGGCATGACGTGGCTGACGAGGCCCATCAGGCCCATCGTCGCCATGATCGCGGTGATGGCCAGCAGCACGGGCAGCAGGGCCGCCACGAGCGCGCCGAAGGCGATGAGCAGAATGCCGAGGGCCACCGGAACCGCGGAGTACTCGGCCTTCTGGAAGTCGTCCCCGAACGCGTCGTCGAACGTCTTCATCATGCTGGCGCCGCCGATCTCCTCGATCCGCAGCGAGCCGTGGTCCTTCTGGACCTCCTCGACGGCTTTCAGCACGGGCTCGACGCGCTCGCCGGCGGTGTCGGAGTCCCCGCGCATGTCGAACTGCACCAGGGCGCTGCGACCGTCCTCGGAGATGGTCTTCGTGTCGTACGGGGATGTCACGTCCCGGACCTCGCCGGTGCGTTCCACCGCCTTCACGACCGCGTCGACCGCGCCGCGGAACGCCGGGTCGGTGGCCTTCAGCGAGCCGTCCTTCGCCTGGATCAGGATGGTCTCACCGGCCGGCTCCTCGATGCCGGCGTCCTCGATGATCCGGGCGGCGGTGTGCGTCTCCCCCTTGAGCTGGTCGCTGTCCGTCACGTCGACCCGGCCCGCCGCGGAACCGAGGCCCATCGCCAGGACGACGAACAGCACCCAGATCCCGACGGCGGTCCATCGATGGCGGGCGCTCCAGCCGCCGGCGCGAGCGGCGAGCCCCCGCACTCGCGTCTTCGTGTTCCCCATGAGGGCCTGCCCCTTGTGGTCGCGGCGACGGCCCCCTGCCGTCACCTTTCGTCTCTCGACGGTATGAGCCGGGCGGAACAGTCTCGTCGTGCTGCCCGGTGAGGTGCGGCGGGCGGAACTCATCCCCGCGTACGCCGCGTTCTCCGCTCAGGGGAGGACGGCGGCCCCTTACATCTATCCCGGGCGGTCGGGGACACCGATCAGGGATGAGGTTCCGGGACGAGTGGGGACGACCGGGACGCCCGAGCTTGTGCTTCGTGCTGACCCGTAAGTAACTTACGGTTGCGGCCTTCGTGCCCACCCCCACGGGGCACGACGGCCGCCCACACGCCCGCACCGCCATAAGGTGGCCGGATGACGACGACGTACGCGGCGCTGCTGCGCGGAATCAACGTGGGCGGCAGCCGCAAGGTCCCCATGGCCGAGCTGCGCACCCTGCTGACCGGCCTCGGACTCGGCGGCGTCCGCACCCATCTCCAGAGCGGGCAGGCCGTGTTCAGCGCCGCCCACGGCGACGAGGACTCCCTCGCCGCGGACGTCACCCAGGCGATCGAGAAGCGCTTCGGCTTCCCGGTGGACGTGATCGTCCGCGACCACGCCTACCTGAAGGCCGTCGCCGACGCCTGCCCGTTCCCCGCGGACACGCTGGAGGGCAGACAGCTCCACGTCACCTACTTCTCCGCGCCCGTGGGCGCCGCGCGCTTCGCGGAGATCGACCCGGCCGCGTACCTGCCGGAGGAGTTCCGGCTCGGCGACCGCGCGCTGTACCTGTACGTCCCGGACGGCCTCGGCCGCTCCAAGCTCGCCGAAGCCCTGGCGCGCCCCCGGCTCACCAAGGGGCTGGTCGCCACCAGCCGGAACTGGAACACCGTGGTGAAACTCGTGGAGATGACCGGTGCCTGAGCGCGACCCCGCCGTCCAGGCGGCCATCGAGGGCGAGTTGCGACTGCTGGACCCCGAGGTCCGCCGCTCCCCGGAGATCCTCGGGGCGCTGCTGCACCCCGAGTTCCACGAGGTCGGCTCCTCCGGCCGGCGCTGGGACCGGGCGTCGACGATGGCCCGCGTGCCCCTGGACGCCGACCCGCACCGGTACGTCGTGAGCTCGCCCATCCACGGCGTCCGGCTCGCCCCCGACGTCGTCCACCTCGTCTTCGACACCGAGCGCGACGGGGTCCGCGCCCACCGCAGCTCGCTGTGGCGGCGGACGGACACCGGCTGGCAGATGTACTTCCACCAAGGGACGCCGTACGGCGAGGAAGGGGCATGAGAGTGCGCTACGTCATCATCGGGGCCGGAGCCGTCGGAGGCGTCGTCGGCGGGCGGCTCGCGGAGGCGGGACACGAGGTCGTCCTCGTGGCGCGCGGCGCCCACCACGACGCCCTGCGCGACCACGGTCTGCGGCTCAGGGTCCCCGAGGGGGAACTGACCCTGCCCGTACCCGTCGTCGACGGCCCGGACGCCCTCGGCGAACTCCTCCCCGACGACGTCCTCGTCCTCGCCGTGAAGACCCAGGACACCGAGGCGGCGCTGCGCGCCTGGGGCCCGATACCGGTCGCCGGCGGCGGTACGGCCGCCGAGCGGCTGCCCCTGGTCTGCGCGCAGAACGGCGTCGAGAGCCAGCGCCTGGCCCTGCGCCTGTTCCGGCGCGTGTACGGCGTCTGCGTCTGGCTGCCCTGCACCTACGTCGAACCCGGCGTGGTCTCCGCGGCCGGCACCCCCCTCACCGGCATCCTGCACCTCGGCCGCCATCCGCACGGCACCGACGAGACCGCCCGCCTCATCGCCGCCGACCTGGAGAAGTCCCACTTCGAGGCGCCGGTCGTGCCCGACGTGGCGCGCTGGCAGTACGCCAAGCTGCTGGCCAACCTCGTCAACGCGGTCGAGGCGCTGACCGGTCCCGTCGCCGGGGAGGAGGCGCGGGCCCTGCTGCGGCGCGTGCAGGAGGAGGGCACGGCCGTCCTGCGGGCCGCCGGGATCGCGTACACCACCCCCGAGGAACAGCGGGCCGCCCGCGGCGACAAGGTCACCCTCGTCCCCCTCGACGGCGTCCCGCGCGTCGGCGGCTCCTCCTGGCAGTCCCTCGCCCGGGGCACCGGCACGATCGAGTCCGACTACCTCAACGGCGAGATCGTCCTCCTGGGCCGTCTGCACGGCGTGCCGACGCCGCTGAACGAACTCCTCCAGCACCTCGCCGGCACCTTCGCGCGCGAGCGCAGGGAGCCGGGTTCGATGCCGGTGGCGGAACTGGTGCGGCGCGCGGACGAGGCGGTGGCCCGCACGGACCTCTGACCCGGCCTCAGGCGCCCAGCGCCGTCAGCACCGGCCTGCGGGCCGCGTCGTACCGGTGCAGCAGCAGCCGCGCCACCTCGGGCGCCGCCCCCAGCACGTCCGCCAGGACGTCCGCGCCGGCCGCGCCCCGCGCGATCCGGTCCGGCAGCCGGCCCGGCGCCAGCACGTACGGCGCCACGGCCACCCGCGCACAGCCGAGGGCCCGCAGCTCACGGACGGCGTCCTCGGTGCGCGGGACCCCTCCGGGAAACACGGCGGAGGCGAACGCAGGCCGCACGGCGCACCAACCGGTGTGCCGCCACTCCCGCGCGATGTCTGCGATCACTGCGATCGCCTCCGGGTCGGTGGACCCCGCCGAGGCCAGCACGACCCCGGTCGAGGACTTGTCGGCGGGCGTGAGACCCGCCTCGTACAGCCGCCGCTCCAGGGCCGCGAGGAGCAGCGGCGACGGGCCGAGCACCTCCGCCTGCCGGATCCGCAGCCTCGCCGGCGCCTCCCGCAGCACCGCCGGGATGTCGGCCTTCGCGTGGAAGGCGCGCGTCAGCAGCAGCGGCAGGGCCACGACGTCCCGGACGCCCTCGGCGGCCAGCGACTCCAGCACACCCCGCACGGACGGCACGTTGAAGTCCAGGAAGCCGGTCTCCACGCGCAGGTCCGGGCGCAGCGCGCGCACCCGCCGGACGAGGGCGTGCACGGTCGCGGCATGCCGCGGGTCACGGCTGCCGTGGGCGATGACGAGGAGGACCGGCTGGGTGGTCACGGGAGTTCAGCTCCTTGCCAGCAGACCGCGGCCGCGCAGCACCCGGCGCTCCAGCGGACTGAAGATCAGCAGGTCGATGGCGATGCCGACGACCAGGATGAGCAGGATGGCGAAGAAGACCATGGACATGGAGCTGGTGTTGCGGCCGTTCTCCAGGAGCTGGCCGAGGCCCACGCCCAGGTCGGGGGAGGAGGCGATGATCTCCGCGGCCATCAGCGACCGCCAGGAGAACGCCCAGCCCTGCTTCAGACCCGCCAGATAGCCGGGCAGCGCGGCCGGCATCACGACGTGCCAGGTGCCCTTCAGACCCGTCGCGCCCAGGGTGCGGCCGGCCCGCAGGAACAGCGGTGGCACCTGGTCGACGCCCGAGACCAGCCCGTTGGCGATCGACGGAACCGCGCCCAGCAGGATGACCGCGAACATCATCCGGTCGTTCAGGCCCAGCCAGATCACGGCCGGCGGGACCCAGGCCACGGACGGCAGCGACTGCAGTCCGGACAGGATCGGGCCGATCGCCGCGCGCACGAACCGCACCCGCGCCACCAGCAGTCCGAGCGGGGTGCCGATCGCGAGCGCCAGCAGGAAGCCGAGCAGACCGCGCGAGACCGATGTCCAGATGTACTGGTGGAGGGTGCCCTCCAGCCACGACGCGCGCAGCTCGTCCCACACGGCGGACGGCGGCGGCAGCTTGGTGGGGTCGGCGGCGATCCCGGAGGACACCAGGAACTGCCAGAGCGCCAGCACCAGCAGGACGGCGACGACCGGTGGCAGGACCTTCTGCGTCAGGGTCCTGCGGAACGGCGTACGGCCGCTGTCCACCGTCTCCAGGGCGTCCAGGCCCGCCTCGAGTCCGGCGAGATCGGTGCCGTCCTTGGCGGCGGTCGTCTCAGTGCTGGCCATGGCGGCGGATCTCCCCACGCAGTTCTTCGGTGATCTCCCGGGACAGTTCGGCGACCGCGGTGTCCTCGATGCGGCGGGGCTGCGGGATGTCGACCGTCCACTCCCGGGCGACGCGGCCGGGGCGGGAGGACAGCAGTACGACGCGCTGGGCGAGCCGTACGGCCTCACGGACGTTGTGCGTCACGAACAGCACGGACACGCCGGTCTCCCGCCAGATGCGGGTGAGTTCGTCGTGCAGGACGTCCCGGGTGATGGCGTCCAGCGCGGCGAACGGCTCGTCCATCAGGAGCAGGCGGCTGTCCTGGGCGAGGGCCCGTGCCAGGGCGACGCGCTGGCGCATGCCGCCGGACAGCTCGTGCACGCGCTTGCCGTACGCGCCCTTCAGGCGGACCAGCTCCAGCAGTTCCTCGGCGCGTTCGCGCCGCTGGGCCTTGGCCACGCCGCGGAGTTTGAGGGCGAGTTCGATGTTCTTGCCCGCGGTGAGCCAGGGGAACAGGGCGTGTTCCTGGAACATCAGGGCGGGGCGGCCGTCGGTGGTGAGGGTGCCCGCGCTGGGCCGGTCGAGGCCGGCGACCAGGTTGAGCAGGGTGGACTTGCCGCAGCCGGAGGCCCCGAGAAGCGTGACGAACTCGCCGGGGGCGACGTCGAGGGTGATGTCGTCGAGGACGAGCTGCTGCCCGGCCGGGCCGGCGAAGGACTTCGAGACGTGCTCGATCCGGGCGGCGTGCTCGACGGACGCGTCCGTGCCGGCGGCCGCGGCGAGGGCGGTGGCCATGGTCGTCACCTCCTGGGAACTCGATGGATGGGCTTACTCGGCGCCGAGACCGGCGTCGTCGACCGCGGGTGCGCCCTCGGCCTTCAGGACCTTGTTCAGCGGTCCCAGGTCGTAGATGCCGGTCAGGTCGGGCCGGTGGAGCAGGCCCGCCTGGACCGCGTGACCGGCCTGGGTGCGCAGGGTGGCCGCCAGCGGGTCGTCGGTGACCGCGAGGGACCGCCACGCCGGGTCCAGGACGGCGGCGGGCAGCGGCTTGCCCGTGTCGGCCTCCAGCTGGGCGTTGGCCGCGGCCTTCGCCCGCCCCTCGTGGGCGGTGATCCAGCGGTTCGCCTTCACGGAGGCGCGCAGGACGGCCTCGACGGCCTTCGGGTGCTCCTTCAAAAAGCGCTGCGACACCACGACGTTCGTGATCACGAACTTCTTGCCGGGCCACAGGCCGGACTCGTCGAGCAGCACCTTGCCGCCCTCGGCGACCAGCTTCGAAGCGGTCGGCTCCGGCACCCAGGCGCCGTCGACCGAACCGGACCTGTAGGCGTCCGGGGTGATCTTGTTGTCGGTGCGGACGACGGACACGTCACCCTTGCCGCTCTCGGCGTCGACCTTCCAGCCCTGCTCCGCAGCCCAGTTGAGGAACGCGACGTCCTGGGTGTTGCCGAGCTGCGGGGTCGCGATCCGCTTCCCCTTGACGTCCTTCAGGGACTTGATCTTCTTCGGGTCCACGACGAGCTTCACCCCGCCCGACGCCGAACCGGAGACGATCCGCAGATTCCCGCCCCGCGCCTTGACATAGCCGTTGACGGCGGGGGAGGGGCCGATCCAGCCGATGTCGACGGAACCGGAGTTCAGCGCCTCGATCTCCGACGGACCGGCGCTGAACGTGGCGTACTCCGCCCGCGTGCCGCCCAGCTCCTTCTGGAACAGGCCCTCGTGCCGGCCGACCAGGGCCGTGGCGTGGGTCAGGTTCCCGAAGTAGCCGATGCGCACCGCGTCCAGGCCGTCCACCTTGGCCGCCCCGGCGACGGCGTGCTCGCCGGAGTCCTTGGCCTGCGAGCCGTAGCCGCACGCCGCGAGGGCGAGCAGCGGCAGCGCGGCCAGGACGGCGAGCGTCCGGCGCGGGGCGCGGCGGGCGGACACGGAACGTGTCACGTCAGAAATCCCACCCGTCGTCCTCGGGCTCCTCCTTGACCGGCTCCGGGGAGGCGAAGGACTCGCCGACCATGCCCGCGGTGAGCGTGGTGCCGTCGCTCGGGTCGATCAGGATGAACGAGCCCGTGCGGCGGGAGTCGGCGTAGGAGTCGACCGGCAGCGGCTCGGCGGTGCGCACCTTGACGCGGCCGATGTCGTTGGCGACGAGCTGCCCGGGGTGCGGGTGCAGGGACAGGTCGGCGAGCGTGAGCCGGGACGGGATGTCCTTGACGATCGCCTTGACCGTCCGGGTGCCGTGCTTGAGCAGCACCCGGTGGCCGACCGTCAGCGGGGCGTCGGCGACGTGGCAGACCGTGGCCTCGATGTCCTGCGAGGTCGGGGGCGCGTCCGCGGTCGGCACGATCAGGTCGCCGCGCGAGACGTCGATGTCGTCCTCCAGCAGGACGGTCACCGACTGGGTGGTCCACGCGACGTCGACGGGCTCGCCGAGCAGGTCGATCCCCGAGATCCGCGACGTACGGCCGGAGGGCAGCACGGTCACCGGCTCGCCGACGCGGAACGAACCGGCGGCGATCTGGCCGGCGTAGCCCCGGTAGTCGGGGTGCTCGGCGCTCTGCGGCCGGATCACGTACTGCACGGGCAGCCGGGCGTGGCAGTGGCTCAGGTCGTGGCTGACCGGGACCGTCTCCAGGTGCTCCAGGAACGTCGGCCCGCCGTACCAGTCCATGTGCGCGGACGGGTCCACCACGTTGTCGCCGGCCAGCGCCGAGATGGGGATGGCGGTGATCTCCGGGACGCCCAGCTCCAGCGCGTACGCCGTGAACTCCTCGGCGATCGCGGCGAACACGGACTCCTGGTAGTCCACCAGGTCCATCTTGTTCACGGCGAGCACCACGTGCGGGACCCGCAGCAGGGCGGCGATGGCCGCGTGCCGCCGGGTCTGCTCGACCACGCCGTTGCGGGCGTCGACGAGGACCACGGTCAGCTCGGCGGTGGAGGCGCCGGTCACCATGTTGCGGGTGTACTGCACATGGCCCGGGGTGTCGGCGAGGATGAACCGGCGGCGCGGCGTGGCGAAGTAACGGTACGCCACGTCGATGGTGATGCCCTGCTCGCGCTCGGCGCGCAGGCCGTCGGTGAGCAGCGCGAGGTCGGGGGCGTCCTGACCGCGGTTGCGCGAGGCGTGCTCGACGGCCTCCAGCTGGTCGGCGAGCACCGACTTGGAGTCGTGCAGCAGCCGCCCGACCAGGGTGGACTTGCCGTCGTCGACGGAGCCCGCGGTGGCGAACCGCAGCAGGGTGGTGGCCGAGAGTTCCTCGGTCGTCGTGGTGCTCATGCTTAGAAGTACCCCTCGCGCTTGCGGTCTTCCATCGCGGCCTCGGAGAGCTTGTCGTCGGCGCGGGTGGCGCCGCGTTCGGTGAGCCGGGACGCGGCGATCTCGGTGATGACCTGCTCCAGGGTCACCGCGTCGGACTCCACGGCCCCGGTGCAGGACATGTCGCCGACGGTGCGGTAGCGCACGAGGCGCTTCTCGACGGTCTCGTCGTCCTTGGGGCCGCCCCACTCGCCGGCCGTCAGCCACATGCCGGCGCGCAGGAACACCTCGCGCTCGTGTGCGAAGTAGATCTGCGGCAGCTCGATGCCCTCGCGGGCGATGTACTGCCAGACGTCCAGCTCGGTCCAGTTGGACAGCGGGAAGACGCGGACGTGCTCGCCGGGCGCGTGCCGGCCGTTGTACAGGTTCCACAGCTCGGGGCGCTGGCGGCGCGGGTCCCACTGCGAGAACTCGTCGCGGAGGCTGAACACCCGCTCCTTGGCGCGGGCCTTCTCCTCGTCGCGGCGCCCGCCGCCGAAGACCGCGTCGAACTTCTCCGCCTGGATCCTCTCCGTCAGCGGCAGCGTCTGCAGCGGGTTGCGGGTGCCGTCCGGGCGCTCCTTGAGCGCACCCCGGTCGATGTATTCCTGTACCGAGGCGACGTGCAGCCGCAGCCGGTGCCGGTCGACCGTGCGGTCCCGGTACTCGATGACCTCGGGGAAGTTGTGGCCCGTGTCCACGTGCAGCAGCGAGAAGGGCACCGGCGCGGGCGCGAACGCCTTCAGCGCCAGATGCAGCATGACGATGGAGTCCTTGCCGCCGGAGAAGAGGATCACCGGCCGCTCGAACTCCCCGGCCACCTCACGGAAGATGTGGACGGCCTCGGACTCCAGGGAGTCCAGGTGCGACAGGGCGTACGGGCTGTCCGTACCCTCCTGCGGCGTCGCGACGGTCGTCGTCATGCCAGTCCCCTTTCGGTGAGCAGTGCGTACACGGACGCCGCGGACTCCTGCACGGTCTGGTGCTGCGACTCGATCCGCAGATCCGGCGACTCGGGCTCCTCGTACGGGTCGTCGACCCCGGTGAGCCCGGTCAGCTCACCCGCGGCCTGCTTGGCGTACAGACCCTTCACATCGCGGACGGAGCACACGTCGACCGGCGTGGCCACGTGCACCTCCAGATAGGGCGCCCCGCCCTCCTGGTGGCGCTTGCGGACCGCCTCGCGGCTGTCGGCGTAGGGCGCGATCACCGGGACGAGCGCCTTGACGCCGTTGCGGGCGAGCAGTTCGGCGACGAAGCCGATGCGCTGCACGTTGGTGTGCCGGTCCTCGCGGCCGAAGCCGAGGCCCGCCGAGATGAACTCGCGGATCTCGTCGCCGTCGAGGACCTCGACCCGGTGGCCCTCGGCCCGCAGCCGGCCGGCCAGTTCGTGGGCGATGGTGGTCTTGCCGGCGCTCGGCAGACCCGTGAGCCAGACGGTGGCTCCGGTCGTCACGTGGTTCTCCTGGGTCTGGGGGGTCGTCATCCGTGCAGTCCGCACTCGGTCTTGGAGCGGCCCGCCCAGCGGCCGGCGCGCGCGTCCTCGCCCGCGAGGACCCGGCGGGTGCACGGGGCGCAGCCCACGGAGGCGTAGCCGTCCGTCAGCAGCGGATTGGTCAGCACGCCGTGTTCGGCGACGTAGGCGTCCACGTCGTCCTGGGTCCAGCGGGCAATGGGGGAGACCTTCACCTTGCGCCGCTTCTCGTCCCAGCCGACCACCGGGGTGTTCGCCCGGGTCGGGGACTCGTCGCGGCGCAGCCCGGTCGCCCAGGCCACGTAGTCCGTGAGGCCCCGCTCCAGCGGCTCGACCTTGCGCAGAGCGCAGCACAGATCGGGGTCGCGGTCGTGCAGCTTCGGGCCGTACTCGGCGTCCTGCTCGGCGACCGTCTGCCGGGGGGTGAGGGTGATGACGTTGACGTCCATCACGGCCTCGACGGCGTCACGGGTGCCGATGGTCTCCTCGAAGTGGTAGCCGGTGTCGAGGAACACCACGTCGACGCCGGGCATCGCACGGGAGGCGAGGTGGGCGACGACCGCGTCCTCCATCGAGGAGGTTACGCAGAACCGCTCGCCGAAGGTCCCGGCCGCCCACTGGAGGATCTCCAGCGCGGAGGCGTCCTCCAGGTCGCGGCCCGCCTGCTCGGCGAGCGCCCGCAGCTCGTCCGTCGTGTGCTCGTGCCGAGTCGCCGTCATATCTCGTCTCCCCCGGTGTCGTCGTGCCGAAGGCCCCGTGCGAGCAGCCCGAGGAACTTCAGCCGGAAGGCGCGGTTGCACGCGGCGCACTCCCAGGCGCCGTGGCCCTCCTCGCTCGGGCGCAGGTCCTCGTCGCCGCAGTAGGGGCAGTAGAAGGGCGCGGCCCGCTCGCTCATGACAGGGCCTCCTGCGAAGCGCGCGCGGCCCAGGTCGCGAACCGCTCGCCCTCCTCACGCTCCGCCTGGAACCGCTTGAGGACCCGCTCGATGTAGTCGGGCAGTTCCTCGGAGGTGACCTTCAGGCCGCGGACCTTGCGGCCGAACCCGGCCTCCAGGCCGAGCGCGCCGCCGAGGTGCACCTGGTAGCCCTCGACCTGCTCGCCCCGGTCGTTCAGGACCAGCTGCCCCTTGAGACCGATGTCCGCCACCTGGATACGGGCGCAGGCGTTCGGGCAGCCGTTGAGGTTGATGGTCAGCGGCTCGGCGAAGTCGGGCAGGCGGCGCTCCAGTTCGTCGATCAGCTGGGAGCCGCGCTGCTTGGTCTCGACGATCGCGAGCTTGCAGAACTCGATGCCGGTGCAGGCCATGGTGCCGCGCCGGAAGGTGGACGGCCGCGCGGTCAGGTCCAGCGCCTCCAGGCCCTCGACCAGCGAGTCGACCCGGTCCTGCTCGACGTCGAGCACGATCATCTTCTGCTCGACGGTGGTGCGCACCCGGCCCGAGCCATGGGCCTCGGCCAGGTCGGCGATCTTCGTGAGCGTGCCGCCGTCGACGCGTCCCACGCGCGGGGCGAAGCCGACGTAGAAGCGGCCGTCCTGCTGCCGGTGCACGCCGATGTGGTCGCGCCACTGCTGGACGGGCTGCTCGGGCGCGGGCCCGTCGATCAGCTTGCGCCCGCCCAGGTACTCGTCCTCCAGCACCTGGCGGAACTTCTCCGCGCCCCAGTCGGCGACGAGGAACTTCAGCCGGGCCCGGTTGCGCAGCCGGCGGTAGCCGTAGTCGCGGAAGATCGAGATGACGCCCTCGTAGACGTCCGGCACCTCGTCGATCGGCACCCAGGCGCCGAGGCGGACACCCAGCTTGGGGTTGGTGGACAGGCCGCCGCCGACCCAGACGTCGAAGCCGGGACCGTGCTCGGGGTGCCGTACGCCGACGAACGCGACGTCGTTGATCTCGTGCACCACGTCCAGCACCGGGGATCCCGAGATGGCCGTCTTGAACTTGCGGGGCAGGTTCGAGTACGCCTTGTTGTTCAGGACGCGGCGCTTCATCTCCTCCAGCGCGGGGGTGGCGTCGATGATCTCGTCCTCGGCGATCCCGGCGACCGGCGAGCCGATCATCACGCGCGGGGTGTCGCCGCAGGCGGTGATCGTGGACAGCCCCACGCCCTCCAGCCGCTCCCAGATCGCGGGGACGTCCTCGATCCGGATCCAGTGGTACTGGATGTTCTGCCGGTCGGTGATGTCCGCGGTCCCGCGCGCGTACTCCTGCGAGATCTCGCCGATCACCCGCAGCTGCTGGGTGGTGAGCGCACCGCCGTCGATGCGGACGCGCAGCATGAAGTAGGAGTCGTCCAGCTCCTCCGGCTCCAGGACGGCCGTCTTGCCGCCGTCGATCCCGGGCTTGCGCTGGGTGTACAGACCCCACCAGCGCATGCGTCCGCGCAGGTCGTTGGGGTCGATGGAGTCGAAGCCGCGCTTGGAGTAGATCGTCTCAATGCGTGTCCGCACATTGAGACCGTCGTCGTCCTTCTTGAACTGCTCGTTGCCGTTCAGCGGGGTGTGGTGGCCCACGGCCCACTGACCCTCACCGCGGTGACGGCTCACCTTGCGGCGCGGAGTCGCGGCAGCAGGCTTCTGCGGGGTGGCGGCCATGGTTGATACGTCCTTCGGGACAGGCGGGAATGCGGCTCGACCTGCGCATACGGGCGCACGGGCAGAGGTGCGCGGCATCGCGCGGGACGGAAGCGGGAACGGAGAGCGGAGTCGGGCGCCGCAGGGCGGTCAGCGCACCGGACAGATGGCGCTGGACACGCGGCCCAGGTCGACGTGCCGCCGACTCACCAAGGCAATTCCAGTTCCAGGCATGACAGAAGCGTGTCACGACGATCTGAGACCAGTCCAGCTTCGTCCGAGATGCGGACACCCTTGTCCCGTAGAGTGAGACAAGGGTGTCGTCGGTCACATGACCCGATCGGGTCGTTTCCGGCCAGGTCAGCCAGGGTACGCCCCGGGCCACGGGCCGGGCGTCGCCACCTCGGCCTCCTCCTCGACCTTCGTGTCGAACAGCGTGAAGCCCCGGCGCTGGTAGTTCGCCATCGCGTGCTCCCCGTCCTTGCTGCACGTGTGCAGCCACACCCGCTTGGTCGGCGGCAGCTCCGGCCAGCGCTCGGCCAGGTCCCAGGCGCGGGCGGTGCCGTACGCCAGCAGGTGGCCGCCGATCCGCCGTCCGCGGAAGGCCGGGATCAGGCCGAAGTAGACGAGCTCCACGACCCCGCCGTCCTGCGCCTCGAGCTCCACATAGCCCGCCGGCGTCCCGCGGTCGTACGCCACCCAGGTCTCGACACCCGGACGCGCCAGCTGCTCCTGCCACCGCGCGAAGCTCCAGCCGAGCCGGTCCACCCAGCGGATGTCACCGCCGACGGACGCGTACAGGAAACGGCTGAACTCGGGCGAGGGGACCTCGGCGCGGACGACCCGCACGTCCCCGTCCGGCGCGGCGGCCGGGAGGAGATCGGCGGGGGAGGTCTGTTCCAGGGACCAGGTGGTCACGGCGATGTCGGGCATGCCGTCAGGCAATCATCCCGACGGCGGATCTGTCGATCGGCCCCCTGCCCCGGCCACCCCGGCCGGGGCCCGCCCCTCAGTCCAGGGCGGCGTCGATCGACCGCAGCGGCACCGCGAACAGCGTCCGCCCCGACTGCGACCACACCTCGCCGGTCGCCTCCCAGTACGACAGGGAACCGGCTCCCACGCCCCAGCACCTCGGGGCGCCCTCCGTGCCGCACCGCGTCGCCTCGGCGCCGTCGGTGTCCTGGCGCCACAGGCTGCCGTGCCGGTCCGTACGGGCCGGAGCGCGCCCCACGTACCAGCCGGCCCGGTCCGTCCCCGGTGCCCGGCGCGACAGCACGCCTTCGACGCCGGACGCCTCCGTCTCGTACGCCTCGACGGCGCGGACCACTCCGGTGCCGTCCGTGGCCAGCAGACCGGTGCGGGCCGGGTCCTTGCTGAACGCGTACCGCCACAGCCGGGCGTGCCCGTCGCCGTCCGCCGCGGTCCGCTCGCTCGCGACCAGGCTGTCCGGCGCCGTGCTGCGGTCCAGCGACACCGCCCCCAGCCGGGGCGCGTCCCGGCCGGTCAGCCGGTACGAGCCGACGGCCGGCAGCACGAAACCGAGGCCGTGCGCCGACCAGCCCGCGCCCACCCGGCCCACGGCGGCACTGTCGACCGTGGTGCGCTGGACGCGGTCCAGGTCGTACACGTACAGCCCGTCGCCCGCGGTGACCAGCAGCTTGTCCTGGTACCAGACCATGCCCGACAGACGGGACGTCATCGGGCGGTAGTCCCGTCCGCCGTCCACCGGGACGACGAGCAGCACCGAGGTGTACAGCAGCTGGTCCATGTCGGTGGCGTCCACGAACGACACCCGGGCCGGCCGGCCGGCGCCCTGGCTCCAGCCGGACAGGATCACCCGGTGGTCGTTCCACCAGCCGTCGTCGTCGGCGTCGCCCGAGGTGGTCACCGCTCCCGCCCGCCAGGACCGGGTGTCCCCGGCGTCCCAGCAGTACGCGCGGGTGGCCGCCGGGGCCACCGGCAGCCCGGTGCGCTCCCCGGCCGTGCAGTCGTCCGCGGCACGCAGCGTGTGCTCGGCGCCCTCCAGGACGGCGCCCACCCCGACCGGCTTCCCCATCGCGGAGGACAGCCTGTCGAGCGTCGCCTCGGGGACCAACTGCTCGCGCAGCCGCAGCGCGTCCGTCCCGGCGGCCCCCGAGAGCGGCTTCAAGGCCCCGGGATCGTCACCCACCGTGGCCTGCGAGGCACTGATCATCGTGGCGGCGGCGGTGAGCGCCAGGGCGGTTCCCGCGAGGAACGCGCGCAGCGCACGGCCCTGTTTGCGTCGACGGTGTCTGCCGCGGTGCTTCATCAAACCTCCCGAGGCGAGCCAACTGCGCCCATGGGTCCGAGCGTTGACCGAAGGAGCAGGTGGGGCGGCCCGTATCAGGGATGCTACGGCAGAAAGGCACTCTCGCGGACGAAGACCCTGCAAATATGCGCCAGAAGGTTGTGGACCGGGTCATCCCGGCCGGGACCCCGCTCCCCGCGCGCGGACGATCCCGGGCGCCGTCGAGTGCGGCAGCAGGGCGCCCGCGTCCCGCGGCAGCAGCATCTCCACCTCGGCGTCCTCCCGGAACCGGTACGGCCGGTGCTCCAGATGCGCCCCGAGGTAGCGGCGCACCCGCGACATCTCGGCACGCACCGTCACCGTGCGCCGCGCGTCCCCGAACATGTCCTCCGCCAGGCCCGCCGCGCTGCGCCCCTCCCGGTCCATCGCCAGCAGGCACAGTAACTCGGCGTGCCGGGGACTCAGTTCGTGACTCCACGTCCCGGCACCGCCGGACACCGTCACCGACCACCGGCGCGGCTCGCCCAGATCCAGCGTGATCCGGGTCGCCCCGGGCGTCCCGGGACCGTCGCAGGCCCGCAGCAGCCAGCCCCCGGCCAGCGGCTCCATCGTGCACAGCCCGAGCGGCGGCAGCCATCTGCGCCCCGGCACCGCCGACTTGGGCAGCGCGATCCGGTGCGTGTACGGCATCCCGGTCACCACCGCGGTCCAGCCGTCCCGGTCCACGACGACGGCCCGCCCGGTCAGCCGGGCCAGCGCCGGCGCCGCCACCGCCCGTAACCGCTCCAGCGACGCCGTGTGCAACTCCCGCAGCCGGGCCTCGGCCAGCTTGGCCACCGAGCCGACCCAGGGGAGCGTCGCCGGATGCATCGTCTCCAGCGGCCCGCTGACGTCCACCACACCGATCAGCCGGCCGTCCCGCGGGTCCGTGATCGGCGCGCCCGAGCACGTCCAGGAGGCCAGCGAACGCCGGAAGTGCTCGGCGGCGAAGACCTGCACCGGCCGGCGCACCACCGCCGGGGTGCCCACGCCGTTCGTGCCGACGACGCTCTCCCGCCAGTCCGCGCCGACTTCGAAGCCGAGGCCGTCGGCCTTGCGCAGCACCGAGGGGCTGCCCTCCCGCCACAGCACCCGGCCCTCCTCGTCGGCGACGACCATGATGTGGTGGGCGACGTCCGCGACCGACAGCAGGCTCTCGCGCAGCACCGGCAGCACATGCCGCAGCGCGGTCTCCTCCCGGCGCCGCTGCACCTCCTCCCGGGACAGCAGACCCGCGCGGACGTCGTGCTCCGGGTCCACGCCGCTGCGCAGCATGCGTTCCCAGGACTGCTCGATCACCGGGCGCGGCGCGACGGGCGCGCGCCGCCCGGAGAGCGTGGCGGAGCGGACGTCGCTGAGCACGCGCGCGGCCCGTGCCGAGTCCACGGCGGCCAGCTGCGTCACGTCCGTCGGCGAGAGCGCCAAGGGTCCTGCCGGCAGAAGAGGTCTCAACCTGACTGTGCGTCTCATAGTGTGCGTCTCCTAGTGCCGGTCCGGCGCATACGGAAGGACACGGTCCGCACACAGACGCCAACAAGTTGCAACCCCCTGCAACCCTGGCGGACGGCTCTGGCCTGATCGAGACTGTACCGACGCCGTCCCGAGCGGCGTCAGCCGTCTCGAATGGGTCGGCAGCGGGGGTGGTGCCGTGTCGGCGCAGCACCACCCCCGCCTCGCGTCCGCGCAGGTCAGGAGAGTGGCCGGGCCCGCTCCACGAGCGCGGCACGGGCCAGGCCGTGCGGCAGCGTCCCGAACGCCGCGCCCGCGTCGCCGCCGAGCCGCGACGCGCAGAACGCGTCGGCGACGTCCGATGGCGCGAAACGCACCAGCAGCGACCCCTGGAGCACCAGCGCGAGCCGCTCGGTCACGCGCCGGGCACGCGCCTCGGCACCCTCGAGATCGGCCAGTTCCGTCAACAGCCCCCTGATGGCCGTATCCAGCCGGTGATCGGCGCCCCGGGCCAGGCCGACCTCCCGCAGATACGCGTCCAGCGCCGCCGGCTCCCGCCGCAGCACCCGCAGGACGTCCAGCGCCTGGACGTTGCCCGCGCCCTCCCAGATCGAGTTCAGCGGCGACTCGCGGACCAGCCGAGGCAGCTGCGACTCCTCGACGTACCCGTTGCCGCCCAGGCACTCCGCGGCCTCCACGGCCACCGGCGCGCACCGCTTGGTCACCCAGTACTTGGCGGCCGGCACGGCGATCCGCAGCAGCGCCCGCTCCTGCTCGCCCCCGTCGTCGTAGCAGGCCGCCAGCCGCAGGGCGACGGTGGTCGCCGCCTCCGACTCGACGGCCAGGTCCGCCAGGACGTTGCGCATGAGCGGCTGGTCGACCAGCTTCGCCCCGAACACCTCGCGGTGGGCGCAGTGGTGGATCGCCTGCGCCACCGCCTGCCGCATCAGCCCGGCCGAGCCGAGCACACAGTCCAGGCGGGTCGCCGCGACCATCCCGATGATGGTGCGCACCCCGCGCCCCTCCTCACCGACCCGGCGCGCCCACGTCCCGTCGAACTCGACCTCCGCGGACGCGTTGGACCGGTTGCCCAGCTTGTTCTTGAGCCGCTGGATGAGGAACACGTTGCGGCTGCCGTCCTCCAGCACCCGCGGCACCAGGAAGCAGGTCAGCCCCCCGGGCGCCTGCGCGAGCACCAGGAACGCGTCCGACATCGGCGCCGAGCAGAACCACTTGTGCCCGGTCAGCGCGTAGGTGCCGGACTCGGCGAGCGGGTCCGCTCGCGTCGTGGTGGCGCGGACGTCGCTGCCGCCCTGCTTCTCCGTCATGCCCATCCCGAACAGCACGCCCGCCTTCCGCGCCGCGGGCCGCAGCTCGCGGTCGTAGACGACGGACGTCAGCCGCGGCTCCCACTCGGCGGCCTGACCGGGATCGGTGCGCAGGGCCGGGACCGCCGCGTGGGTCATGGACAGCGGACAGGTGTTGCCCGCCTCCACCTGCGTCCACAGGACGAACGCGGCCGCCCGCCGCACATGGCCGCCGGGCCGCGTCCAGGCCGCCGTCAGACCCGCCGAGACGCCCTTGCCGAGCAGCCGGTGCCAGGACGGATGGAAGTCGACCTCGTCCACGCGATGGCCGTAGCGGTCGTGGGTCCGCAGCCGCGGAGGGTTGTCGTTCGCCAGCACCCCCCACTCCTGCACCTGCGCCGACCCGCACGTCCGCCCCAGGGCCGAGAGCTCACCGGCGGCCTCGTCCCGCAGCTCCGGCGGCAGATGCCGTTCGACGGCCGAGACCAGGGCCCGGTCGGCGGTGTACACGTCGTACCCGGTCAGGGGCGGGGGCTGGTTGGTCACGCTGTGAGTGCTGCCTGCCATGCCGGTGAACCTATCCCTCCAGAACGCCGTGCCGCCCAGCCTGACACGGCCGGCCGCGCCTCGCGGCGGGCGCCCCGATGAGAGCGCCCGCGCGCGGCGGATACCTTTGGTTCGTGCAGCCAGCAAGTGAATCCCCCGAGCAGCCCTCCGGCCGTCTCCACCGGGCGCGTGCCCTCTACCGGAACGTGTCGAAGCGCAGGACCGCCTGGCTGCTGCTGAAGGACACGGTCAACTCGTGCATCGAGTACCGCATCCTGGGGCTCGCGGCGGAGGCGGCCTTCTTCACGCTGCTGTCCGTCCCCCCGCTGCTGCTCAGCCTCATCGGCCTCCTCGGCTACGTCGACGACTGGACCGGCACCGACACCATCACCAGCCTGGAGACCAACCTCCTGCAGGCCTCCCGTACCGTCCTGTCCGACAAGGGCGTGCGCCAGATCGCCCAGCCGATCCTGGACGACGTCATGAAGGGCGGCCGCCCCGACGTGATCTCGGTCGGCTTCCTGTTCGCCCTGTGGTCGGGGTCGCGCGCGGTGAACGTCTTCATAGACACGATCACCGTGATGTACGGCCTCGACGGGGTGCGCGGCATCGTCAAGACCCGGCTGGTGGCCTTCCTGCTGTTCCTCGCCGCCCTGCTGATCGGCTCGGTGGCGCTGCCGCTGATGGTGGCGGGCCCGGACGCCGTGGTACGGATCCTGCCCTGGTCGGAGACCGTGGTGCAGATCCTGTACTGGCCCGTCGTCACCGTCCTGTCCATCGCGTTCCTGACGACGCTGTACCACGTGTCCGTGCCGGTGCGCTCCCCGTGGATCGAGGACGTGCCCGGCGCCCTGGTCGCCCTCGCCATGTGGGTGCTCGGCAGCTTCCTGCTGCGCATCTACCTCACCAGCACCATCGAGGGCGCCACGATCTACGGCTCCCTCGCCGCGGCCGTCGCCGTCCTGCTGTGGATCGGCGTGTCCGCCTTCGCCGTGCTCGTCGGGGCCGCGGTCAACGCCGCGATCGACCGGGTCTGGCCGGCCGCCGCGACCGCCGCGGCCCGCGAGGCCAACGAGCGGGCGCGCGAGGCCCAGGTCGCCGAGTACGTGGCGCGCGCCGCCGCCGGCCTGGAACACGACCCCGACGACCCGGACATGCCTTCCGAGTTCCCCGAGCGCTGGTCCCGCTTCCTGCCGCCGGAGGACGTCACGTCCCGGTTGCGGACCCATGTGAAGAACCCGCACCACCACCACCCGCACAAGAAGAACGGCGACTCCTAGGCGACGGGGGGCCCGACCGTCCACGCCCCCGCCGCCGCGGCCTCCCGCACGAACGTGGAGAAGTCGCGCGGGGCGCGTCCGAGCACGTCGCGCACATCGTCCGTGAGGTGCGCGTTGCGCCCGTCCAGCAGGGTCTCGAAGACCTCCACCAGGAGCTCCGCCTGCTCGGCCGGCACCCCGAACCCGGTCAGCGCCTCCCCGTAGGCCCGGGCCGGGAACGGGGTGTACGCGACCGGGCGTCCCGTCGCCGCGGCGATCTCCGCGACCGCCTCCCGCCAGGCGAGCAGCCGCGGCCCGGTCAGCCGCAGCGTCCGCCCCGCGTACCGGTCACCGTCCGCCAGCACCGCCGTCACCACGTCCGCGATGTCCCGGACGTCGACGAACGGCTCGCGCACCTCACCGGCGGGGAACACCAGCTCCCCGTGGGAGATCCCCTCCACCAGCGGCCCCTCGCTGAAGTTCTGCGCGAACCACGCGGCCCGCACGACCGTCCAGTCCGCGCCGGACGCCTTCAGCGCCTCCTCAGCCGGCAGCGCCTGGTCCTCACCACGGGCCGACAGCAGCACCAGCCGCCGCACCCCGAGCCCCACCGCCTCCCGGGCCAGCGCGCCGACGCCCTCGGCAGCCGCCGGGTCGCCGATGTCGGTCGGGTACATCAGATACGCCGCGTCCGCGCCCCGCAGGGTCCGCCCCCACGTCGAGGGGTCCGCCCAGTCGAAGCCCGTCGCGCGGGACGCCGCCCGTACGGCGAAGCCCGCCGCGCCCGCCGCGCGGGCCACCCGGCTCCCGGTGCGTCCCGACGCACCGGTCACCACCACCGTCGTGCCGTTCCCGCCGGCCGTCACGGCCCCGTGTTCCTCGTTCCGTGTCATGCCCCCAGTCAACGACCGCACGGTCCGGCCGCCCATCGCGGAACGGCTCCCTCCCATACGCGGGCGTCTACCCTGACGGCATGGACGCCCTCGCCGGTCTGCTCGACGGCCCCCGCGCACGCGGTGCCTTCATGATCCGCGCGTGTTTCGAGCCGCCGTGGTCCGTCCGCGTCGAGGACCGCGCCCCGCTCACCGTCATGGTCATGGTCCGCGGCGAGGCGTGGGTGACGCCCGACCGGGGCGAGCCGGTCCGGCTGCGCGCCGGCGACCTCGCCATCGCCCGCGGCCCGGACCCCTACACCTGCGCCGACGACCCGGGCACCGCTCCGCAGGCCCTGATCCTGCCGGGCGCCGAGTGCCGTCACCCCGACGGACGGTCCCTCAACGGCTCGATGGACCTGGGCGTGCGCACCTGGGGCGACCGGCCCGACGGCTCGGCCGTCCTGCTGATCGGCACCTACCTCGGGGAGGGCGAGATCAGCGGGCGGTTGCTGAACTGCCTGCCCCCGCTGCTGTCCCTCACCGCGGACGTGGGGGACTGCCCGCTCACCCCCTACCTGATGACGGAGGTCGTCCGGGACGCGCCAGGCCAGGAGGTCGTCCTGGACCGGCTGCTCGACCTGCTGGTCATCGCCGCGCTCCGGTCCTGGTTCGCCCGCCCCGAGGCCGAACCCCCGGCCTGGTACCGGGCGCTGGCCGACCCGGTCGTCGGACGGGCGCTGCGGCTCCTCCAGGACGACCCCGCCCACCCGTGGACCGTGGCCTCGCTGGCCGCGAAGGCCGGGGTGTCCCGGGCCGCGCTGTCGCGGCGGTTCACCGGCCTGGTGGGGGAGGCGCCGATGACCTACCTCACGGGATGGCGGCTGGCGCTCGCGGCGGACGCGCTGCGTGACACCGACGACACCCTGGAGGCCATCGCGCGGCGTGTCGGCTACGGCAGCCCGTTCGCGCTGTCCAGCGCCTTCAAACGGGTGTACGGGGTGAGCCCGCAGGAGCACCGGCGGCGCCCGGCCACGGCCCGGGAGGACACCCGTGTATGAGGAGCGGGCGTCCCGGCTGCCGGGGGCCGTCGTCTGGGCGAACACCCCGGACGCGTCCGACAGCGGGCGGGTCCTGCCCGACGGCTGCATGGACCTGCTGTGGAACGAGGGACGGCTGCTGGTCGCCGGGCCCGACACCCGCGCCCAGGTCACCGGGGGCACGGCGGGAGTCTGGAGCGGCGTCCGGTTCCTCCCGGGGACCGCACCCGCCCTCCTGGGCGTCCCCGCGCACGAACTGCGCGACCGGCGGGTCGACCTCGCCGACCTGTGGCCCGCGTCCCGGGTACGCCGGCTCGGCGCCCGCGTCGGGGCCGCGGCCGACCCGCGGACCGCCCTGGAGGACGCCGCACTCACCCTGGCCGCCGCCGCGCAGCCCCCCGACCCGCTGCTGCGGCACCTCGTCAGCGCTCTCGACGCCGGCCGGCCCGTCGCCGCCGTCGCCGGTCAACTGGAGCTCGGTGCTCGGCAGTTGCACCGCCTCTCGCTGGCCGCCTTCGGGTACGGCCCCAAGACCCTGGCCCGCGTCCTGCGGCTGCAGCGCGCCCTGCGGCTGGCGCGCGCCGGTGTGCCCTTCGCGGAGACCGCGGCCCGAGCCGGCTTCGCCGACCAGGCCCATCTCGCCCGTGACGTCAAGGACCTGACGGGTGTGCCCCTGCGAGCGCTACTCGCCGGCTAGCGGCGCGAACAGGTCCACGCCGTTGCCGTCCGGGTCCTGGACGACGGCGTAGCGCTGCCCCCAGAAGGCGTCCCACGGCTTGAGTTCGCCGTGGTACCCGGCGGCCATCAGGTCCTCGTACAGCGCGTCCACCTCGGCCGGGCCGTCGCACCGCAGGGCCAGCGCCGCGCGGCCGCCCCCGGTGGGCGGCCGCCATCCCGGGTGGAAGGACCGGATCGTGTCCTCGGTGTCGAGCAGCAGCCGCACCCCGCCGGGTGGCGCGGCCTCGGCGTGCGGCTGGTCCTCGGCGCCCTCGGGGAAGGGGAACCCGAGACGCCGGTAGAAGGCGACGGAGGCGGCCATGTCGGAGACGACGAGTCCGACGGCATCGAATCGTGGAGTCATGGGGCCACCGTAGGCACCGGGGGAGAGCCCGGTCTTGAAGGAAACGGACACGGAGGGCGGGGCCGCGGCCCGCGCTCAGCCGAAGGTCACCGGCCCCCTGGGCGTGTCCACTGTGAACGACAGGCCGACCGGGCCCGTCGTGAGGGCGAGCTCCGTGCCGAGCGACCGCACCAGGGGCCGGATCCCGTCCGGGTCGGGCGCGCTCCCCGACATCGTCAGCAGGGGGGTGCGGGGCAGGTCCGCGGCCGTGGGGTGCGGTGCGTCGCCCCAGTCGATGAGGAAGGGCACCAGACCGGACGGATGGGCGTCCTCGCCGTCGGTGAGCCGCCACCGCAGCAGGGTGCCGTCGGGCCGGCGCCTGCTCATCGGCGTCGCGGGACCCGGGTCGTACCCCTGATCCCGCGCGGCCGCGATCGCCGCGTCCAGATCCGGCGGGGCGATCGCCCAGGTGAGGGTGCGCGCGGTGGTGAGCCCGTCGACCTCGAACGGCCTCGGACCTCCCGGAGCGCACTGCTCCGGGTCCGGGCCGATGATCTCCAGATAGCTGCGGTCGCCCAGCGCCACCAGGTGGTTGCGGGTGCCGCGTCCGACATGCACACCGCCGGGGGCGGGCGCCACCCCCGTGCGCCGGGTGAACTCGGCGACGGCCGCGGCGAGATCGGGGGCCGCCAGGACGAGATGGTCCAGGAACGGGGGGATGGCATTCATCCCGGCCGAGGCTACGCAGCGCCCCCGCCCCGAGGGAACACCCCCGCGCGGGCCGGGAGTTCACAACGGGACGGCCCGGCGGACCCGCCGTCTACGCTGGACCGCATGGCCGTACGACTCCTCGTCTTCACCCGCACCACCGACTACCGGCACGCGTCCGTCCCGGCCGGGGTGGAGGCGCTGCGCACGCTCGGCGGCTTCGAGGTGGACCACACCGAGGACCCGGCGGCCCTCGAACGCCCCCTCGACGGCTACGCGGCCGTCGTCTTCCTCTCCACCAGCGGCGACGTGCTCACCCCTGCCGGACGCGACGGGCTCCTCGCCTACGTCGGCTCCGGCGGCGGCTTCGCCGGCGTGCACGCGGCGGCCTGCACCGAGTACGGCTGGCCCGCCTACGGCGACCTGCTCGGCGCCCGCTTCGACCGGCACCCCGCGTACCAGCCCGGCAAGGCCGTCGTCGAGGACCACCACCACCCCGCCACCCGGCACCTGCCGCCCGTGTGGGCGCTCACCGACGAGTGGTACGACTTCCGCCGCAGCCCACGCGGCGCCGTCCGGGTGCTGGTCTCCGCCGACGAGTCGTCGTACGACGGGGGCGGCATGGGCGACGACCACCCGCTGGCGTGGTGCCGCGAGCACGGCGCCGGGCGCGTCTTCTACACGGCCCTCGGCCACGCCGCCGAGCTGTACGACGACCCCGCCTTCCGCGGGCATCTGCGGGGCGGGATCGGCTGGGCGGCGGGCTGACGGCGTCCCGGCCGGACTCCCGCTTACTGGTTGTAGGCGGGAGCCCGGCCGGTGCGGCGAGGGTGCGTGCCGGACGGCAGGCGGGACGTCGCGGGCACGACCTAGCGGCGTGGCCGGGGCAGCGCGTGGAACTGGGGGCCGTAGGTGCCCCGGCGGTCCGGCAGCGGGGTCTCCATCAGCTCCACCGCCGGGCCCTCCAGGCCGCGCATGGTGCGGATGCCGGCGCCCAGACTGCGGTGCCCGCCGCCCGCCCAGGTGTCGTCCAGGGAGTCCAGCACCGTGCTGTACATGGCGTCGAAGCGGAACAGCAGCCCTCCGATGTGCACCGACGCGCGGGGCCAGCCGCCCACCGGGACCCGCGCCATCGGGCGCGCGACCGGGAACGGCACGGGCGGGCCGACGTACCGCCAGCCCTCGTCGGTCCGCCGCAGCTCCCGGCCGTGGTAGATCTCCCCGAACGCGTAGTAGTGCGCCGGGTTGTCGTCCGAGAACGAGTCGTTCGGCGAGGACGCCGTGCCCTCGCCCTGCTCCCGGATGACCTCGATGGCGTGTTCGACGTCGTCCAGGGTCCGCACGGTACGCAACTCGTCGGAGCCGATGCGCTGGCTCACCTGCCCCCGCGTCGACAGCTCCGGCCGCACCGCCCGGAAGGCGCCCAGCATGCCCTCGTAGAACTCGCCGACCGTCGGGGACGTCTGCGCGCTGCGGACCAGCGACTCCTCGGGCGCCTCGATCGCCATCATCACGTCCCGGACGAAGGGCTTGGTGAGCCCCGACAGATAGACGTTCACACCCGCCCGCACCCCGCCGGGCAGCGGCCCCGGGTAGACGGGCGCGGCGGCCTTGACCTGCGGCCGGCCGCCGATCGCGACCAGCAGGTTGCAGACGATGCCCAGGTGGTACATCTCGTCGCCGACGATGCGCCGGATCATCCGCGCGACCTCGCTGCGCTGGTCCTTCACCGACCACCAGCCGCACAGGTAGGGCGGGATCGTGGCGAGTTCCAGGCCGATGGCGACCTGGAGCGCGGACCGCAGCCAGGCGACCCCGCGGGCGTCCTCGGGGACGGCCATCAACCGGGCCACCGACCCGAGCCGGGCCGCGGCGGCCGGCGCACCCGCCGGGGGCGCGGCCTGCGCGGTGCCGGCGACCGCGGCCGGCGCTCCGGCCGCCAGCGCGGCCGACGCCAGGAAACTCCTGCGCTTGAACGGGCCAACCGCCGGCTCGTCCGGCTCTTCGCTCATACCCGTCTACCTCGCCTCAGCTCATAGGGCGGGCCCCGCCCTGTGCTCGACGCATCCCTACGGGGCCCCTGCGACAGCTCGCGAAGCTAGCAGCGATCAGGGCCGCCACCAGGGCACACGTGCCGAGCGGCGCCGCGACCACCCGGCCGGTCCAACGCCGTGCCCCGACACCGTGTCGTACGCCGAACGGCCGTCTCGGGCCCCCGTCCGATGGAATATCCGGCCACAATGAGGTGCTCTGATCTTCACGGTGCACGAGCGCGGTGGAGGAGGCTGACGGACGTATGACGGCACTCCGGACGGACCCTGTGGTGAGCACGCCCCACGGCGCGGTACGGGGCAGATACGAGCACGGTGTCGCGGTGTTCAAGGGCATCCCCTACGCGGCGCCCCCCTTCGGCCCGCGCCGGTTCCGGCCGCCGGAGCCGCCGGAGCCCTGGGACGGCGTGCGCGACGCCCGCGCGTTCGGCCCGACCGCGCCCAAGCCGCCCTATTCCGAGGCGTTCGCGCAGTACCTCTCCGACCCGTCCGTGCCCGGCGACGACTGCCTCAACCTCAACGTGTGGACACCCGACCCCGCTCCCGGCGCCCGGCTGCCCGTCATGGTGTTCCTGCACGGCGGCGCCCTCACCCGCGGCTCCTCCGGTGTGCCCGTGTACGACGGGCACGCCTTCGCCCGCGACGGGATCGTCCTGGTCTCGGTGAACTACCGGCTCGGCGTCGAGGGCTACGGCTACTTCCCGGACGCCCCCGCCAACCCGGGCCTGCGCGACCAGCTCGCCGCTCTGGAGTGGGTGCACGCGTCCATAGCGGCGTTCGGCGGCGACCCCGACCGCGTCACCCTGTTCGGGCAGTCCGCCGGCGCCATCAGCACCGGCGCGCTGCTCGCCGCCCCGCAGGCCCAGGGCCTGGTTCGGCGGGCGATCCTGCAGAGCGGGCCGCCCGAGGCCGGCGAACGGGACAAGGTGCGGCGCATGGTGCGCCGGATGGCGACCCGGCTGAAGATCCCTGCCACGGCCGCCGCCTTCGCCGAGGTCGACCGCGAGCTGCTGCTGCGCACCCAGGGCGAGGTGGGCCGGCTCAGCTCGCCCGTGCTGGGCGGACCCGCCTTCGGGATCGTCGTCGACGGGGACCTCGTGCCCCGCGACCCGCTGGAGGCGCTGACCGAGGGCGGCGCCGCGGCGGGCGTCGAGCTGATGATGGGCTGGACCAGGGACGAGTACCGGCTGTGGCTGGTGCCCGGCGGCCTCCTGGAGCGCGTCGACCGGCTGGGTGCCGTCGCCCTCGCCGGAGCCATGGCCCGCTGCCACGTCGGCGCCGACGTGGCCCGCGGCTACCGCGCGCTGCACCCGGAGGCCGGCACCGCCGAGATCGTCGGCCAGATGGTCACCGACCACCTGCTGCGCGTCCCCCTGCACCGCCTGGCCGACGCCCGCCCCGGATCGTCGTACGTGTACGAGTTCGCGTGGCCCTCCAACCTGCCCCACCTGGGCTCCTGCCACGCCCTGGAGCTGGGCTTCGTCTTCGACACCGGCGACTCCCCGGAGTCCTGCAAGCTGGCCGGCGAGGGCGCCCCGCAGGAGCTCGCGGACGAGATGCACGGGGCGTGGGTGCGTTTCGCGACGGAGGGCGACCCCGGCTGGCGGCCCTGGGACCCCGCCCACCCGGTGCGGATCTTCGGCGACGGCGAGACCCGCACCGACCTCGGCCCCCGCGACGCCGAACTGGCCCTGTGGACGCCCCGCCCCGTCCCCGTCCCGGCCGACGGCGCCCCCGCCCGGGGCACGGAGATGCGGCCGCTGGTCCGCCGCCTGCGCCTGCCGGGAGCGGTCCGCCGGCACTGAGGGAGCGGACACCGGGGGACCCCCGCGAGACGGGGTCTCACGCCCGGGGCGTCAGTGTCCGTGCGATGGCGGTGATCGTCTTCGGGCCGACCCGGCAGCAGCCGCCGATCAGGCGGGCGCCCGCCGCCTGCCAGGCGCGGGCCAGTTCGGGGGCGAGGGTGGTCCGGCCGTCCCAGGTGCGGGCCTTCGCGTCCCAGGACTCGCCGCTGTTGGGGTAGACGACCACCGGCCGGCCCATCACCCGGGCGGCGATCTCGACGGCGCCCTCGACGTCCTCGGGGGCGCAGCAGTTCACCCCCACCGCGATCACCTCGCCGGCGCCGGCGGCGAGCGCGAACGCCTCCTCCAGAGGCTGGCCGGCGCGGGTGCGGTCGCCGCTGACCGAGTACGACAGCCAGGCCGGGACGCCCAGCCCGCGGACCGCCCGCAGCAGCGCCTCGGCCTCGTCGGCGTCCGGGACCGTCTCCAGCGCGAGCACGTCGGGCCGGGCCGCGGCCAGGAGCTCCAGCCGGGGCCGGTGGAACCGCTCCAGCTCGGCGACGCTCAGCCCGTACCGCCCTCGGTACTCGGAGCCGTCCGCGAGCATCGCCCCGTACGGCCCGGCGGACGCCGCCACCCACAGCGGCCGGCCGATCCCGCGGGCCCGCGCCCGCCGGGCGGCCTCGCGCGCCAGCTCCACGCTCGACGCGATCAGCCCGGCGGCCCGCTCACGGTCCAGCCCGCGCCGCGCGAAGCCCTCGAAGGTGGCCTGGTAACCGGCGGTGATCGCCACGTCCGCGCCCGCCTCGAAGTAGGCCAGGTGGGCCTCGACGATCGCCTCGGGCTCCTCCGCGAGCAGCCGGGCCGACCACAGCTCGTCGCTCAGGTCGTGGCCCATGGCCTCGAGCTGGTTGGACAGACCGCCGTCGAGCACGACGGTGGTCGAGGCGAGGGCGTCGGCGAGGGTCGGCGTGCCGTTCATGTCCGCGACGGTAGCCGAGGCGCCGTGCGACGACGCGGTGACGTCGCAGGGGGTCTGGCGCGGTGAGGTCGAGGTCGAGGCGCTGGGCCGACGCGGCGGTTCGACGCCCGGCGAATACGTCATGTCCGCACAGTCCCGCCCGCTGTCCGGCGTCCGGCACGCTCCCGCGAACTCGGAGACCTACGCACGCCCTACCGGCGGAGTCGTGACCAGGATGAGGGGGATGTCACCGCAGGGTCGCAGCCGCAGCCGGCCGTGTTCGACGCCGTCCGCCGGTCCGGCCAGTACGGCCCCGAAGTCCGGGCCCTTGACGAGAGAACCGGCCAAATAGTCGGCACAGGCCGAGGCAGCGACACGGCCGCGCGCGTTGACGAGGAAGGCAGGGCCGGGCAGCTTCTGCATGACCGGCATCACCGCCGCCTCGAAATGCGAGAGGTAGACGTCCGCCGCGGCCACTCCCGTGAAGCGGCCCCCGACCGTCACCGGCACGGACAGGGTGAGGCTGTACTCGTCGGAGCAGAGATAGTCCACGTACGGCCCCGCGACCGCGCGCCGCCCGGTGTCGCGGGCCAGTGTGAACCAGTCCCAGTGGGTGTAGTCGGAGTACGCCGAGTGCTCCGGGTCCAGGTCCAGCACCAGCGGGCGCACGGCACCGCCCGCGCCGATCTGCCACCATTCGAGCCATGCCGATACGTCGGCGAGCAGCCCCGGAGCGGCCACGAAACCGGCGCCGGAGACCAGATCGAGTCGCGTGAGCCGGGTGTGCAGGCCGGGGCGGAGCGCGGCGAGGTCGCCGGTGAGGGGCCGCCGGCCGCTCTCGGTGGCCGAGGCGAGGAGTGCCGCCGCGTCCGTACCGGTCTCGGAGACGGCGTCGAAGACGCCCTCCAGGGTGTCGCGGACGCAGGCTGCCACGTCGGCGGCCGTCACCTCGTCAAGGATGTCGGGTCCGCCGCCTGTGGGACGGGGACTGCTACCCATGGGTGTTCTCCTGGGGATGGGGACCACCAGCGGAGCTGGAGGAGCCGAGGCGGAGTTCGACCAAGCGCGCCATGCACAACTGGACGCACCCCTCGATCTGGGCTCTCGCCTGCTCGTCCGCACCATCTTGCAGTGCGGAGATCACGGTGCGGTGACGATCGCACACGTCCTTGAGATACCCCTCCTCGCCGAGCACGAGAGACAGCAGCGCCCCCACCTCTGTCTGGATGCCGATCTCCTCCCGGGTCAGCCGCGCGGACTGGGCCGCGGCGGCCAGTTCCACGTGGAAGCGCCCGTGCACCCGGCTGCGTGCCGCGCCGTCGGCCGCCTCCGTCAACTGCTCGACAGATCTGCGCAGTGGGAGCAGATCCCCGGGCTCGGTGCGCTGGGCCGCGAGCCGGGCGGCGGCCCCCGAGATGGCGGCCCAGTGGTCGCCGAGGTCACGGAGTTCCTCGGTGCTCCAGCCGGCGAGGAGGCTCCGCAGCCGCTCCTCGGCGGGGCCCTCGGGAACGGTGACGAAACTGCCTCCGCCCCGCCCCCTGCGGGTGGTGACCAACCCCTGCTGGCGCAACGCCATCAGTGCTTCACGCAGCGTGACGGTCGAGACGCCGAGCTGGGTCGCGAGGTCGGACTCGCCGGGCAGTTGCTCCCCGTCCGCCAGCAGCCCGAGCTCGATGGCGTCGCCGAGCCGCCGCACCACCGCGTCCACCCGCGCCTGATTGTCGACGGGTGTGAAGACGGTCCGCCGGGCGCCACCCGGGTCTCGCGTCACGGTAACCACCCCCATGTTCGTTGACTCAAGCTTTACCTTAGCGGGGTATTGAAACTAGAACTATGACTTCATATGTTTAAGGTCAACGTCCGGCAGCGCCAGAAAGGTTCCCGCCCATGGAAGGGAAAGCCGTCCGACTGCAGAGCCTGTGCAAGTCCTTCGGGCAGACGAAGGCGGTAGCCGGAGTCGATCTGGACATCGCGGACGGCGAGTTCTTCTCGATGCTGGGGCCGTCCGGATCGGGCAAGACCACCGTGCTTCGGATGATCGCCGGCTTCGAGCTGCCCACCAGCGGCACCATCGAACTCGCCGGGAGGGACGTGACCCGCCTCGCCCCCTTCGAGCGGGATGTGCACACCGTCTTCCAGGACTACGCGCTCTTCCCGCATATGACGCTCGAACAGAACGTCGCCTACGGCTTGAAGATCCGCAAGGTTCCCAAGGCCAAGCGGCTGGAGCGGGCCCGCGAGGCCCTGGCGAGCGTGCGGCTCGAAGGCTACGGCGACCGCCGGCCGTCCCAGCTCTCCGGAGGCCAGCGGCAGCGCGTGGCGCTGGCCCGGGCCCTGGTCAACACGCCCAAGGTGCTGCTGCTCGACGAGCCGCTGGGCGCCCTCGACCTCAAGCTGCGCGAGCAGATGCAGATCGAGCTCAAGGAGCTGCAGCGCGAGGTCGGCATCACCTTCGTCTTCGTCACCCACGACCAGGACGAGGCGCTGACCATGAGCGACCGCATCGCGGTCTTCAACCAGGGCCGCATCGAGCAGGTCGGCACCCCCGCCGAGATCTACGAACGTCCCGCCACGCCCTTCGTCGCCGGTTTCGTCGGCACCTCCAACCTGCTCACCGGCCAGGCCGCGGAGCGGGTGGTGGGCACGGCCGGCACCTTCAGCATCCGTCCGGAGAAGATCCGCGTGCTGAAGGAGGACCAGGACAGCAGCGAGCCGGGGTGCTCCAGCGCCGTCGGCACCGTCGCTGAGGTCGTCTACCTCGGGGACGCGACTCGTTTCCTCGTGGATCTCGACGCCGGGGGGCGGCTCACCGCCCTCCAGCAGAACCTGGAGACCTCGTCCGAGGACGTCGCGGCCTATCGCGGCGCGCGGGTCAGGCTCCAGTGGCAGCCACGCCACAACGTCCGTGTTCCCGAAACGCAGTGATCGCACCACCCCGCACGTCCTGTCGCCGCCACCTTTCCTCCCATCCCCTGTGGAGCTCTCCGTGCGCATGTCCCGTTCGCTGAAGGCCGCCACCGCGGTCGGCGCCCTCCTCCTCGCCACCGCCTGCGGCTCGTCCGGCACCTCCTCGTCAACCGACGGCTTCAACCCGCCCGACCTCAAGGCGCAGAAGAAGCTCGGCAAGACCGAGGGCCAGGTGAACCTCATAGCCTGGGCCGGCTATGTCGAGGACGGCTCCAACGACCCGAAGGTCGACTGGGCCAGCGACTTCGAGAAGCAGACCGGCTGCCAGGTCAGCACCAAGACCGCGGCCACCTCCGATGAGATGGTCAGCCTGATGAAGTCCGGTCAGTACGACGCGGTCTCGGCCTCCGGCGACGCCTCGTTGCGCCTGATCGCCTCCGGCGACGCCGCGCCCGTCAACACCAAGCTCGTCCCCAACTACAAGGACGTCTTCGCCGGTCTCAAGAACCAGGACTGGAACTCCGTCCACGGTGTCCCGTACGGCATCCCGCACGGCCGCGGCGCCAACCTCCTCATGTACAACACGGAGAAGGTCTCCCCGGCCCCCGACTCCTGGTCCGCCGTCTTCGACAAGGCCTCGGCCCACAAGGGCAAGGTCACCGCGTACGACTCACCGATCTACATCGCGGACGCCGCCCTGTACCTGATGAAGAGCAAGCCGTCGCTGGGTATCAAGAACCCCTACGCCCTGGACCAGAAGCAGTTCGACGCCGCCGTTCAGCTGCTCAAGGAGCAGAACGCCAACATCGGGGAATACTGGGGCGACTACCTCAAGGAGATCTCCGCCTTCAAGAGCGGCAACTCGGTCGTCGGCACTGCCTGGCAGGTGATCGTCAACGCCGCACAGGCGGAGAAGGCCCCGGTCGAGGCGGTACTGCCGAAGGAGGGCGCGACCGGCTGGTCCGACACCTGGATGATCTCCGCCAAGGCCAAGCACCCCAACTGTGCCTACAAGTGGATGGACTGGATCATCTCTCCCAAGGTGAACGCCCAGGTCGCCGAGTACTTCGGCGAGGCCCCGTCCAACGCCAAGTCCTGTGCCCTGACCTCGGTGAAGGACCACTGCGCCACGTACCACGCGGCCGACGAGCCGTACTGGAAGAAGGTCCACTTCTGGACCACGCCCGTCCCGCAGTGCCTGGACGGCCGCAAGGACACCAAGTGCGTGCCCTACAGCAAGTGGGTCCAGGCATGGATCGAGATCAAGGGCTGAGCATCACATGACGAAGACCGTGCCGACCGCCGGATTCGTCCGGCGGTTCGCCGGGACCCTGCACCGCCGTCCCCGGCTGCAACTGTCCCTGCTGCTCTCCGCGCCGCTGGCCTGGCTCGTCCTCGCCTACCTCGGCTCGCTCGCCGCGCTGTTCATGTCCGCGTTCTGGACCACGGACAGCTTCACCTCAAGCGTGGTGAAGGTCTGGAACACGGACAACTTCACCGCCCTGTTCACCACCGACGTCTACCGCCAGGTCGCCCTGCGCAGCATCGGCGTCGCCCTCGTGGTCACCGTCCTGTGCGCCGTGATCGCCTTCCCGGTCGCCTTCTACACGGCCCGGATCGCCCGGCCCAGATGGCGGCCCCTGCTGGTGGTCGCCATCCTCACCCCGCTGTGGGCCAGCTATCTCGTCAAGGCGTACGCCTGGCGGCTCATGCTCGCCGAGGGCGGTCTGCTGGACTGGCTGCTCGCGCCCCTCGGCCTCCACGGACCCGGCTACGGACTGACGGCCACCGTCCTGGTGCTGACCTACCTGTGGCTGCCGTACATGATCCTGCCGATCCACGCCGGGCTCGAACAGCTCCCGGCCAACCTGCTGGACGCCTCCGCCGACCTCGGCGCCCGCACCGGGCGGACCTTCTGCCTGGTGGTGCTGCCGATGATCCTGCCGTCCATCGCGGCCGGCTCGATCTTCACCTTCTCGCTCAGCCTCGGCGACTACATCGCCGTGCAGATCGTCGGCGGCAAGACCCAGCTGATCGGGAACCTCATCTACTCCAACATCACCCTCGACCTGCCGCTGGCCGCGGCGCTCGGCACCGTACCCGTGGTGATCATCGTGTTCTATCTGCTCGCGGTGCGCCGCACCGGAGCCCTCAGCAGCCTCTGACAGCCTCTGACGGTACGCAAACCGAAGGCCCCTCGATGAATCTCTCCCGCCCCGCGCGTATCACCGTGCGCATCGCCGCCGTGCTCGGCTTCGCGGTCATCTACGTCCCGCTGCTGCTGGTCCTGGTCAACTCCCTGAACCCGGACCGCAGCTCGGGCTGGCCGCCGCCCGGACTCACCTTTCACTGGTGGGGCGACGCATGGCGAAGCACCGGTGCCCGCGCCGCACTGTGGACCTCGGTCAAGGCCGGGCTCGGCGCCACCGCGATCGCCCTGGTCCTCGGCACGCTCATCGCCTTCGCCGTCCAGCGCTTCAGGTTCTTCGGCCGGGAGACCATCTCCTTCGTGATCGTCCTGCCGATCGCGCTGCCCGGCATCGTCACCGGCGTCGCGCTCAACACCGCCTTCCGTACGGTCCTCGAACCGCTCGGCGTCGGCCTCGGCATGTTCACGGTCGTCGTCGGTCACGCCACCTTCTGCGTCGTGGTCGTCTTCAACAATGTGGTCGCCCGGCTGCGCCGACTGTCCGGCTCGTACGAGGAAGCCGCCACGGACCTGGGCGCACACACCTTCCGCGCCTTCGTCGACGTCACCTTCCCCCTGGTGCGTTCCGCGCTCGTGGCGGGCGGGCTGCTCGCCTTCGCCCTGTCCTTCGACGAGATCGTGGTGACGACCTTCACGGCCGGGCCCGGCGTCCAGACCCTCCCCATCTGGATCTTCTCCAACATGGCCCGGCCCCAGCAGGCGCCCGTGGTCAACGTGGTCGCCGCGGTCCTCGTCCTGCTGTCGGTCATACCGATCTACCTCGCCCAGCGGCTGTCATCCGACACCGCCTCGGGCAGCAGGATCTGAGGAACCCCCATGACCCGGGGCTCCCGCGACGCTCCGGACCCGTGGGGTCCCGGCTGATGCCGCATCCCTGCGAGCAGGTTCCGGAGGAGGGACGTCCCGTCGGGGAACCCTCGAGTTCGGCCGGCACCGGCCGGCCGGCCGCGCCGCGAAGCCGAGCCGTGACCTGAGGCTTCGGCTCCGGGCGCGTGGCAAAGTGCCGCCGGAGCTCGGGCTCGGGCGCGACCCCGTAACGGTCGAGGCAGTACGCGATCTGATCGGACCGGACCCGCGTTCCGGCGGTACGAACGATGGCGGGCACCACTCCGCCGCGTCCGGGGTCGACACCATCCGGCTCCGGCGGCGGGAGTGGGGTACTAGGTCCCTGTTAGCCTGGAACCGTCCCCGGGTATCAGACCCTTTGGACTCATCACCGGCGAGGGACCGAGGAACCATGGCCATGGACATCCCCGGCGACAGGCGACTGGCGGCCGCCGTCGTGATGGACGAGGACCGGCGTGTCCTCCTGGTCCGCCGCAGCGCCAAGGAGCGTTTCCTGCCCCGGGTGTGGGGCGTCCCCTGCGGAAAGCTGGAGCCCGGCGAACGCCCCGAGGACGGCGCGTTGCGGGAGCTCAAGGAGGAGACCGGCCTGCTCGGCGAGGTCGTCCGCAAGGTCGGCGAGTCGTCGTTCGTCAGCGACTACCGGGGCCACGAGATCAAGAACTGGCAGGACAACTTCCTGGTCCGCCCGCTGACTTCCGCGATCACCCTGCCCGAGCCCGACCAGGACTCCGTCTGGCTGAGCCGGGCCGAGCTGACCACGGTGGACGTCGACGCCTACAACCTCGACGTCGTCCGGCAGGCCTTCAGCCGGACCTGAGACGGTCCGCGAGGTCCCGCAGCGCCGCCAGGTACTCCGCCACCGCCAGCGGCACCTTCGCCACCGCCCCCGGATGCGGGCCCGCCGCCGTGAACACGTCGGTGCGCCGCCGCCGTCCGGCCCCCGTCTCCAGGAACAGCGTCACCGTCGGCTCGTCCGTGTCGCACCACGCCCGGTGCAGGGTGTGCGCGGGCAGCGCGTACGAACTGCCCGCCGCGTACTGGCCGGTGTGCGTCAGCCGCAGCCGCGCCTCGCCGGCCGCCACCAGCGTCCAGTCCGCCGACCCCCGCGCCAGCGACTCCTCGTAGCGGGCCGCCGCGACACCGGCACCGTCGCCGGACACCTCGTACAGCTCCATGGCCAGCCGGCCCCGCACGACGTAGGAGGCCAGCGGGGAGCGGTGGTTGTGGATGTCCTCCTTGCCGATCGCGCCCGCGTCCGGATGCCACACATGGGCGCGCAGCATGTGCCGCGGCCCCGCGTCGATCAGCAGCAGCTTGTCGAAGCCCAGCACATGGCGGTACGACAGCCTGGCCGTGCCCTCCGGATCGCCCGCACCGGAGGCCAGTTCGGCGACGAGCGCCGACAGTGCGCCGTCGGCACCGAGTTCGCCGACGACCCGGCGGGCGGCCGCCGCCAGCTCGTGCTCGGGCAGCTCACCGTCGAGCGCCTCGGCCAGCAACCGCCGTGCCGCCTGGATCCGCCGACCACCCATGCACCCGTCCTCCCGCACCGCCGCGGCTCATCCGCTTGGCCGATACATCCATACGGCATGGGCGCGCAGCGCCGAAAGGCCCTGATAGGTCATCCACATGGGCCGGCGCAGCTCGGTGCCGTCGCCGCCGAGCCCCCAGACCCAGATCCCGTCGGTCTGCCCCGCCCACACCGCGGCGAGCGCCCCGTCCAGCCGGACCCGCCACTCGTCCTCCAGGCCCTCGGCCCGCGCGACGGCCACCGCACCCGGCGTGAGCAGGGCGCGCACCAGCCAGGACGCGGTGAAGTGCCGCACCCCCAGCACCTCGTGCCGGGACGGGTCGTCGCTGCGGGGGCGGCGCACCTCCTCGTGCAGGTTCTCCAGGTCCGGGCAGGTGTCGTGCGGGGCGTCCGGGCAGGCCAGCAGCCAGCGGATGCCGTCCTCGCGCGCGGTGCGGGCCCGCTCGCCGCGTGCGTCGGCGTCCTCGCCCAGCACCCGCGCGGACCGGTCCAGGGCGACCACGGCCTGCGCGGTGTGCAGCGGCGACGGCCTGCCGTACGGCGGCTGGAGCCGGTAGCCCCAGCAGCGCAGATGGTCGCGGCGCCCGTCGCTGATCGCGCCGTCCGCTAGGGCCTCGCGCAGCAGGGACAGCAGCGGCGAGCCGGGCGCGGCCCGCAGCAGCCCGCGCAGCACGGTCGTCACCACATGCGTCGACTCCCAGCCCGCGCGGTCGTGTTCCCGGGTGAAGCCGGCCGTGCAGCGCTCCACCTCGGCGTCCAGCCGGTCGGCCGGCACGCCCGCGCGGGCCAGCGCGCCCAGCACCAGCGCGGTCACCTCGGGGCGCGCCTGGGACCCCTGGGAGCGTGCCGACCAGCCGCCCTCCGGGAGCCGCAGCCGCCACAGCGTGTCCACCAGGTCGCCGGTGCTGAGCCGCCCGTCGGGCACCCCGAGGTCGAGCATCATGTGCAGGCCGTACGCGGTGCCCACGGAGGTCGGCCAGGACGGGGTGCTCTCGCCGAGGGAGTGCGGCCAGCCGGTGAGGAGCCCGCGCCGCGGGTCGTCCACGACGGACACCTGGTCGACGAGGGCGTCGTAGGCGGAGGCGAACACCAGCGGGAGCGGGCCGGACGCCCCCGTGCCCCGCGCGTCGCGGCCACCGCCGCCGCCCTGGCCTCCTGCCGCCGCCCGGGCGCGCAGCAGGGCGGCAGCCAGCCAGACCGCGACGAAGGTGCCGAGCCCGCTGACGCCCGAGATCAGATACCGGGCGGCCGAACCGTCGAGCGAGTCGGGCAGCACCCCGAACAGGGCCTGGAAGACGGCGTATCCGGCGGCCGCCGCGCCCAGTCCGCCGAGCCAGCCGACGAAACGGACCGGCGGCGAGCCGGCCGCGGGCTCCCCGTCCGGGGCGGGAGGTGCCGGCTGCGGTCGCCGGGATCTCAACGGGCCGCGTCCTAACTGCTGTTGGGACAAGACGCGCTCCCTCCCCCGTGGCGGCCGCGTGTGGCTTCCGCGAAGCTTCCAGTCTAAGTGGTCAGCGGGGCGCCTGGGGCGGTGGCCGGTCGGGCCCGCCGCGCGGCCAGTGCGTGAGGGCCACGTGCAGGGCGTCGACGGCCCGGTCCCACGACTCCTCCACGTCCCGGGGAGCCCCGAACGCCCCGGTGGACTCCAGCGAGCAGTAGCCGTGGAAGGTGCTGCGCAGCAGCCGGACGGCGTCGGTGAGGTCGGGCTCCTCCAGCCCGTAGGCGCGCAGCACCCCGTAGGTGATCTCGGCGGTGCGGCGCAGGGCGGGGGAGCCGGCGATCAGCTCCTGGTCGATCGGCATCTGGGTCGCCGCGTAGCGGCCGGGGTGCTCCAGGGCGTACGCCCGGTAGGCCGCCGCGAAGGCGACGAGCGCGTCCTTGCCGGCGCGTCCCGCCACGGCCGCCGCGATCCGGTCGATCAGCTCGCCGCCGGCCAGCAGCGCCACCCGGGTCCGCAGGTCCTGGAGGTTTCTGACGTGCGAGTAGAGACTCGCGTCCTTCACCCCGAAGTGCCGGGCGAGCGCGGACAGGCTGACGTTCTCGAACCCCACCTCGTCGGCGAGTTCGGCCGCCGCCGCGGCGAGGCGGTCGGCGGTCAGTCCTGCGCGGGCCATGGGGGTCCTTCGGGGAAAGGGGAGGTGACAGGCCCGCATGCTAATGCCCCGGCGGCGCCACGGGCCGGGGCCGCCCGCCGGGCGGCCGGGCACCAGCGGGGCGTCAGGCCGCGGCGTGGCGCCGCGGTGCGACGAGGGCTCAGGAAAGGGGCTGTACGACGTCGGCCCGACGGCTGCCGGGGAGCCTGCGCGCACGCGGCGGCGCCCCGGACCCCGGCTCAGTCCCCCAGCACGTCCCGCACGAACGCGTTGGCGAACGTGCCCTTCGGGTCCAGCTCCCGGGCCAGCGCCCGGAAGTCGTCGAGCCGCGGATACCGGGCGCGCAGCCGCGCGGCGGGCGTCGTGAACACCTTCCCCCAGTGCGGCCGCGGCGCGAAGGCGTCCAGCGCCGCCTCCAGCCGCCGCACCACCGGCAGCACCGCCGCCGTGTCCTCGATCCACGTAAAATGCAGGGCCACCGTGTCCCTCCCGTACGACGGGCTGAGCCACTGCCCGTCGGCGGCGACCGTGCGCACCTCGCAGGTCTGCAGGACCGGGGCGACGGTGTCCCGGATCGCGTCGACCGCGTGCAGCGCCTCCAGGGCGCGGGCGCGCGGCAGGAGGTACTCCGACTGGAGCTCGGCCCCGCTGCTCGGCGTGAACTCGGCCCGGAAGTGCGGCAGCCGCTCGTGCCACGGCCCCGGCACCCCGAACTGCTCGGTGCAGTTGACGGCGGGCATCCCCGGCACCGGGTGCAGCTTCTCGGTGGCGGGCGCGGCCCACGGCACGTCGGGCAGCGGCTGGTCGGTGCGCCGCTTCAGCCACACCTGCCGGAAGCCCGGCGCGCGCCAGTCGGTGAACAGGCTGACGCTGTACGCCGCCGACATCACCGCGTCGAAGGCCGCCGGATCCAGGCCGGCCAGCGGCAGCTCGGTGAACACGTGCTGCTCGACCTCGAAGGCCGGCTCCAGGTCGAGGGTGAGCGCGGTGACCACACCGAGGGCGCCCAGCGAGGTGACGGCACCCCCGAACCGCGGATCGTCCCGGCCTATCCGCACCGCCGAGCCGTCGGCGGTGATCAGCTCGACCTCGCGCACGGCCGACGCCAGCGAGCCGTTGCCGACCCCCGAGCCGTGCGTGCCGGTGGCGACGGAACCGGCCACCGAGATGTGCGGCAGCGACGCCATGTTGGGCAGTGCGAGGCCGTGCGCGTGCACGGCGCGGGCCAGCTCCGCGTACCGGATGCCGCCCGCGACACGGACCGTGCGCGCGGCGCCGTCGACGTCGACCAGCGGGGGCAGGGCCGCGATCGACAGCAGGACGCCCTCGGGGCCGGGCTCGGCGATCTCGTTGAAGGAGTGCCCGCTGCCCAGCACCCGCACCCGGGGGCTCGCGGCCACCAGGGCGGCGACCTCGTCGAACGACACCGGGCGGTGCAGCTCCCCGGCGCCGTAGGTGATGTTGCCCGCCCAGTTGGTGATCGTCCCGGTCATCCTGTCGCCCTTCACGGTGCGTGTCTGTCGCGTTGACCCTCTCATCCGCGGATACCTACGGTAGAGACCGTTTTCCACGACCGACGTCCGGGCCCGTCCCGCCGAGCCGGAGGCCACGCGTTGACCCAGCGGCCGTACGCCGTACTCGCCCTGTCCGCGCAGAACGTCCCGCTGGTCTTCCCGCCCCCGGTGCTGGCGCGGTTGCGCGAGGCGGTGGACGTCGACGCCGACCCGTTGGCCGAGGACCTCGCGGACCCACGGGTGAAGGACGCCCTGGCCCGCGCCGAGATCCTGGTCACCGGCTGGGGTACCCCCCGGCTGGACGCGGCCGCGCTGGACGCCGCCCCGCGCCTGCGGGCCGTGCTGCACGCGGCCGGCTCGGTCAAGGGGATCGTGACGCCCGAGCTGTGGCGCCGGGGCATCGCCGTCAGCTCGGCGGCGGCCGCGAACGCCCTGCCCGTGGCCGAGTACACGCTCGCCATGATCCTGCTCTCCGGCAAGGACCTCTTCGCCGTCCGCGACCGGCTGCGCGCCGAGCGGGACGCCTTCGGGGGCTGGGGGCTGCTGCCCGGCATCGGCAACCTCGGCCGCCGGGTCGGCGTCATCGGCGCCTCGCGCACCGGCCGCCGCCTGATCGAGTTGCTGCGCCCCTTCGACCTGGTGCCCGCGCTGTCCGACCCGTACGTCGACGAGGAGACGGCCGCCGCCCTCGGCGCCCCCCTGCTGCCGCTGGACGAACTGCTGCGCACCTCGGACGTCGTGACCGTCCACGCCCCCGCCACCCCCGAGACCTGGCAGCTGATCGGCGCCCGCGAGCTCGCCCTCATGCCGGACGGCGCCGTCCTGATCAACACCGCGCGGGGCTCGCTGCTCGACAACGACGCCCTGATCGGCGAGCTGCGCACCGGCCGTCTCTCCGCGATCCTCGACGTCACCGACCCCGAGCCGCTGCCCGCCGCGTCCCCGCTCTACGACCTGCCGAACGTCGTCCTCACCCCGCACCGGGCGGGCTCCCAGGGCAACGAGACGGCCCGGCTCGGCCTCGTCGTCGCCGAGGAGGCGGCCCGCCTCGCCGCGGGTTCCCCGCTCGCCCACGCGGTCGACCCGGCGGCGCTGGAGCACGAGGCGTAGCCCCCGCGTGACACCCCCGACCGGCTCGGAAGGGGCCCCGGCGCGGCCCGCGCGCGGGCGGGGGCATACCGTGAGGAGTCGTACGCCTGAGCCGGGAGGAGATTACGGATGGGCAGCCGCACCGCACTGGTCGAGGATCTGATGGAGCGATTCCCGCACGTTCCGCGGGAAGCCGTCTTCAAGGAGGATCTGCTCCGGGGCGGGGTCGCTTTCGACCCGTCGGCCCTGAGCGACAACGAGGGCGGTGAGGTCAAACCGAAGTCGTACTTCATCTTCTCGTTCGACCACGGCACCCTGCCCGAGCTCGGCGAGGCCGCTCTGCGGCGCCCGCCCGAGGAGATCATCCTCACCGGCGGCCCCTACGACCTGCGCCGCACCGTCGTGTCGGTCCGGGTGAACCCGTCGTCCCCGTACCGGGTCGCCGCCGACGAGCACGGCGTGCTCGGCCTCTACCTGGACGGCAAGCGCATCTCGGACGTCGGCGTGCCGCCCATGCCCGAGTACTACCGGCACAAGCTGTCCAACGGGAAGTCGGTGATGGAGGTCGCCCCCACCATCCAGTGGGGCTACCTGATCTACCTGACCGTCTTCCGGGTCTGCCAGTACTTCGGCGCCAAGGAGGAGTGCCAGTACTGCGATATCAACCACAACTGGCGCCAGCACAAGGCGGCCGGGCGGCCCTACACCGGGGTGAAGGACGTCGAGGAGGTCCTGGAGGCCCTGGAGATCATCGACCGGTACGACACGGCGAAGGCGTCCACCGCCTACACCCTCACCGGCGGCGCGATCACCAAGACCGTCTCCGGGCGGGACGAGGCCGACTTCTACGGCCACTACGCCAAGGCCATCGAGGAGCGCTTCCCCGGCCGCTGGATCGGCAAGGTCGTCGCCCAGGCGCTGCCCAAGGACGACGTGCAGCGCTTCAAGGACTACGGCGTGCAGATCTACCACCCCAACTACGAGGTGTGGGACGAGTACCTGTTCAAGATGTACTGCCCGGGCAAGGAGCGGTACGTCGGCCGCGACGAGTGGCACAAGCGCATCCTGGACTCGGCGGAGATCTTCGGCGCCCGCAACGTGATCCCCAACTTCGTGGCGGGCGTGGAGATGGCCGAGCCGTTCGGCTTCAAGACCGTCGACGAGGCGATCGCGTCGACCACGGAGGGCCTGCGCTTCTTCATGTCCCAGGGCATCACGCCCCGCTTCACCACCTGGTGCCCCGAGCCGACGACCCCGCTCGGCAAGGCCAACCCGCAGGGCGCGCCGCTGGAGTACCACATCCGGCTGCTGCAGGCATACCGGCAGACCATGGAGGAGTTCGGCCTGTCCTCGCCTCCCGGCTACGGCCCGCCCGGACCCGGCCGCGCGGTGTTCTCCGTGAGTTCCTTCATGGACAGCCTTCCGGCCGAGGAGTCCGCCACGGTATAGGTGAGGACACGGACGAGCCGGACGGGATCCGCATCCGTGCCTCGGGCCACGGATGCGGGCCCACCACGGTCCGTCATGACATCTGAACAGAGCGCTTGTCAGTTCTGACAGAGACGTGAAAAGCTCCTGCCCTGCCGCGAGGTATCCCTCAACTCCCCTTCGCCATGGGCGAGTTGTCCTCGGATGTGGATGCAGGAGACTCATGCCGGACCTGCCGACCCCTCAGGACGCCACCGAGGCCGCCCTGCTCGCCGAGTGCTGGGACGCCGTGCTGTCGTACGCCGGCCTGTGCACCGTCGGCCCCGAGTCGGCAGGCCGTCTGGCCTCGGAGGCCTTCGCGGCCGGACTGCGCGAGGCCCGCGAGGCCGGGGCGGGGCCGGGCGTCGCCCGCCGTCCGGCCCGGCTGCCCCGCATCCCCCTCCTGCTGGTCGCCGTGCGCACCACGGCGGCTGCCTGGGAGGAGGGCGGCCGCGGCGACGGCCTCGACCCCGACCTGCGGCTGTGGCTCAACTCCGAGCACGCCGCCCGCTACACCGGCCCCCCGCTCGGACGCCCGGTCGCGCTGCGCGGACTGCGGGACATGCAGGAACCGGACGCGGCCCTGCTGTGGCTGGCCGAGGTCGAGGCGCTGCCGCCGCACGTCGTCGCCCGCAGGCTGGGCCTCGACCCGGCCACCGTCTCCGACGAACTGGCCCAGGTGCGCGGCCTGTTCAGGGACCGCTGCCGGCGCAACCACCTCGACACCCCGATGGACGCGCGCTGCCGCAGCTACGCCCGCCTCCTCGACGCCGTGACCCGCTCGCCCGCCGCCGACATACCCGGCGACCTCTCGCGCCACCTCGCCACCTGTGTGCCGTGCGCCGAGGCAGCCGCCTGTCTGCGGCCGCACGGCGGAGGTCTGCCCGCCGCCCTCGCCGGAGGCGTCCTCGGCTGGGGCGGCCTCGCCTATGTGGAGCGCCGCCGCCGCGCCGCCGAGGCCCGCCTGGCCGCGCACCCCGACGCGGACGCGGAGACCGGTCCGGCCCGCCCCGGCGCCCACAAGGCGCGGATGGCGCGCGGCGCCCTGCTCGTCACCGCCGTCCTCGTCTCCGGGCTGGCCCTCGCGGTGTCGATGACCCAGGGCGGCTCCTCCGCCGGCACCCGCGCGGCCGACGGCGACCTCGCCGAACGCCCCCCGGGCGCCGACCCCGCGATCTCCCTGCCGGTCACGGCCGCCACCCGGCCGGCCCGTGAGGCCCCGGAACCGTCCGCGAGCGCCTCCCGCGGCACACACCCCGCCCCGCGCGACCCCGATCCAGGACCGCGGGGCACCACCTCCCCGACGGCCCGCCCGGACGCGGCCCGGCCGTCCACGGCCGAAGCCCTCTCCTGCACGGCCGTCTACGACCTCGTCAACGAGTGGCCCGACGGCTTCCAGGCCATCGTCACCGTCACCACCGACCGCGCCCTGGACGGCTGGCGCGTCGCCTGGTCCTTCCGGGACGGCCAGCGGGTCGGCCGGATGTGGGACGCCGCCTTCGCCCAGAACGGCTCCCGCGTCACCGCCACCGCGGCCGACTACAACAAGTCCGTCGCGGCCGGCGGCAAGATCACCTTCGGCTTCCTGGGCTCCTGGCGGGGCGCCAACTCCCCGGCGTACGACCTCACCCTCGACGGCCGGGCCTGCACCCTGAAAACCCGTTGACGGCGGTGCGCGGGACCCGGCTAGAGTGACGGCGTTCCCCCAGCGGTGGCCTCATGGCCGCCGCAATCCGGCGGAAGTGACGAGGAGGTGTCGACCGATGGCTGTCATTGCGACGAGCGCTGCCCGCAGGCAATCCATCCCGTCCACCTCCGTGGCCACCGGCTGACACCACACTCCTCGCGCGCCCTCACGCGCGCCGGCCGGGGCCGCCCCTGTGAAGGGTCACCCGTTGACTTCCAGCTCCGCTGCTTCCTCCGTCCACCCCGCGCTCACCCCCTACGGCTGGGACGCGGCCTGGGCGGACGCCTTCGCCCCGCACGCGGCCGAAGGACTCCTCCCCGGACGCGTCGTCCGCGCCGACCGGGGCCAGTGCGACGTCGTCACCGCCGACGGCGTCGTCCGCGCCGACACGGCCTTCGTCACCCCGCACGACCCCATGAAGGTCGTGTGCACGGGCGACTGGGTCGCCGTCGACCCCGCGGGCGCCCACCCGCGCTACGTCCAGGCGTATCTGCCGCGCCGCACCGCCTTCGTGCGGTCCACCTCCTCCAAGCGGTCCGAGGGGCAGATCCTCGCGGCCAACGTCGACCACGCCATCGTCGCCGTCTCCCTGGCCGCCGACCTCGATCTCGGCCGGATCGAGCGGTTCCTCGCGCTGGCCTGGGAGTCGGGCGCCCAGCCGGTCGTGGTCCTCACCAAGGCCGACCTCGTGCCGGACGTGGTGACGCTCGCGTACCTCGTGCAGGACGTGGAGACCACGGCACCCGGCGTGCCCGTGCTCCCGGTCAGCAGCGTGGACGGGGCCGGCCTCGACGTGCTCGTCGCGCTGGTCGGCGGCGGCACCAGCGTGCTGCTCGGGCAGTCCGGAGCGGGCAAGTCCACCCTCGCCAACGCGCTGCTCGGCGAGGACGTCATGGAGGTGCGGGCGACCCGTGACGTGGACGGCAAGGGCCGCCACACCACCACCACCCGCAACCTTCTCGCCCTGCCCGGCGGCGGGGTCCTCATCGACACACCGGGCCTGCGCGGCGTCGGCCTCTGGGACGCCGGGACCGGCGTCGGGCAGGTCTTCTCCGAGATCGAGGAGCTCGCCGAGCGGTGCCGCTTCCACGACTGCGCCCACGAGGCCGAACCGGGCTGCGCCGTGCTGGCCGCGATCGACTCCGGTGAGCTGGCGGTGCGCCGGCTGGAGAGCTACCGCAAGCTCATGCGGGAGAACCAGTACATCGTGGCCAAGACCGACGCGCGGCTGCGCGCCGAGCTGCGCCGGGAGTGGAAGCGGAAGGGGGCGCAGGGCCGGGCCGCCATGGAGGCCAAGCGCGGCCGGACCCGGTGACGCACGCTCCTCCACCTGCCCCTCCTCGGTGTCCGATTCCCGCCAGCGCCGCCCCCCGGCACGGCGGACACTGGACAGCGTGAAGGACGAGGACAGCAGGTACGAGGCGGTGCGCAGCCGCGACGCCCGGTTCGACGGCGAGTTCTTCTTCGCCGTCGAGACGACCGGCGTCTACTGCCGCCCCAGCTGCCCGGCGGTCACGCCGAAGCGGCGGAACGTGCGGTTCTTCGCGACGGCCGCCGCCGCGCAGAGCTCGGGCTTCCGGGCCTGCCGGCGGTGCCGTCCGGACGCCGTCCCCGGCTCCGCCGCCTGGAACGTGCGGGCGGACGTGGTGGGCCGGGCGATGCGGCTGATCGGCGACGGGATCGTCGACCGGGAGGGCGTCGCCGGGCTCGCCGCCCGGCTCGGCTACAGCACCCGGCAGGTGCAGCGGCAGCTCACCGCCGAGCTCGGCGCGGGACCCGTCGCGCTGGCCCGCGCCCAGCGGGCCCACGCCGCCCGGGTGCTGCTCCAGACGACCGGCCTGCCGATCACCCAGATCGCCTTCGCCGCCGGCTTCGCCAGCGTCCGGCAGTTCAACGACACGATCCGGGCCGTGTACGCCCGCACACCGAGCGAGCTGCGCGCCGCCGCACCCCGGGGCGGCCGCCCCGACCGGCGTACGGCCGCCCCGTCCGGTGGCATCCCGCTGCGGCTCGCCCACCGGGGCCCGTACCACGCCGGGACCGTCTTCGACCTCCTCGCCGAGGAGGCCGTGCCCGGCGTCGAGGAGGTCACCGGCCCGCCCGGCGACCGGCTCTACCGCCGCACCCTGCGCCTCCCGCACGGCAGTGCCGTCGCCGCCGTGGCGGAGAGCACGGCGGCGACCGGCCGGGGCGGGGCCACCCACCCCGGCGGCTGGCTCGACGCCCGGCTCCACCTCACCGACCTCCGCGACCTGACGACGGCCGTGCAGCGGCTGCGGCGCCTGTTCGACCTGGACGCCGACCCGTACGCCGTCGACGCGCGGCTCGGCGCCGACGCCCGGCTCGCCCCCCTGGTCGCGGCCCGGCCCGGACTGCGCTCACCCGGCGCCGCCGACCCCGACGAACTGGCCGTACGGGCCCTCGTCGGGCCCGAGCGGGCCGCCGAACTGGCCCTCCGGTACGGCAAGGCGCTCGACGCGCCCAGCGGCGGCCTCACCCATCTGTTCCCCGAGCCCGCCGTGCTCGCCGGCGCCGAACCCGGCGGACCGCTGGGCGCGCTGACCGCCGCCCTCGCCGACGGCGCCCTACGGCTGGACGCGGGCGCCGACCGGGACGAGGCGTACCGTGCCCTGCGGGACCTGCCCGGTCTGGACGCCCGTACCGGCGCCGTGATCCGTACCCGCGCCCTCGCGGACCCGGACGTGGCGCCGCCCGGCACCGATCCGCCCTACGCGTGGCGCCCCTGGCGCTCCTACGCGCTGCGCCACCTGCGCGCCGCGGGCGAGCCCGACTCCCGATGACCACGACCGAGAGGACCGCCATGGCCCCCCGCATCCCCTGGACCGAGGTCGACAGCCCCCTCGGCCCCCTCCTGCTCACCGCCGACCCCGCCACCGGCGCCCTGACCTCCGTCTCCGTGCCGGGCCAGAAGGGCGGCCGGACGGTCCTGGCGGACTGGCGGCACGAGCCGGGGCCCTTCCGCGCCGCCGAGGAGCAGCTCGCCGCCTACTTCGCCGGGGAGCTCAAGGAGTTCCACCTGGAGCTGAGCACGCACGGCAGCGTGTTCAGGGAGCGTGTCTGGGCCGCCCTGGACGACGTCCCGTACGGGGCCACCACGACCTACGGCGAGATCGCCGCACGCATCGGCGCCTCCCGGCCCGCCGTCCGGGCCGTCGGCGGCGCGATCGGCGCCAACCCGCTGCTCGTCGTACGCCCCTGCCACCGGGTGATCGGTGCCGACGGCTCCCTGACGGGGTACGCGGGGGGACTCGACCGCAAGATCCGCCTGCTCACCCTGGAGGGAACGCTCTCCTGAGAGCCGTCAGCCCCAGATCACCGCGCCCAGCCGGGCCCCCCGCGCCCAGCCGGCAGGTGAACGGCTCCGCCGGCACGCCGGAGCCGCCCGAGCGCGGCGCCGTGCGCACCACGGCCCGCGCCTCGCGATGCCGGCTCAGGCGGCGCCGGGCCTCCGGGCAGGCGCCGGCCAGGGACCCGGGCACCGAGCCGATCACCGGAACCAGGAAGAACCCCCAGGAACGAGCCCGCCGCCGCGTACGCCGCCATGCGTCGCCCGGTCCGGTCGGGGCGCGGGCGCCGGGCGGGAGCGCCCAGCGCACCACCCGGGAGACCCATCCGACCGGAGTGCGGGAGCCCGTCGGAACGCGCGGATCAGAGGCTGCCGCCCGGGCCCCACGGCCCGCGGCGCCCCCCCTCGTACGCCCGTTCGCCCTGTCACCCGACATGTCCCTCTCGGTGCCGTACGCGGCCGGATTTCCCGATGCCCCGTTCCCATCCGGGCCCCGCGGGGAACAATCGGGGGCATGAATCAGCAGGGGGGCAAGCCCACCGGTCACGAGGACGACTGGTGGGGCCGGCTGTACGGCGACGCCGAGGACGCGGGCCCGTCCGCGGCGCCCGACTCGCTCGACGACCGGTACGCCTCGGCCGCGGGGACCGTGAACCAGCGGCCCGACACCGTCCCGGCACAGCGGTCCGACCCGGACGCCCCCGGGCGGGAAGCACCGGCGTTCCCCGCCGGTCTGCCCAGGCCGCCCGGCTTCACCGTGGAACCGGAACCGGCCCCGGCGGACGAGGAGACGCCCCCGCCGCCCGCCCGGGACCGGCCGGCCCGCGCACTGGACTACGTGGGTGCCGGCCCGCCCACCTACGACCCCGAACCCACCGCGCTGCCCCCGGCCGGCCCGGACGACCTCGACGATCTGGTCCCCGACACCGTCCTCGACGGCGCCCGCTACGGCACCGCCACCCTGCGGGCCGTGTCCCTGCGCGGCGACTCCGCCCGCTACCGGGGCGAGCCCCGCCGCGACTCCCTGCTCATCGCCCGCTTCGGCAGCGGCGAACACGCCCTGGTCCTGGTCGCGATGGCCACCGGCGCCCGCGCCACCACCGGCGCCCACCGGGCCGCCGCCGAGGCGTGCCACTGGATCGGCCGGGCCGTCGGCCGCAGCCACGAACGGCTCGCCCGGGACATGCGGGCCGGCCGGCGCGGCGACCTGAAGTCCGGGCTGCACCGCCTCACCGGCCGCAGCCTCGGGCGGCTCCGCGCCGGCGCCGCCGAACAGGGCGTCGACCCGGAGGAGTACGCGGCCACCCTGCGCTGCCTGCTGCTGCCCGCCGACCCCGCGTGCCGGACGCGGGTCTTCTTCGGAGCCGGCGACGGAGGGCTGTTCCGGCTGCGGGACGGGGAGTGGCAGGACATCGAGCCGCGGGTCACCGACGCCGCCGGCGAACCCGTCGTCGGCTTCGGCTCGTTGCCCGCCGAGACCCCCGACGGCGACCGGCTCACCATGGACCTCGGCATCCCGACCCCGCCGAGTCCCTACGAACCGGCGCCCGAGCCGCCCCGCGAGCCGTTCCGCTTCCGCGCCTCCGTGGCCCGCCCCGGCGACACCCTGCTGCTGTGCACGAGCGGTCTCGCCGACCCCCTGCGCGGCGAACCCGAACTCGCGGCCCACCTCCTGGGGCGCTGGTCGGGGTCCGGGCCGCCCGGACTCGCCGACTTCCTCGCCGACACCCAGGTCCGGGTCAAGGGCTACGCCGACGACCGTACGGCCGCCGCCGTCTGGGAGGCGTGATCAGCTGTACGGCACCCACGCCCGGTCGGACGTCTCGTACACGTAGCGCGGCAGCGACCCGACGCCCGTCGTACGGAACGGGCGGCCCGCGTCGTCGACCCGGACGGTGCCGGTGCGGCCCTGCGAGGACCAGTCGAGCTCCAGGTACCAGGAGCAGTCGCAGGTCCGGGTCTCCGCGGTGACCAGCAGCACTTCCGGATCCGTCGCGGACACCCGGTAGGGCAGCCGCATCGCCGGGATCGGGGTGCCGGTGTCGTTGCCGTCCTGGGGGCGGGCGACGGGCCGGTCCTTGTCCAGGTCGACGTCGAAGAAGCGCGGTGTCAGGGCTCCGCCGCAGCCCCGGTCCATCGCGTACACGGTGCCCTTCAGCGGCGCCGCACGGTTCACGACCCGGACCCGCAGCGCCTCCAGGACGACAGCCGTGGAACTGCGGCCCTGCACCGACACCCGCACCAGGGTCTGCCCCCCGTGCACCGCGCCCAGGGAGGTCGCCCAGGTGCGGGCGTCCTGCGGTGGGGGAGGCGGCGGGACCTGCTGCGGCGGCCGGGTGAGGACGTAGTCGTGGCCGCACCCGGCCTGCCAGACGTGCGAGTCGACGCTCCACGTCAGGGGCGTGCCCGTGGGCTTCGGCCGCCCGGCCCCCTTCGGCGGTCCGCTGCCGCCCTCCTCGCGCGACGCGGACTTCTTCGAGCCGCCGGGGGAGGGGGAGGCCGTGGTCGCGGTGGGCGCGGGGGAGCGGGGCGGGGACGGGCGGGACGTGGGCGCGGGTGTCGTACGGGTCGGGTCGGCGGCCTGGACCCGGTCCGAACCGCGGGGCCGGTCGTCCGGCAGGGCGGCGAGGGTGCCGAGACCGGCGAGGAGGGCGGTGGCCGCCGCCGCGAGCACCAGCAGCCTCCGGCGCCGGGACCGGGGGCGGGCGGACGCGGGGGCGGGTGGGGGAGTGACGTCGGGCGCGGGCTCGGCCGGTGCCTCGGCCGTCTCCGCCGGCGCCTCGGTGGTCTCCTCCGGCTCCGGAGCCGGAGCGGCCGGCTTCGCGCCCTGGGTGCGCGCCCGCTGCCGGGCCGCCACCGCGAGGATCCACAGCCGGTGCAGTTCCAGCCGTTCCTCGGGGGTCGCCGCGCACAGTGCCGCGAACCGCTCCACGGGGGCGAAGTCGAGCGGGACGGCCTCGCCGGCGCAGTAGCGGTGCAGCGTGGAGGTGTTCATCGCGAGACGGCGGGCCAGCTGACCGTAGCTGCGGTCGGTGCGCTCCTTGAGCCGTCTGAGCAGCGTCGCGAACTCCTGGACGTCGTCCCGCACTTCCGACACCCGTTCCCCCGTGTCCTGTCCGTCCCGGGACGGCATCCCAGGCACTCCTTGTATGTGCACGTCACAGGGGCTGGGATGGTTCCACCGTCGCTGACCGGCGCCCGGCGCTTGCGGCCGCCCGCTGTGACGGCTGATGCTTCTGGTGCCGCACCGACGGGGCCGCGACGACCGAACGGCGTCGGCGGCGGCCCTCTTCCGCGGTCGTCACGCACCGACTCATCCCACGGGGGACACCCATGTCCAGGACCATCCGCACCGGTGTGCTCGCCGCGCTCGCCGTGGCGGGACTCACCGCCGGCTCCGCGCTCACCGCCGCACCGGCCGGCGCCGCGCCCAAGGCGCCCGCCCCGAAGTTCCTTTCGGCGTCCCAGCTGCCGCCGCACCCCTCCGGCTGGACCGCGGGCCCGGTCTCCGACGGGGTGCCGGAGGAGCTGGAGTTCTGCTTCGGTGAGGCGCTGCTCGCCTACGACATCCGCCACCGCGACTTCCGCACCGATCTGGACACCAACGCCCAGCAGATCGTCGTCGTGGTCGGCGACGGCGCCAAGGCGAAGGCCCTCGCCCGGCGCCTCGACCAGGAGGTCCGGCGCTGTGCGCTGCGGGCCGACGCCGCCCCCGAGATCAAGGCCGAGTACCGCGCGTACGGCACGCTGCCGGTGGAGGAGGGGGCACGGGTGCACGGGGTGCACACCCGCGCGGCGTGGGGCGCGAGGGACATCGGCCTGACGTCGGTCGGCCGGGACGGCGGCACGGTCACCCTCGTCCGGTGGGGGCAGATGGGGGACTTCTCGGACGCGCCGGTGAAGGCGTTCAAGAAGACGACCACCACCGCGGTCGACAAGCTGTACTGACCGCACGGCCGGCCCGTCACGGGGGCCGCCCTCCCGTACGGGGGTCGGGCGGGCGGCCCCGGCGGGCGCGGACAGCGTCCCGTTTCAGCCACTTTCCCAGGACGGGGGCGTCGGCGCCGAGGGGTCTCGGCCGCCGACACCCCCGTCCACCGGTGTGTCCGCACCGGGTACGCCGTCTTCGGCAGGGCCGGGTCGGCGTTCCGCGTGAACCCGTCCGGTTCCGATGCCCTCGCGCCCGTCGGCGCGGCGGCCGTGGCCGGGGCGCCGCACGGCCCTCTCCTGCCCGCACCGGAGGACGGCCCCGCCTCATGCCGTCGCAAACCCCGTCGCGTCCCCTTCCGGGCGCGCGGCGGGTGACGGTGGCGGCCCGGCGGGCCCGTCGCACGGCCGCGGCGCGCCGTTCGGCCCTTCACCCACCTGTCGGGACCGGCCACCGATGGCCGAACACCTGGTCGTCTACGACGGGACATGACTGTTCGCCACCGCGACCGGGGAAGGGTTCCCGTGAACGTGTTCGACCAGGAGGGGAACCGACATCGGCACGCAGGCGGGGGTCATGAAGAGGCAGGCACGGGGAGGCGGTTCCACGGCGTACGGGGCCTCCTCGGCGAAGACGGCGGAGGACGGGACCGCGGACGCCGGGGAACACACGCGGACCTCCCAGCTCAGGCGCAGACTCGGCCGGGCCGACCTGCGGGCGGTACCGGAGGCGCGCAGGGCGCTGCGCGAACTGTTGTGGCAGTGCGGCAGGACCGGTGGTTCCGACACCGCCGAACTGCTCACCAGCGAACTCGTCACCAACGCACTCGTGCACACCGACCGGGACGCGGTCCTGACCGCCACCGTGGGACCGCACGGACTGCGCGTGGAGGTACGGGACTTCGCGTCCCGGCGGCCCAGGATGCGCGTACCGGACGCCGACACCGGTACGAACGGCCGGGGCCTGCTGCTCGTCCAGTCCCTGGCGGACGCCTGGGGGGTGTGCGTGCACGGCGTGGGCAAGGTGGTGTGGTTCGAACTCGGCGCCGACGTGTGACGCCGACGAGGACGGGAAGGGGCGCGACCCGTGCTGTGGGTCGCGCCCCTTCCCGTCGTCAGGACCGGCTCAGCCGAACTGCTGCTCCAGGTCCTTGAGCTTGCGCTCCAGCGAGTCCAGCCGCGGCAGCGCCATCGTGTCGTCCTCCGAGGTCAGGTCCACGGTCACCGGTTCCGAACCGATGCGTACCGGCTCAAGGGAAGGGCGCGTGCGCGCGGGCAGGGGTTCCGGCGCCGATATGGCAGGCTCCGCGGTGACCTGGGACGAGGCCGGCTCCAGGGCCTGCGGCTCGCCCTGCCGGCCGGTGCCGCGGCCGATGAACCCGCGGTGGCCGCGGCTGATGGCCTTGAGCTGGGCGCGCTCCCTGCGCTCCTGCTCGCGGCGGCGCAGCCGGGCCGCCTCCTTGTGCCGCTTGTCCTCGCGGACCTCGTCGACCGCCTCGTCCAGGCTGCGCACGTTCTCCAGCAGCATGAGCGACCAGGCCCTGTAGGTCTCGCGCGGGGCCCGCAGCCAGCGCACGATGCGGATCTGCGGCAGCGGACGCGGCACCAGACCCTGCTCGCGCAGCGCCGCCCGGCGGGTCTGCTTGAGGGCACGGTCGAACAGCACGGCCGCCGACAGGGACATGCCGGCGAAGAAGTGCGGGGCGCCGGCGTGGCTCAGGCCACGGGGCGCGTGGACCCAGTTGAACCAGGCCGCGGCACCCGCGAACGTCCACACGAGTATCCGGGAGCCGAGCGCCGCGTCGCCGTGGCTGGCCTCGCGCACGGCGAGCACGGAACAGAACATCGCCGCGCCGTCGAGACCGAACGGCACGAGGTACTGCCAGCCGTCGTTGAGGCCCAGGTTCTGCTCACCGAAGCCGACCAGGCCCTTGAAGGAGAGCGCGGCGGCGACGGCGGCACAGCAGAAGAGGAGCACATAGGAAGCCGTGCCGTAGATGGCCTCCTTGCGCCGACGGCGCTCCTCGCTGCGCTCCCAGGAGTCCTCGGCCGCGTGCTCCCCGGACCGCTTGCCGCGCGCGAGCACCGCCACCGCCGTCAGCATGCCCAGGAGCAGCACGGCGCCCGGAAGCAGCCAGTTCAGCGATATGTCGGTCAATCTCATCTGGGGTCCCTTGCATTGGGATAGGGCGTAACGCCCGCCATAGTGGCCCAATCCCGCTGGCCCTCAGGGGGTTTCGGGGCAAGAGGCCGCCAAGAAGGTGCAAGGGGATGCCCAGGGCGGCGTTCTGCTCGAACTGCCGCTTGAGGGGCGGGAGTTGAGTTCGAACAACACTACCCGTGCGGGTGGTTCCACGGAAAGTTCCCGCGCGAAGTGAGGAAGGTGTGAAACGGGTGTGGCCGAGTCGGAAGTGCCGTTCGCCGGTGATCTTAGGGCACGCGGTGGTGGACGCGTTCCCGAGGGGGCGTCAGTTCACCCCGGGGGCGCGGGAACTGGGCTCCACGCGCCCGTTCAGGCCGTCGCGGCGAGGAGCTTGGCGAGGCGGTCGGCGTCGCAGGTGCGCGGGCAGGTCGCGCAGGTGTCCTCGGGGCGCAGCGTGTAGAACATGCAGCAGCTCGCCCGGTCGCGGGTGGGCAGTGCCTCGCCGTCCGGACCGGTCAGCTCGCGGAAGGCGGCCGAGCCCACGTACGGCTTCGTCGCCCCCGGCAGCAGCAGCTCCAGTTCGCGGCGGGCCCGCTCCTGCTCGCCGTCCCCGAACAGGTGCGCCACGTACCACAGGCCCTCGACCACCTCGTCCGTCGCCATGCCCCACACGGCGCGCCCGCGTCGCCGCATCCGGGCGCCGAAGCCGCCGAGGAGCGGCTCCAGGTGCTCCGCGACCGCCGCGCGCACCTCGGCCCGCAGGGCCTCCTCGTCGGGGACCACGCGCGCGCCGGGCAGGCCGGCCGCCGGGTCGCCGGGCAGGCAGGCGAAGGAGGTGGCACGTGCCGCAAGGCGGCCCAGGGGTGCGCCGGGGTCGGTGCGGTCGTACGAGACATGCGTCACGGGGAAGCGCGGGACGCGGCGGAGCAGGAACCACGGCACGGTGATCAGCAGGCACGCCGGCCAGGCGTAGCGGTGCAGCCCGAAGCTGGCGACGACGTCCGGGCGGGCGGACCGGCCGTAGTCCCTCAGTACCTGGGCGTCGTCCCAGGCGAGGAACGCGTCGAGTCCGTCGCCGCCCTCCGCCAGCGCGCTCGCGGTGACCCAGCCGCCGTGCCGGGGGAGCGCCGCGTCGGTGGCGGGCTGGGCGATGTCGAGCCCCGGAAGGACCTCGGCGAGACGGGCGTAGGCGTGCGCGAGGGCTGAGGAGGGCACGGGCATCGGAGCCGCCAATCCGCGAGGCATTGAAGGTAAGCCTTACCTTACCCTGATCTCTGTGAGGTTTGAACTGTCGCGTTCTGCGCCTAAGGTGCTTGACGGTTGAGTAACAAGCCGCCGTAATACCCCACGTACCGACCGTCCCGGAGGAGGACCCGTGAAGCAGGGCGCGCGAAGCTCCGCGACGACGGGGAGGCCGCGGACACCGCACGTCCAGGAGGCCGCGGCGGCCGCGCCGGAACCCCGGGTCCCGGCGCAGGGCACGCCGTCCGCCGCCGCGCGCGGCGAGCACACCCACAGCGAGCGGCCCCTCCCCGCGCCCCGCCCCGTCGTGCAACGCGCCTCGGTACGGGGGCAGATCCTCGACGCCCTGCGCACCGCGCTCGTCACCGGCGAGCTGGCGCCCGGCGCCGTCTACTCGGCCCCCGCCCTCGGCGAGCGCTTCGGCGTCTCGGCGACCCCGGTGCGGGAGGCCATGCAGCAACTGGCGCTGGAGGGCGCCGTCGAGGTGGTCCCCAACCGGGGGTTCCGGGTGGTCGAACGCGGAGCCCGGGACCTGGCCGAACTCGCCGAGGTCCGGGCGCTCGTCGAGGTCCCCGTCATGCTCCGGCTCGCCCGCGCCGTGCCCGCCGAACGCTGGGCCGAGATGCGCCCGCTGGCCGAGGCGACGGTCCGCGCGGCGGCCACCGGATGCCGGGCCACCTACGCGGAGTCCGACCGCGTCTTCCACCGTGCCGTGCTCTCCCTCGCCGGCAACGCCCAGCTCGTGCGGATCGCCGACGACCTGCACCGTCGCGCCCAGTGGCCGCTGACCGGCCCGTCCCGCCCGCCGGGCCGCGGCCACGCCGACCTGCTGGCCGACGCGGCCGAGCACACCGCGCTGCTCGACGCCCTGATCGCCCGCGACCTCGAGGTCGTCCGCGCCCTGGTGGACGAACACTTCGCCGGCGCCCACTGAGGACGCCCCTCACGGCCCCTCAGGCGCCCCCGGCGGCACCGGGGGCAGCTGTTCCGCCCAGCTAGGCAGGTTTCCGGGCCAGCAGCCGGCACAGCCTCCGGCGCGCCCGTCGCGGTCTGTCAGGCGGTCGCCGCCGGTGGGAGCGGGGCCAGCTGCTCCGCCAGCCAGGTGGGGACCCCGCCCAGCAGCCGGAACAGTCGCCGGGCCTCCTCGCGCAGACGGGACGCCTCCGGTTCGGTCTCCGTGTCGGCCAGCGACGCGAGCGCCGGGGCCGTCCCCACCAGGTAGCCCAACTCCTCGCGGATGCGCAGGGATTCGGCGAAGCCGTGCCGCGCCTCGGCCAGCTCCCCGTCGCGCAGTGCGAGACCGGCCAGATGCCGCCAGGTGAACGACAGCAGCAGCGGGTCGGCGTGCGCCGTGGCACCCGCGTGCGCCCGGCGGTAGGCCGCGCGGGCCGCCTGGGGCGAGCGCGTCAGGTTCTCCGCGAGCAGGCCGCGGCGGAAGTCGAGCAGGGCCCGGCCCGGCGCCCCTGGCGCGATCAACGCCGCCGCCCGGCCCAGCGCCGCCCGCGCCTCGTCGGCCCGGTCGCGCACGGAGTGCAGCGTCGCCGCGTACGCAAGCTGCCCCCGTTCACAAGCGGCCGCCCCGCGTTCGTCGTCGGTGTGGGCCAGCGCCTCGGCCGTACGCAGCGCGTCCTCGGCCTCCTCCCAGCCCCGCTCGGTGTACAGACACCGTTCCACCAGCAGGGACGCGCGCTGGAGCGCGGCCTGTGCGGTGACCGGCTGGAGCAGGGCCGCCGCGTCCGCCCAGCACGCGCGGGAACGCAGCCGCCATACCGCGGTCTGGAGTGGATCGTCACCGGCGGTCGTTCCGTTACCAGACATGGCGGTATACGCCACCTCGCCCTCCCCGAGCACGCCATCGAGCTGTTGAGTGGTGGCGGCATCTCAGCACGAATCCGCACGCCCGGCCAAGAGGGTGGGTGAAGGATTTCACAAAGTCGTGGGACACGGGCGGCACTTGGTGCCACCTTGTGCGCCCCCGCGCCGCTTCAGCTCATCCGCAACGCCAGGAAGAAATCCAGCTTGTCCTCCAGCCGGGACAGGTCCCGGCCCGTCAACTGCTCGATCCGGCCGACCCGGTAGCGCAGCGTGTTGACGTGCAGGTGCAGCCGGGTCGCGCACCGCGTCCAGGAGCCGTCGCAGTCGAGGAACGCCTCCAGCGTGGGGATCAGCTCGGCGCGGTGCCGGCGGTCGTAGTCCCGCAGCGGATCCAGCAGGCGGGCGGTGAACGCCCGGCGGACGTCGTCGGGCACGAACGGCAGCAGCAGGACGTGCGAGGCCAGCTCCTGATGGCCGGCCGCGCACACCCGCCCCACCCGGGCCGCGGCGACCCGGCGCGCGTGCCGGGCCTCCTCCAGGGCGCCGCGCAGCCCCTCCGCGGAGTGCACCGCCGCGCTGACCCCGAGCGTGATCCGGCCGTCGTCGTCCAGCCCCGCCGACAGCGGCTCGGCCACGGCGTCGAGCAGCGCGTCGGCGAGGACGCCGGCCTCGGAGCCGTCGTGCTCGGCGGAGACCGCGGGGAGCGGCACCAGCGCGATCGCCTCCTCACCGGTGTGCGCCACCGCGATGCGGTCGGAAGGCTCAGGGCCGGTCGCGCGGGGATCCACCAGGATCTCCTCCAGCAGGGCCTGCGCCGCCGGACCCGGCTCGATGGCGCCGTCCGCCCACTCGACCCGGGCGACCACCACCTGCCAGTGCGGGGCCGCCCCGAGGCCGGGCAGCAGCACCGGGGCCGCCACCCGCAGCCGGGCGGCGATCTCGGCGGGCGCCGCGCCCGTCTGGAGCAGCTCCAGGACCTCCTGCGCGAGACGGCGCCGCACCGTGCGGGCGGCGTCCCGGCGGTCGCGCTCCACCGCGATCAGCTGGGTGACGCCCTGCAGCAGGTCGATGCGCTCCGCGGGCCAGTCGCCGGCGTCCGCCTCCACGGCCAGCAGCCACTCCGACAGCACCGTCTCGCGGGCGTCCCCGGCGGCCCGCCCGCCGCTGCGGATCGGGAAGAGCGAGTACACCGTGGTGCCCAGCGTCACCCGGTGGGGGCCGCGGCGGCCCGAGCGGGCGGCCGCCAGATGCCCGGCCGCCAGCCGCGCGCACAGATCGGCGGGCAGCGCCGGGCCCGCCGCCTTCGAGCCGGCGATCAGCCGTCCCGCCGGCGACAGCACCCAGGCCCGCAGGTCCAGGTCGGAGCCGAGCAGGTCGAGGACCACGTCCGGGCCGCCGCCCGCCGGGCCCGACGTCATCAGCCGGCGGTGCCGGTCCACCACGGCCGCCAGATCCCCGGCCCGCTCGCCGCTGACCTGCCGGACGACATGCTCGGTGACCGTCGCGAACGCCACCGACTCGTGCACCGCGAACAGGGGCAGCCGGTGCCGGGCGCAGGCCACCAAGAGATCCTCCGGGACCTCCCCGAGCTCGGCCTCACCGGCCGCCAGAGCCGCCACACCGGCCTGCACGAGGATGCGCACGAAAGGGTCGGAGTCCGCGGCGTCCCGGCGCCACGCCAGACCGGTGAGCACCAGCTCCCCGCCGGAGAGATAGCGGCTGGGGTCCCTCAGATCCGTGGTCATCACACCGCGCACCGTGCGGTCGAGCTCGTCCTCGCCGCCGAGCAGCTTCAGGCCCAGCGCATCGGTGTCCAGCAGTGCGCGCAGCCGCATTCTCGTCGCCGCCGTTCCTTGTCTCGAAAACTACGATGGATCATGGGGGGTCCGTGGCGGGCCCGGTCACGGGCCGGCGAGCGGCCCCCGCGGGCGGCGCGCTCGTCGTCTTTCGGACGGTGTCCCAGGTCACAGAGCCGTGCCGGATGTTTCCCCGGGGAAGCAGGGAGGTTACGGGTGTCCTCCGTTCATACGAATCTACAAGATGCCCGCCGTGGCCAGCCAACTCCTTCAGCGTTTCCGTGACTGACCCCGGTGGAGCACGGGCCTGTGTACTGACGTCATTCCGCGTGAACAGCACATGAACGAGCCGGGCCCGCCGCACCCGATCTGGCTCGATCCGTACGACCCACGAGACGAAGAAGAGAGCCGGTCATGGACTTCCTTCGCCCCGCCAGCTGGGAGGAGGCGCTCGCCGCGAAGGCCGAGCACCCCACCGCTGTGCCGATTGCGGGCGGCACCGATGTGATGGTCGAGATCAACTTCGACCACCGCCGGCCCGAGCACCTCCTCGACCTGAACCGGATCGAGGACCTCTCCGCATGGGAGGTCGGCGAGGACAGCGTGCGGCTCGGCGCCTCGGTGCCGTACACCAGCATCATGGAGCACCTGCGGGCCGAGCTGCCGGGCCTCGCCCTGGCCTCGCACACGGTGGCCTCCCCGCAGATCCGCAACCGAGGCGGCGTCGGCGGCAACCTCGGCACCGCCTCCCCGGCCGGTGACGCCCACCCCGCCCTGCTGGCCGCCGGCGCCGAGGTCGAGGCCGAGTCGGTCCGCGGCAGCCGCCGCATCCCGATCGACGAGTTCTACACCGGCGTGAAGCGCAACGCGCTCGCGCCCGACGAGCTGATCCGCGCCGTGCACATCAAGAAGGCCGACGGGCCCCAGCAGTACTCGAAGGTCGGCACCCGCAACGCCATGGTCATCGCCGTGTGCGCCTTCGGCCTCGCCCTGCACCCCGGGACGCGGACCGTCCGCACCGGCATCGGCTCGGCCGCGCCCACCCCCATCCGGGCCAAGGCCGCCGAGGAGTTCCTGAACGCCGCGCTGGAGGAGGGCGGCTTCTGGGACAACGGCAGGATCATCACCCCCTCGGTCGCCAGGCAGTTCGCGGACCTGTGCGCCGCCGCCTGCAACCCGATCGACGACGTCCGAGGCACCGCGAGCTACCGCCGGCACGCGGTCGGCGTCATGGCCCGCCGCACCCTGACCTGGACCTGGGAGTCGTACCGCGGCACTGACGGCAGGACCGATCAGGAAGGGAGTGTCGCCTGATGCGCGTCAACTTCACTGTCAACGGACGCCCGCAGGAAGCCGACGACGTGTGGGAGGGCGAGTCCCTGCTCTACGTCCTGCGCGAGCGGCTCGGCCTGCCGGGCTCCAAGAACGCCTGCGAGCAGGGCGAATGCGGGTCCTGCACGGTCCGCCTGGACGGCGTCCCGGTGTGCGCGTGCCTGGTCGCGGCCGGACAGGCCGAGGGCCGTGACGTCGTGACCGTCGAGGGTCTCGCGGACCACGCCCGGCAGCGGTCCTGCGGCGGCTCCGCGGGCACCTCGCTGGACGAGGCGAAGAACTGGCAGGCCAAGGGCACCGACTCGCAGACCGGCGAGGGCACCGAACTCGCACCGATCCAGCAGGCGTTCATCGACGCCGGCGCCGTCCAGTGCGGCTTCTGCACGCCCGGCCTGCTGGTCGCCGCCGACGAGATGCTGGAGCGCAACCCCACCCCGACCGACGCGGACATCCGCGAGGCCCTGTCGGGCAACCTGTGCCGCTGCACCGGCTACGAGAAGATCATGGACGCGGTCCGGCTGGCGGCCGCCCGGCAGGGAGAGGCGGTCTGACGATGGCGTCCCCCAGCGGAACCCCCACGAAGATCACCCAGGGCGCGCCGACCAAGGGCGGCATCGGCGAGTCCACGCTCCGCCCCGACGGCACCCTCAAGGTCACCGGCGAGTTCGCCTACTCCTCCGACATGTGGCACGAGGACATGCTCTGGGGCCAGATCCTGCGCTCCACCGTCGCGCACGCCGAGATCGTGTCCATCGACACCTCCGAGGCCCTGGCCACGCCGGGCGTGTACGCCGTCATGACCTACGACGACCTGCCGACCGAGGTGCGGAACTACGGCCTGGAGATCCAGGACACCCCGGTCCTCGCCCACGGCAAGGTGCGCCACCACGGCGAGCCGGTCGCCCTCGTCGCCGCCGACCACCCGGAGACCGCGCGCCGCGCCGCCGCCAAGATCAAGGTCGAGTACCGGGACCTGCCCGTCATCACCGACGAGGCGTCCGCGACCGCCCCCGACGCGATCCTCGTCCACGAGAACCGCGACGACCACCACGCCGGGCACGTCCCGCACCCGAACATCGTGCACCGGCAGCCGATCGTCCGCGGCGACGCGGCCCGCGCCGCCGCACGGGCCGACGTGATCGTCACCGGCGAGTACACCTTCGGCATGCAGGACCAGGCCTTCCTCGGCCCCGAGTCCGGCCTCGCCGTGCCCGACGAGGACGGCGGCGTCCACCTCTACATCGCCACCCAGTGGCTGCACAGCGACCTGCGCCAGATCGCGCCCGTCCTCGGCCTGCCCGAGCGCAAGGTCCGGATGACGCTGTCCGGCGTGGGCGGGGCCTTCGGCGGCCGCGAGGACCTGTCCATGCAGATCCACGCCTGCCTGCTCGCTCTGCGCACCGGCAAGCCAGTCAAGATCGTCTACAACCGGTTCGAGTCCTTCTTCGGGCACGTCCACCGCCACCCCGCCAAGCTGTACTACGAGCACGGGGCGACCCGCGACGGCAGGCTGACCCACGTCAAGTGCCGGATCGTGCTCGACGGCGGCGCGTACGCCTCCGCCTCCCCGGCCGTGGTCGGCAACGCCTCCTCACTGTCCATCGGCCCCTACGTGGTCGACGACGTCGACATCGAGGCCATCGCCCTCTACACCAACAACCCGCCCTGCGGCGCCATGCGCGGCTTCGGCGCGGTCCAGGCGTGCTTCGCCTACGAGGCGCAGATGGACAAGCTGGCCAAGGAACTGGGCCTGGACCCTGTGGAGTTCCGGCAGCGCAACGCCATGGAACAGGGCGCGATCATGCCGACCGGCCAGCCCGTCGACTCGCCGGCCCCCGTCGCCGAACTCCTGCGCCGGGTCAAGGCCATGCCGCTGCCGCCGGAGCGCCAGTGGGAGTCCAGCGAGGGCGCGGACGTCCGGCAGCTGCCCGGCGGCCTGTCCAACACCACGCACGGCGAGGGCGTCGTCCGCGGCATCGGCTACGCCGTCGGCATCAAGAACGTCGGCTTCTCCGAGGGCTTCGACGACTACTCGACGGCCAAGGTGCGCATGGAGGTGGTCGGCGGCGAGCCCGTCGCCACCGTGCACACCGCGATGGCGGAGGTCGGCCAGGGCGGCGTCACCGTCCACGCGCAGATCGCCCGCTCCGAGCTCGGCGTCGCCCAGGTGACCATCCACCCGGCGGACACCCAGGTCGGCTCGGCCGGTTCCACCTCGGCGTCCCGGCAGACGTACGTCACCGGCGGCGCCGTGAAGAACTCCTGCGAGCTGGTCCGCGAGAAGGTGCTGGAGATCGGGCGGCGCAAGTTCGGCTCGTACCACCCGGCCTGGGCCACCGCCGAACTCCTCCTGGAGGGCGGCAAGGTCGTCACCGACGGCGGCGAGGTCCTCGCCGACCTCGTGGACGTCCTGGAGGACGAGAGCGTCGAGGTCGAGGCCGAGTGGCGGCACCGCCCCACCGAGCCCTTCGACCTGCGCACCGGGCAGGGCAACGGCCACGTCCAGTACTCGTTCGCCGCGCACCGCGCCGTCGTCGAGGTCGACACCGAGCTCGGCCTGGTCAAGGTGATCGAACTCGCCTGCGCCCAGGACGTCGGCAAGGCGCTCAACCCGCTGTCCGTCGTCGGCCAGATCCAGGGCGGCACCACCCAGGGACTGGGCATGGCGGTGATGGAGGAGATCATCGTCGACCCGAAGACGGCCAAGGTGAAGAACCCCTCCTTCACGGACTACCTGATCCCCACGATCCTCGACACGCCGACCATCCCCGTCGACGTGCTCGAACTCGCCGACGAACACGCGCCGTACGGGCTGCGCGGCGTCGGCGAGGCCCCCACCCTGTCGTCCACCCCGGCCGTCCTCGCGGCGATCCGGGACGCGACAGGACTGGAGCTCGACCGCACGCCGGTCCGTCCGGAACACCTCACCGGTACGTGATCCTCCGGGGTCGAACCGGCTGACTCCTGGGGGGACCCGCTCCCCCCAGGACCGCCCCATCTGTTCGTCTCGGGCCGTCCCCCGGGTCGTGCACCTCCCCAAATCCCGCACACGTCGCCGACGGCACACGCGGGTGCCCCTTTGAACCTTGGGAGCAGGCCCACATGACCCAGCAGTCGCTCAAGCCCACGGTCACCGCCGACGACGCGGGAGAAGGAACCCGCGTCCCGGTCGGCCGGTCGTGGCTCGACCGGTACTTCCACATATCCCGCCGAGGATCCACGGTCGCGCGCGAGGTACGCGGTGGCGTCACGACCTTCATGGCGATGGCGTACATCCTTCTGCTCAACCCCCTGATCCTGTCCGGCGCGGACGTGGCGGGAGACACCCTCGCCCAGAAGGCCCTCATCACCGCGACCGCGTTCGCGGCGGCCCTCACCACGCTGCTGATGGGCTTCCTCGGCAAGGTGCCGCTCGCCCTCGCCGCCGGCCTCTCCGTCTCGGGCGTGCTCGCCTCGCAGGTCGTCCCGCGGATGACCTGGCCGCAGGCCATGGGCATGTGCGTGATGTACGGCGTCGTCATCATGCTGCTGGTCGTCACCGGCCTCCGCGAGCTGATCATGAACGCGATCCCGCTCGCCCTCAAACACGCCATCACCATGGGCATCGGCCTGTTCGTCGCCCTGATCGGCTTCTACAAGGCCGGTTTCGTGCACCAGGGCGAGGCCACCCCGGTCACCCTCGGCCCCGCCGGTGAACTGGCCGGCTGGCCGGTGCTGCTCTTCGCCGTCACCCTCCTCGCGATCTTCATGCTCCAGGCGCGCGGCGTCCCGGGCGCCATCCTCATCGGCATCGTCGGCGGCACGGTCCTCGCCGTGGCCCTGAACACGCTCGACGTCGTCGACCCGAAGCAGTGGGCCGGCGGCGCCCCCGAACTGCACGGCGGCGCGGTGTCCATGCCGGACTTCTCCCTCTTCGGGCACGTCGAGTTCGGCGGCTGGGGCGAGGTCGGCGCGATGACCGTCGGCATGATCGTGTTCACGCTCGTGCTCGCCGGGTTCTTCGACGCGATGGCCACGATCATCGGCGTGGGCACCGAGGCGAAGCTCGCCGACGACAAGGGCCGGATGCCGGGCCTGTCCAAGGCGCTGTTCATCGACGGCGCGGGCGGCGCGATCGGCGGGGCCGCCGGCGCCTCCGGCCAGACCGTGTTCGTCGAGTCGGCCACCGGCGTCGGGGAGGGCGCCCGCACGGGCCTGTCCTCCGTGGTCACCGGGCTGTTCTTCGCCGCCTGCCTGTTCTTCACCCCGCTCACGGCGATCGTGCCGGGCGAGGTGGCGGCGGCCGCCCTGGTCGTGATCGGCGCCATGATGATGATGAACGCCCGGCACGTCGACTGGTCCGACCGGGCCACCGCGATCCCGGTCTTCCTCACCGTCGTGATCATGCCGTTCACGTACTCGATCACGGCCGGTGTCGCCGCCGGCGTCATCTCGTACGTCGCCATCCGCGTCGCCCAGGGCAAGGCCCGCGAGATCGGCGCCTTCATGTGGGGCCTGACCGCCGTCTTCCTGGTCTACTTCGCCCTCGACCCCATCGAGAGCTGGATGGGCGTGCACTGACCGGAGCCCGCCCGCACCGCCCTCCCGCACCCGATCCAAGGAGACCGACAGATGCTGGACATCGCCGAGGAACTGCACCGGTGGGTCGAGCAGGGACGCGAGTTCGCCGTGGCCACCGTGGTGGCGGTCGGCGGCAGCGCGCCCCGTCAGCCCGGCGCCGCGCTCGCGGTGGACGCCGGGGGCACGGCGATCGGCTCGGTCTCCGGTGGCTGTGTGGAGGGCGCGGTGTACGAGCTGTGCGAGCAGGCGCTGCGGGACGGCGAGACCGTCCTGGAGCGCTTCGGCTACAGCGACGAGGACGCCTTCGCGGTCGGCCTGACCTGCGGCGGCGTCATCGACGTCCTGGTCACTCCGGTCCGGACGCAGGACCCGGTCCGTCCGGTCGTGGCGGCGGCGCTGGCCGCCGCCGCGGCCGGCGAGACGGCCGCGGTCGCCCGGATCGTGTCCGGACCCGCCGAACTGATGGGCCGCGCGCTGCTGGTCCGCCCGGACGGCGGCCACGAGGGCGGCTACGGCGGCCACCCCGAACTGGACCGCACGGTGGCGGCCGAGGCGGCCGCGTTCCTCGACGCCGGACGCACCGGCACCCTGGAGCTGGGTGAGGAGGGCTCACGCTGCGGGGAGCCGCTGACCGTGCTGGTGGAGTCCTCGGTGCCGCCGCCCCGGATGATCGTCTTCGGCGCGATCGACTTCGCCTCGGCGCTGGTCCGGGTGGGCGCCTTCCTCGGCTACCGCGTCACGGTGTGCGACGCCCGCCCGGTCTTCGCCACGAGGGCCCGCTTCCCGGAGGCCGACGAGGTCGTCGTGGAATGGCCGCACCGGTACCTGGAGCGCACGGAGGTCGACGCGCGCACGGTCCTGTGCGTGCTCACCCACGACGCCAAGTTCGACGTGCCCCTGCTGCGGCGCGCCCTGCGCCTGCCGGTCGCCTACGTCGGCGCGATGGGCTCGCGCCGCACCCACCTGGACCGCGAGCGAAGGCTGCGGGAGGTCGGCGTCACCGACCTGGAACTGGCCCGGCTGCGCTCGCCGATCGGCCTGGACCTCGGCGCGCGCACCCCCGAGGAGACCGCCCTGTCGATCGCGGCGGAGATCGTCGCGAACCGGCGCGGCGGCAGCGGGGTGTCACTGACCGGGGCGCACACGCCGATCCATCACGACGCCGCGCCCGCACCGGCCGGCCGGATCGGGTCGGTGGCCTGAGCCCGGGGCACCGGCTGGTCGGGCCAGGCGACGGCGTACGCCGGGTCGCCGCCGCGCACGATCCTCACGTGGCGCAGGAGTTCGCGCACGATGCCCGCGTTGCCCATCGCCCAGCCGCACTCCGGTTCGAGGCCGCCCGGGGTGGCGCGGTGGTCGACGTTGGACCAGCGGGCGCCGTCGGCGTCCCGCACGGCGTGGGCGCCGAGCGCGGCCACGAGCGTACGGGCGAAGCCGGGGGAGTCGCCCCGCTCGGCGATCCGGTCGCCGGCGAGGGCCAGGACGCCCGCCGTGCCGCAGCAGCGCCCGTCGTTGTCCCAGAAGCCGGGGCGCAGCCGGCGTGGCAGCCCGGAGCGGGTGACGGTGTGCCAGCAGCGGTCGGCCAGCGCCGCCCACGCGGGGTCGCCGGTGACGTCCCGCAGCAGCCGGAAGACCTGTGCGTCGCCGGCCGGCCCGTGGCACCAGCCGTAGCTGTACCGCGTGGTGACGTCGGGGCGGTGGGGCGGGTCGGAGTGCGGGACGAGGAAGCCGTCGGGCCCGTCCTCGTCGCGCGCGACCACGTCGGCGGCCCCGGCGAGGGCGAGTTCGAGCAGGTCGGACCGTCCGGTCGCCCCGCCGACCGCGGCCAGCGCGTACACGACGCCCAGGGTCCCGTGCGACACGTGGTGCATCCGGCCCTCGACGCCGGGACGGAACGGCCACTGCACCCCGGCCGCCGTCGGCTCGGCCGTGCGCGCGTACGGCTCCACCGCCGCCACGGCCAGGTCGTCCTGCCCGGTGAGGAGGGCGCCGAGGCCGATACCCGCGTTGCCGCCCATGAGCTCGTACAGCTCGCCCCAGCGCTCCCCGTCGAAACCCGCCCGCACCCGCTCCAGGGCCCGGTCGGCGGCGGCCCCGGCCCGGGCGTCGTCCAGCTCCCGGTGGACGGCCCGCAGGGCGAGCGCGATCCCGGTGCGGCCGAAGTACAGGGAGTCGTCCTCCCACGATGCGGCGAACTCCTCCAGGGCGCGGGCCGCGCGCACGGCGGTGTCCGCGTAGACGTCGTCCCCGAAGTGCCGCCACGCCTCCAGCAGGGTGGGGACGACCCCGGCCGTGCCGTTGTAGAGCATCGGGTCGATCGCGTCGTCCGACGGCCGGACCGGCCAGCCCAGCCCGTCGCCGCCCGCCGTATCCCGCCCGGCACCGATCAGCCAGCGCAACCCGTCCACGGCCAGCGCCTCGGCCTCGCCGGCCGTCATCCGCTCCGCGTCCGCTGTGGTCATGCCGTTGTCCCCCTGTCGTCCCGGTCCCGCGCCAACCCTACGGAACGGAACGGAGGTTCGACCGCCGTCAGGGGGTGCGCAGCAGCCGGTTCATCGCCCGGCCGAACAGATAGCGGCCCGCCAGACCGACCAGACCGTCCAGGGCGCGCGGCACGAACCGGACGCACACCTCCTCGTGCCACACCACCCGGGTACGGCCGCCGGGTCCCGGGCGGACCTCGATCTCCGCCCAGCCGGTCATCACGCGGCCCCGCTTCTCCAGCCGGCACCGGCCCGGCTCCGTGGCGCCGGGTGGCTCCCACCGCGTGACGTCCATCGGGTCGTCGAAGCCGAGCGGGCCGAGCCCGGTGCGGGCGACGAAGCGCGTGCCCTCCCGGGTGGGCCCGGCGGTGACGATCCGGATGCGGGTGAACGGGACGACGTCCCCGTGGCGGTGCCACTCCGTCAGGCGGCGCCACGCCTCGCCGAGGGGGAGGGGGACCGTGCGCTGGAGGAGGAAGGTGGCCACAGGGTGATCCTACGGAACGCCCTCGCCGGATCGGCGCTGGTCACGCCCGGCTCACCGGTACACCTTGCCGGGCTCGGCCTGTCCCGGGGCGAGCAGCTGGGGAACGGTCACGAACACGTACCCGCGCTTCTTCAGGCCGTCGATGATCCCGGGGACCGCCGGCACGGTGCCGTCGTAGAGGTCGTGCAGCAGGATGATCCCGTCGCGTCCGGTCTGCGCGAGGACGCGCTGCCGGATGAGGGCGGGGTCGTCGGTGGAGTAGTCCTTGGCCGTCACGCTCCACAGGACCTCCGACATCCCGAGCTCGCGGCAGATCTCGTGGACCGTGTCGTCGGTGCGCCCCTGCGGCGGGCGCATCAGGGTCGGGCGCCGCCCGATGAGGGCCGCTATCTCCTTGTTGGGCCGCTCTATCTCCTCGCGTATCCCGTCCGCTCCCAGCTCCGTGAGCCGCTCGTGGTCCCAGGTGTGGTTGGCCACCTCGTGGCCCTCGTCCGCCATCCGCCGGACCAGGTCCGGGTACTTCCCGATGTGGCGCTTGCCGAGGAGGAAGAAGGTCGCCGGGACCTTCTCGTCCTCGAGGATGTCCAGCAGCCGCGCGGAGTGCTCGCTGGGCCCGGCGTCGAAGGTCAGCGCGACGCACTTGGCCGCGCGGCAGTCGACGCTGCCGAAGGGGGCGTAGGCCGCGCTCCGGGCGCGGGCGCTGCTGGGGGACGTGGTGTCCAGGCGAGGCGTTTCGCCGCCGCCCCGGAACGGGACGGCGGCGAAAGGGCTGGACGGCGGTGAGGTGGGTGGTGCTCAGGCCGAGAGGCTGCCGACGCGCCCGGCGTCCCGCGGGGCGGCGGGCGCGGGGCGGGTCTGCTCGGCGGGGACCGGCTTGCGCAGGAGCATCAGGGCCGCGTCGTCGTGCAGATGCCCGCCGACGTGGTGCAGCAGCTCGCCGTGCAGCGCGGTGACGGTCTCCACCGGCTCGTCGCAGGTGTGCCGCGCGAGCCCCTCGGTCAGCGGATAGAACTCGCGGTCGTGGTTGCGCGCCTCGGTGACCCCGTCGGTGTAGAGCAGCAGCTGGTCGCCGTCGGTGAAGGGCAGCACCTGCAGGTCGGGCGTCTCGCCGGACAGGGCCCCCAGCCCCAGCGGCGGGGCCGGCCGCTCCGGCTCGACCGGCAGGACGGCCGAGTCCCGCACCAGCAGGGGCGGGGCGTGCCCGCAGTTGACCACTTCCAGCTCCCCCGGCCGGGGGTACCCGGCCGCCACGGCGGTGACGAAGTCGTCCGGCCCCAAATTCCTGGCCAGGCTGCGCTCGATGCGGGCGACCACGTCGAGCAGGTCGGGCTCGTCGTGCGCCGCCTCCTGGAACACCCCGACGACCAGGGCCGCCATGCTCACGGCCGGCAGCCCCTTGCCGCGGACGTCGCCGACGATCAGCCGGACCCCGTGCGGCGTGGACACCAGGGCGTAGAGGTCGCCGCCGATCCGCGCCTCCGCCGCCGCGGCGCTGTAGCGCACCGCCGCCTGGAACGGGCCGACGGTCGACGGGACCGGCTGCAGCAGGGCGTGCTGCGCGGCCTCGGCGACGGAGCGCACCGCCGCCAGCACCCGCTCACGGCGCCGGCGCAGCGCGCTGGTCAGGCCGCACGCCAGGGTGACGACCACCAGGGCGGCCAGCGTCATGCCCAGCGTGCGGTCCGGGACGTCGTGGCGCAGGCAGACGCCCACCCCGAGGCCGCCGGCGACGACCCCCGCGCACAGGACCGTGCGCGGCCCGCCCGCGGTGGCGGCCAGCGCCGGCACCGTGGCGAGCAGGGGGATCCAGGTCGTCCTGGAACCACTGAAGAGGTCGGCGAGCGCGAGCCCGCACACGATCAGCGCCAGCAGTGCGGCCCCGGCGATCACTCCTCGCCGATGCCAGTGGTCAGGTCCGTGTTCGGGGGCCCGGCTCATCGCTTGTCCGCAGTCCTCGTCTGTGCGCCCGGGGAAGCTCGCCCCCGGGAACCGGATATGTCCTACTTATGAGGAAACCGGTGCGGGGTGTGCTCCGCAAGCAGCGGGATTTCAGATGGTGAGCGACAGGCTCCGGGTCACGCGGTCCGAAGTCGGCATCAGCAACGCGGTGGCGTCCTCCAGACGCGAGCGCCGGTCCGCCCGCAGCGACACCCCCAGCGAGCCGAGCGTGCTGCCGCTGTACACGGGCACCGCGACACAGACCGTGCCGAGCGCGTACTCCTCCATGTCCGTGACCGCCGGCGGCGAGGAGTCCAGCCGCCGCAGCAGCTCGGGCGGGTCCGTGATCGTCCTCGGCGTCAGATCGGCCAGGTCGTGCCGCGACAGGTACTCCTGGCGCGCCTCCTCGTCCAGCTCCCGCAGCACCGACTTGCCGAGCGCCGTGGCGTGCCCGGCGTCCTCGAACCCCACCCACAGGTCGACGCGCGGGGCCCGCGGACCGTCGACGATCTCGGCGACCCGGATCTCCCCGTCGTCGTAGAACGTCAGATAGGCGGCGCTCGACAGCTCGTCCCGCAGCGCGGCGAGCGCCGGACGCACCCTGCTGAGCAGCGTCTGCGCCCGGCCCGAGGAGGCCCGCAGCGTCCCCAGGCGGTCACCCAGCACGAACCCGCCGTCGTCGAGCTTGCGCGCGTAGCCCTCGTGCACGAGCGTCCGCAGCAGGTGGTACGTCGTCGCCAGCGGCAGCTCCGTCTCCCGCGCCAACTGCTTGGCGGGCGCGCCGTTGTCGTGCGCGCTCATCACCTCCAGCAGCCGGAAGGCCCGCTGGACGGAGCCGATGAGCGTGGGACCGATCGGAGCAGTACCCATACCCACCAGCGTGCGCCCCGTCGCAGCCCAGGGCAAGGCGGCTCCGGGGCCGCCGTCATTCCATCCGCGCCATCAGCAGCGCCACGTCGTCGTGGTCGTCGGGATGGCGCAGGCCGTACAGCAGCAGGTCGCAGGTCTCCTCCAGAGGCCGGCGCGGCTCGTCGAGGAAGCCGAGCAGCACGTCCAGCCGGTCGTCGATGGGATGGTGGCGCGTCTCCACCAGCCCGTCCGTGTACAGGACCAGCAGATCGCCCGGCACCAGCTCGACCGTGGTCGTCTCGAACGGCACGCCCCCCACCCCCAGCGGCGCGCCCGACGGCAGCCGCAGCAGCCGCGGCGCCCCGCCCGGACGCGACAGCGCCGGCGGCATGTGCCCGGCGTTCGCGACCTGGCACCGCCGGGTGCGCGGATCGTAGACCGCGTACAGGCAGGTCACGATGTAGTGCTCCAGATCGCAGGTGATCTTGTCCAGATGGTGGAGCACCGCGCCGGGATCGAGGTCGAGGTCCGCGTACGCGCAGGTCGCCGTGCGGAGCCGGCCCATCGTGGCGGCCGCGTCGATGCCGTTGCCCATCACGTCCCCGACGACCAGCGCGGTCTTGTCGTCCTCCAGCGGCAGCACGTCGTACCAGTCGCCGCCGACCTCGCTGGTGGCCTGCGCCGGCTGGTAGCGGGAGGCCAGCTCCAGACCCGTGTGGTGCGGCGCGTGGTCGGGCAGCAGGCTGCGCTGCAGGGTCAGCGCCGTGTTGCGCACGCTCTGGAACCAGCGCGCGTTGTCGATGGCCACGGCGGCCCGCCCCGCCAGCTCGCCGGCGAGCACCACGTCGTCGTCGTCGAACGGCACCGGGTTGCGCGTCCGCTTCAGGTCGAGCACCCCGAGCACCTCGCCGTGCGCGATCAGCGGCACCGCCAGGTACGAGTGCACGCCCGCCCGCGCCAGCAGCTCGGTGGCCTGCGCGTCCCGTCCGATCCGCGGCAGATCCGCCTCGCCCACGTGCCGCACCAGAACCGGGCGCGCCGTGTGCACGCACAGCGTGACCAGCCGGTCGCCCTCGTACGCGGCGAGATCACCGGGAGGGTCGGCGGCCCGCACCGCGGCGCTCGGGTACGCCGACTTCAGCGCGAGGGCGCGGAACAGCTCCGGGCCGTTCTGCGGCCTGCGGGTGCGCCGGCACGCGAGCGCCGCGTCCAGCACGTCCACGGCGACCACGTCGGCCAGCTCGGGCGTGGCCACGTCCGCCAGCTCGTCGGCCGTCCGCTCCACCTCCAGCGAGGTGCCGACCCGCGTGGACGCCTCCGCGATCAGCGCGAGCCGCCGCCGGGCCTGGTCGGCCGCGGCGGCGGCCCGGTGCCGCTCGGTGACGTCGACGAACGAGATGGCGGCGCCCAGCACCCGCCCGCCGGAGTCCTCCAGCCGGTAGAAGGACAGCGACCAGGCCCGCTCCTGCTCGGGCTCGTCCGGCGGACGGCCCATGTGGTACTGGTCGAGCAACGGCGTCCCCGTGGCGATCACCTGACGCACGCACGCCTCGATGGTGTCGAGGTCGGACAGCGGCAGCGTCTCCCGCAGGCGGCGGCCCACATGTTCGCCGGCCGGGGTGCTGTCGACCCGCCCCAGCGCCGGGTTGACCAGCAGGAACCGCAGATCCGGGCCGACCAGGGCGATCCCGATGGGGGACTGGTTGATCAGCCGCTCGCACAGCGCGAGATCCGTCTCGACCCGCTGGAGCAGCGAGTGGTCGGCCGCGATGCCGAGGGCGTACGCGTCCCCGAGGTCGTCCAGCAGCCGCATGTTGCGGAACTCCGTCATCCGGGTGCTGCCGTCCTTGTGCCGCACCGGGAACGTGCCGGCCCAGCTCTGGCCGGTCCGCAGCACCTCGGCGAACAGCTTCGTCACCGAGGGCAGATGCTCGGGGTGCACGAACAGCCGGGCCGCGTGCGTGCCGAGCGCCTCCTCGGCGGAGTACCCGAACAGCTCCTCGGCCTGCGGGGTCCAGAAGACGATGCGCCCGTCGGCGTCCAGCACCACCGCGGCCACGCTCAGCACGTCGAGCAGGCCGGTCGGCTGGGGCGGCTCGGCCCTCCGGCCACCCGCGTCGGACTCCAGGGATCCGGCTGTCATCGCGGCGCCTCCTCCACCCCGGGTGGGCTCACCGGCCGCACAAACCCTCGGACAGGGCGACGGCGGGGCCGGCACCTCCATGCTCTCTCCACCGCGCTCCGCGCGCACCGGGCGGGCCGCACAGTGCGCGCCGGAGACGCAGGCAGGAACATGGGTCCTGTGACGACGGGACCCACGGACGAGCCGCGAGACACCCCGGACACCCCCGGAGCCGAGGCCCGGCGGGAGCCCTTCGACGCGGCCGGCGACGCCGCCGCCGTCGTCTCCGCGGGCGGACTGGTGGTCGCGTGGACCCGGGCCGCGGAGGACCTCCTCGGACTCCCGGCGGCCGACGTCGTCGGGACCTCGGGGCTGGACCTGCTGGCGACGCCCGGCGACCGGGCACGGGCGGTGGCCGTCGCCGAACGCTGCCGGTCCGGCTCGGGCTGGAGCGGCCGGTTCCCGGTCCGGCACCACGACGGGCATGTCGTCGACGTCGACGTACGGGTCTCTCCCGGCTTCCGCGTCGGCCAAGAGGAGTGCTACCTGGTCTCGGCGCGGGACCGGCCGTCGCCGTGGGTCGTCGGCGAGTCGGTCCTGAACGGCTTCCTGACCCGGTCACCGGTCGGCATGGCCGTCGTGGACAGACGGCTGCGCTACGTCTGGCTGAACGACACCCTGGAGAGCCTCGGCGGGGTGCCGCGCGGACAGCGGCTCGGCCGCCGCCTCGGCGACCTGCTGCCCGGTCTCGAGGTGGAGACCATCGAGGGCCTGATGAGCAAGGTCCTGGAGACCGGCGCCCCGGTCACCGACTACGAGTACGTCGGCTGGAGCTGGTCCGACCCGCACAGACAGCGGGCCTACTCGACGTCGTTCTTCCCGCTCGTCGACCCCGACGGCACGGTCAGCGGGGTCTGTTACATGGTCCTGGACGTCACCGAGCGGTGGACGGCCCGCCGGCTGCTGACCCTGGTCAGCGAGGCCGGCACCCGCATCGGCACCACCCTCGACGTGCTGTCGACCGCGCAGGAGCTCGCCGACTTCGCGGTGCCCGCGTTCGCGGACTTCGTCGCCGTGGACCTGCTGGAGCCGGTGCTCAGCACCGAGGGGCACGGCGCCTGGCTCAGCGACGCGGGCCCGGCCCTCGTCGGGGCGGCGATGCGCCGGGCCGGTCTGCGGTCGGTCCGCGACGGCTGCCCGGAGGCCGTCGCGCGCGTGGGCGACAAGGTCGACTTCGTCCCGCCGCCGTACGACGAGCACCTGCTCGGCGAGGGCGGCCCCGTCCTCATCCCGGTCCTCGACCCGTTCGACTCCCGGTGGGCCGCCGAACAGCCCCGCCGGGCGGCCAACATGCGCGCCTACGGTCTGCATTCGCTCATCTGCGTGCCCATGCGGGCCCGCGACACCGCGCTCGGCCTCGCCACGTTCGTCCGCTCGCGCAACCCGGCCTCCTTCCGGCCCGACGACGCCCTCGTCGCCCAGGAGTTGGTGGCCCGCGCGGCCCTCTGCGTCGACAACGCCCGCCGCTACACCCGGGAGCACACCGCGGCCGTCACCCTCCAGCGCAGTCTGCTGCCGCAGGCGCTGACCGGCGGCACGGCGCTGGAAGTGGCCTCCGCCTACCGCCCGGCCGACCCCACGGACGGCGTCGGCGGCGACTGGTTCGACGTCATCCCGCTGTCGGGCGCCCGGGTCGGGCTCGTCGTCGGCGACGTCGTCGGGCACGGCATCGCCGCCGCGGCCGCCATGGGCCGGCTGCGTACCGCCGTGCAGACCCTCGCCGACATGGAGCTGCCGCCCGACGAACTCCTCGCCCACCTCGACGACCTTGTCCTGCGGCTCAGCGAGGAGCAGCCCGACACGGGCGGGGCCGGCTTCCTCGGCGCGACCTGCCTGTACGCGGTCTACGACCCCGTCACCCGGCGCTGCACGATGGCCCGCGCCGGACACCCGCCGCCCATCGTGGTAGCGCCCGACGGACAGGTGTCCTACCCCGAGCCGCCGGCCGGACCGCCGCTCGGGCTGGGCGGCCTGGCCTTCGAGTCGGCCGAGATCGAACTCGCCGAGCACAGCCTGTTCGGCCTCTACACCAACGGCCTCGTCGAGAGCGAGACCGCCGACGTCGACAGCGGCATGGCCAGGCTGGCCGACCTGCTCTCCCGGCGCGACCTCGACCTCGACACCCTGTGCTCGTCCGCGGTGCGCGACCTCGTGCCCCAGCAGCAGCCCGACGACGTCGCCCTGCTGCTGGCCCGCACCCGGGCCCTGGACTCCGGAGACGTCTTCTCCTGGGACGTGCCCGTCGACCCGGCCGCCGTCGCCGACGCACGCACCCGCGTCACCCGGCAGATGGCGGCCTGGCACCTCGACGACCTCGCCATGACCACCGAACTGATCGTCAGCGAGCTGGTCACCAACGCGATCCGCTACGCCGAACCCCCCGTGCGGCTACGGCTCCTGCGCGACTCCCGGCTGACCTGCGAGGTCGCCGACGCCAGCAGCACCGCCCCACGGCTGCGCCACGCCCGCAGCACGGACGAGGGCGGCCGGGGCCTGTTCCTGGTGGCCCAGCTCGCGCACCGCTGGGGCGCCCGCTACACATCCGGCGGGAAGATCATCTGGGCCGAGCAGGAACTGCCCTGACCGTCGTGCTCGGGGGCGGTCGGCCACCGGCGTGCCGCACACCCCGGCGACCGGCACCGATGGGTGCACGCCTTTCACGCACGCCGCCCGGTTCCCCTCGGCGACGGCCGCCCGCGGCTGCGCCCGCATGTCGGCGGTGACCGGGGCGTCCCCCGTGGCCACACCGCGTCCTTCGCCCCGCCCGGAGTCTCGGCCGCCGCCGCGGCGCCCCGGCCGAGGTCAGCTCCCCGGTCGGAGCCGTGTCAAAGGGGGCTTTCTGTGTGCGCGGGGCCCGGACGCGGAACGGCCGGCCCCGGTGGTCCGGGTCCGGCCGTTCGTCGGGCACCGCTCAGGGCGTCAGCCCCAGATCACTCGTCGTGCCCTTCGTGCCCTCCCTTGCCCCCGTGCTCACCCTTGCCGTGCTTCGCGTGGTGCTCGGGCTTGGCGGGCTTGCTGGGGTACGCGGGCTTGCTGGGGCGGTCGGGCTTGCTCGGGTACGCCGGCTTGCTCGGCTTGCTGGGGTACGCCGGCTTGCTCGGCTGCTCGGGCTTGGCGGGCTTGCTGGGGTAGGCGGGCTTGGACGGCTGCTCAGGCTTGGCGGGCTTGGCCGGGTACGCGGGCTTGCTCGGCTTGCTGGGGTAGGCGGGCTTGGACGGCAGCTCCGGCTTGGCGGGCTTCGCCGGGTACGCGGGCTTGCTGGGGTACTCGGGCTTGGCGGGCTTGGCCGGGTACGCGGGCTTGCTCGGCTTGCTCGGGTAGGCGGGCTTGGACGGCAGCTCCGGCTTGGCGGGCTTCGCCGGGTACGCGGGCTTGCTGGGGTACTCGGGCTTCGCTGGCTTGGCGGGATAGGCGGGCTTGGCCGGGTAGTCAGGCTTCGCGGGTTTCGCAGGGTATGCGGGCTTGGCGGGGTAGTCGGGCTTGGCGGGCTTCGCCGGATACTCCGGCTTCGCCGGGTGCTCAGGCTTGGCGGGCTTCGCGGGGTACTCGGGCTTGACCGGCTTGGCCGGGTACGCGGGCTTCTCCGGATGGGCCGGGTACTCGGGCTTGACCGGCTTCTCCGGGTGTACCGGCCGCTCCGGCTTCGCCGGATACGCGGGTTTGGCCGGGTGCACCGGCTGGCCCGGCTTCGCCGGGTACGCCGGCTGGGGTCCGTGGGCCGGGGCCGGATGGGCCGGGTACGGCGTGGCGTGGTCATCGGCGTAGGCGGAGCCCGTGCTCGCCAGGGCGGCTGCGGCGAGCGCGGCTGCCATGGCGGCGGGCGCCAGGACGGATCGCCATCTAGGCGGTGTCCTCATCTTCCACTCTCCTCGACTAAGTTCAGGGCCTCGTGACGGCGGGTCAGCACCAAGAGCCGGATAGTGAAATGAATAGGAAATCGGCTGATATGAATAACGCCGAGGCGGTCAAAGGCCACCGAATGACGTAGCCCGGCACCGCCAGTCGGACCGGCCCCCGATCCCCGGCGGACGCGGGCCGGACCTCCCGCCCGAGCGCACGCAAGAGGACAGAACCCGTCCTCGATCCTCCCTACCCTGCGGAGCATGACGAGGCGGACCTCCACCACGACAAAGGCGGCGAGGGCGATGAGCGGCACGCACCCGGTCCTGAGCACCCGCGCCCTCAACCGCGCCACGCTGGAACGGCAGTTGCTGCTGCGTCGCTCACCGCTGACCGTCCCGGAGGCGGTCACGCACCTCGCCGGCCTCCAGGCGCAGGAGGTGAAGCCGCCGTACTACGCGCTCGCCGCCCGTCTCGACGGGTTCACGCCCGAGGCGCTGTCCGTACCGCTCGGCGACCGGTCGCTCGTCCGCATGGTCACCATGCGCTCCACGATCCACCTGCACACCGCCGACGACGGCCTGACGCTGCGCCCGCTCGTGCAGCCCGCCCGCGAGCGCGAGATCACCTACTTCCGCAAGGGCCTCGTGGGCGTCGACCTCGACCGGCTCGCCACGCTCGCCCGCGCGCTGGTCGAGGAGGCGCCCCGCACGATGAAGCAGCTCCGTGAGGCGCTGAGCGCCGAGTGGCCGGACGCGGACCCGCAGTCGCTGGCCGTGGCCGCCCGCTGCCGGCTCCCGCTGGTCCAGATCACCCCGCGCGGGCAGTGGGGCCGCAGCGCTCAGGTGTCCCTGACGACCCTCGAGCACTGGCTGGGGCGCCCGGCCGAGCCGGCCGCCTCCGCCGACGACACGGTCCTGCGCTATCTGGCCGCCTTCGGGCCGGCGTCCGTGAAGGACATGCAGACCTGGGCCGGTCTCACCCGGATGCGTGCCGTCTTCGAGCGGCTGCGGCCGGAGCTGGTCACCTTCCGGGACGAGAACGGCGTGGAGCTGTTCGACCTGCCCGACGCCCCGCGCCCCGACCCGGACACCCCGGCGCCGCCGCGCCTGCTGCCCGAGTTCGACAACCTCGTGCTCTCCCACGCCGACCGGGCCCGGGTCATCCCGCCCGCGAACCGCGGCCGTACCTGGCAGGCGAACACCCTCTCCTGCCCGCTGCTGGTCGACGGCTTCCTCGCGGGCGTCTGGCGTCTCATCGGCGACGCCCTCGTCATCGAACCGTTCTCCGCTCTCGGCAAGGCGCAGCGCGCGGAGGTGACGGAGGAGGCGGAGCGCGTCCTCGGCGTCCTGCACCCGAGGGAGTCCTACGACGTCCGCTTCGGCACCGTCGTCCTCTGAGCGGCACGCCCGCACTTCCGGCCCTTCCCCCCTGCGGGCGGGGCGGAGGACCGGGGTGTGTGCGTTCCGGCTAGGGGCGCGCGGCGGGGGCGGTCAGCCGTGCCGTGAGCAGGTGCGAGTCGAGCAGGGACAGGTCGGCGGTGCGGTCGGCGCGGGCGTAGCCGGCCAGCATCCGCTTGGTGAGGACGAGCGCCTCCGGCTGTCTGCGCAGGAGCGGCTTCACCCAGGAGCGGACGACCTCGTCGAGCGTGTCGGCGGGGGAGGTCCGGTGCACGAGGCCGAGCCGCTGTGCGGTGGCCGCGTCGAACAGGTCGCACGTGAGCATCAGTTCACGGATCCGGGCCGCGCCGGCCTCGGAGACGAGACGGCCCATGGCCCCGCCCCAGGCGGGCGGCAGGCCCAGCCCCACCTCGGGCATACGGAACCGGGTGGTGTCGGCGGCGGCGCGCAGGTCGCAGTACGAGGCGAGGGCGAGGCCCGCGCCGACGACCTTGCCGTGCAGGCGGGCGACGGTGACGACGTGGGTGGTCTCCAGCGCGTGGCACAGCCGCTGCGCCTTGTCCGCGACGCGCCGCAGCTCACCGCCGGTCGGATCCGCGGCGAGGGACTCCTGGTACTCCGTGCGGTCGGCGCCCAGGCAGAAGTCCGCGCCGTCGGACGACAGGACGAGGACGCGCAGGTCGGGCCGTTCGTGCAGGCCGTCGAGGACGGCCTGGAGATCGTCCAGGGCGGCGACACCGAGCGTGTCGGCACCCTGCTCGGGGTTGAGGCGTACCTGCAGGACCGGGCCGTCCTCGTCGACGGCCACGGCCTTGAGCGCGCGCAGGGTGAGGGGGGTGGGGGTCTCGGTCATGCGAGGGCGAGGTCCAGGTTCGACAGGCGCCTGAAGGCCACCCGGGGTGCCCATGTGGGGCGTTGGGCGAGCGTGAGGCGGGGTAGACGGCTGATCATGTGGTGGAGGAGGGTCTGGGCTTCCAGCCGGGCGAGGGGCGCGCCCAGGCAGTAGTGGATGCCGTTGCTGAAGGCGAGGTGGTCGGAGCGGGGCCGTTCGGGGTCGAAGCGGTCCGGGTCGGGGTGACGGGCCGGATCGCGGTGCGCGGCGCCCACCATGAGGTGGACCATGGCGTCCTTGGGGACCTCGACGCCCCCGACAACGGTGTCATCGGCCGCGACACGGCTGATCACATGGGTGGGCGGGTCGTGGCGCAGCGTCTCCTCGACGAAGGCGGGCACCAGGGTGGGGTCGGCGGCGAGCAGATCCCAGCGCAGCGGTTGCTCCAGCAGCCGCAGCGCCATGGTGGACAGCAGGGTGGACGTGGTCTCCAGCGCCGCCAGCAGGACGAAGAGGGCGAGGAAGTACACGGATTCGTCGGCCTGGTCCCGGTCGGGTTCCAGGGTGTCGAAGGTGTGGATCCACAGGGACACCGGGTCGTCGCCGGGCTGTGCGCGACGGCGGCGGACCAGGTCCATGAAATACGTGCGCAGTTCGGCCGTCGCCGCGTCCGAGCGGGCCAACTGGCTGGCGGTCGGCAGGAGTTCCTGGGTGAAGACCTGCTCGTGGGTGAGTTCGCGCAGCCGGGGCCAGTCGGCCGCGGGCAGGCCGAGCCAGTCGCCGATCGTGGCGACGGGCAGTTCCTCGCTCACGAGGGGGACGAAGTCGGCGGTGCCGTGGCGCAGTTGCTCGGTGAGGGACAGCAGGAGGCGGTCGGTGGTGCGGCCGACCGTGCGTCCGATCCGCTCCAGGGTCTTGCGGCCGAACGTTCCTGCTGCCCTGCGTATTCGGGTGTGGTCCGGCGGGTTGAGCGCGGGCAGCGTGTTGCTCATCTCCTGGGAGGAGGGTGCGTTCCAGCGGGTGCCCGCGCCCTGTTGGGCGCGCCAGCGCTTGTCCGGTTCGAGCCAGTCACGCGAGCGCAGGATCTGGTCGCACAGGTCGAAACCGGTGACGAGCACATTGCCCCAAGGGGCGGGTGTGACGGGGCCCATGGCTCTGAGCCGGGCGTAGTAGGGAAAGGGGTCGGCCTGCCCCTCCGCCGTCCGCAGACGGGCGAAGAGGCTGACAGCTGAACGACGGTCGTGCGACGGGCGAGCGTGCACCACCACGATGGCGGCTCCTTTCAGGGAGATCAGCCGCCATACGTACCCATGCGGTGATTGAAGCATCCACTTATGGAGATGAGGTGAGGGTTACCTTCGTCACTCGCCGCCGAGCCAGGCGCGGAAGCGAGAGAACAGGCCTCGCGGGTGGACGGGCTGGGCGGTTGGCTGGGAATGTGCGGTCGCCGTGTGCTGCGGGACCGACGCGGTCGGCTGCGGCGCGGTCGGGCGAGCGGATTCGGCCGGGGACGGGCCGGCCGGACGCGGGCTGAACCGGACGGGCAGCGACGCCAGCGAACGGCTCCACGGCCCCTCTCCCCAGGTGAGGTCCTTGAAGGGGACGCGCATCTCGAGGTCGGGCAGCCCGTTGAGCAGGCACTCGACGGCACTCACCGCGATCATGAAGGCCGGGTCCTTGGCCGGGCACGCGTGCGGGCCGGCCCCGAACGCCAGATGCGCCTTGGCGCTGAGCTGTTCACGGTGCTGCGCCAGCTTCGGATCGGTGTTCGCCGCCGCGAACGAGATCAGGACGGGGTCGCCCGCCCGGAGGACCCTGCCGCCCAGCTGCACGTCGTGCGTGGGGTAGTGGCCGGCGTAGTTGGCGATCGGCGCGAAGTTCCACAGCGTCTGCGCGACGGCGTCCTCGACGGGCAGCGCGGCCTGCGCGTCCTCGCTCAGATACAGCGCCGTGCTGGTGCCGATGGCGGCGGCCAGCGGAGCGGTGCCGCCGGAGAGGAGGGTGACCAGCTGGTGCAGGACCTCCTCGTCGCTCAGCCGCGCCGGGTGCTGCATCAGCTTCGTCGTCAAGTCCTCGCCGGGCCGGCGGTGCTTGAGGGCGATCAGTTCGGCCAGCGCCGCCCCCAGCACCTTGTCGGCACCCGGAGTGCCCTGGAAGATGCCGCTGATGCCGGTGATGACCCGGTCACCGATCTCGGGCGGGCAGCCGAACAGCTCGCTGAAGACCAGCAGCGGCAGCGGCATGGCGTACGCGGCCATCAGCTCGGCCTGCCCGAACGAGTCCGAGCCGAACTGGCTGACCAGGTAGTCCGCCGACTGCTGCACCTTGCGGCGCAGATGCAGCTCGTTGACGGTGGCGAGGCTGTCGACGACCGCCTGCCGCAGCCGCGCGTGCGCCGCCCCGTCGCTGAACAGGGCGTTCGGCCGGTAGCCCATCATGGGAAGCGCCGGGCTGTCCGCGGGCACCCGCCCCTCGTTCAGGGCGTTCCAGCGGCGCGAGTCACGGACGAACGACGCCGGGTTCTGCAGGATGTACAGCGCGGCGTCGTAGCTGGTGACCAGCTCGACCTCGACGCCCGGCGCGATGTCGACGGGCGCGCTCGGGCCGAGGGAGCGCAGATGGCCGTACGTGGCCTCGGGGTCGGCGGCGAACTCGGGGCCGTACAGCTGCGCGTTGCCGTGCGCGGGGCACCCGGCGGGTATGCCCCGCGTGGTGTGGGGTTCTTGCATGGCGAGCTCCTAGTCGAGCAGGGACATGAGGTGCTGCACGAGGGCGATCAGGGCCTGGAGTGCGGACTTCTGGTCGCGTACGTCGCAGGCCACGACGGGGGTGTCCGGGTGCAGGTTCAGCGCCTCGCGGACTTCGTCGATGGGGTAGGTGGTCGCCCCCTCGAAGTGGTTCACGCCCACGGCGTAGGTCAGGCCGAAGCGTTCGACCAGGTCCAGGACCGGGAAGGACTCGTCCAGCCGCTCCGGGTCGACGATGAGGAGCGCGCCGAGCGCTCCGCGGGACAGCTCCTCCCACATCTCCTTGAAACGCTCCTGACCGGGCGTTCCGAAGACGTAGAGGACCAACTCGTCGCTGAGCGTGAGCCGGCCGAAGTCCATGGCGACCGTGGTGGTCGTCTTGTCGGGTGTGCGCGACAGGTCGTCGTAGCCCACACTCGCCTCGGTGATCTCCTCCTCGGTCTGCAGGGGCTCGATCTCGGAGATGTTGCCGATGTAGGTGGTCTTCCCGACTCCGAAGGGCCCTACGACGAGGACTTTCACCGAGCGCACGTCGTCTGCGTCCAGGTACACGGGTTACGCTCCGATGTTCTTCAGGCCTTCGAGGACGGCACTGAGCAGTTCTCGGTCTTTGCTGTCGGCCCGGGGGGCGGGCTTGCGGACGAGGACGAGACCGCTCTCCTCCAGCTGTGCCAGGAGGATGCGCACGATGCCGAGCGGCAGGTGCGTGCGGCCGGCGATCTCGGCGACGGCCAGCATGCGGTTGGCGACCAGATCCATGATCGCCTGCTCCTCCGGGGCGAGGGTGAGGCTCGTGGCGGCGGTGTCCTTGTGGGCGGTCACCAGGGCGGTGCGTTCGTACTGCTGGTCCGGCGGCAGAGCGCGGCCGTTGGTGATCACGAAGAACGGGACTAACGCGGACGTCAGTTCCACTTCCGGGTCGGAGTCGTGTGCGTCAGACATCGCTCGGCGCCTCCTGTCCCGGTGCGCGCTCCTCGCTCAGCCGGGGCACCACCTCGCCCAGACGCGTGGTGAACTCCTCGATGTCGGTGTCGTGTTCGGCCGCCGCGGCCAGCAGACGGCCGTGGTCACCGGCGATCAGGAAGATCCAGCCGTGCCCGAACTCGATGACGGTCTGCCGCCACTCCGCGCCCGCCTGGACCCCGGCGAACTGGGACGTGACCCGGCTGTAGGCGTGGATGCCCATCATGGCGGCGGAGATGGTGTCGACCAGGTCCCGGTCGATGCCACTGGTCGCCCCCAGGGGCAGGCCCTCCGCGCCCAGCAGCACGGCGTGCCGCGCCCCGTGCACTCCGGAGATCACCTCGTCGAGGTCGGCCAGCACCGTGCCGCTACGGCCGCCCGCCTTCGTCCCGCCGGAGGCGCCCGCCCCGTGCAGGGACGGTTCCTCGGCGTCGACCCGCGGCGGCGTCGTCAGGTTGGTGCCCAGACGCGCCACGAGCCGGTGCATCCGGAAGGAGATCTGCTGGATGTCGACGTCGAGTTCCGCTGCGGCGGCCAGATAGGCCCCCTGACCGGCCCCGATGAGGAAGATCCACCCGTGCGAGAACTCGATGATCGTCTGGTGCCACCGCGGGTCCTGCACCGGTTCGATGAAACGGGCCGCGGCACGGCTCAGTGCCTGCATACCGGCCATGGCGGCCGAGATGGTCCTCAGGTCGTCGTCGACGAGACCCTGGGTGGCCCCCCGCGAGATGCCGTCAGCGGAGAGCAAGACGGCGTGCCGTGCCTTGGGCACATTGGTCACGATGTCTTCGAGCATCCACGACAGGTCGGTGGTCATGCTTCTTCGGGCCCTTCAGTGGCTGCGGAATCGAACGTGCGGCCCGAGATGGTGCCTCGTTGCAGGGCGCCCAGGGCGCCCCAGCTGCGTCCGGAGACGCGGCCGGTGTCCTGGGCCGTCCGGGACGGCTGCCGCTGGTCGTCCGGGGCGGTCGCCCGGGACACGCGCTTGGGCAGGCCGTGCACGGTGCGCGGCCGGCTCGGCGCGGACTGCTCGTCGCGCACGATGCTCACCGGGGCCGGAGCCTCCTCCACGGGAGCCGGCTGCTGCTCCGTCCACAGCTCCTCGGGCAGCAGCACCACGGCGCGGACGCCGCCGTACCGGGAGATGCCCGTGACGTCGACCCGGAAGCCGTACTGGCGGGCGAGCAGCCCGATCAGCGGGAAGCCGAACTTCGGCTGGTTGCCGAGCTGGGAGAGCCGGGGGACGAAGTCGCCGGACAGCAGGGCGGTGGCCCGCTGCCGCTCCTCGTCGTTCATGCCGACACCGGCGTCGTCGATGACGATGCACAGGTTCTTCTGGATCCGCTGGAACGTCACTTCGATCGGTGCGTCCTGCTGGGAGAAGCTGGCAGCGTTGTCGAGCAGCTCCGCCACGGCGAGCGCGACGGGCGAGACGGCCGACGCCTTCAGCGCGAAACCGGTCTGCTGCATGATCTCGACGCGGCGGAAGTTGCGGATCTGCGACTGGGCGTTGCGCACCACGTCGTACACGTTGCCCGGCCGGTTGCGGCGGCCGGCCGGCGCGCCGCACAGCACGGCGATGCCCTGCGCCTTGCGCTGCATCTGCGCGTTCGCGTGCGTCACTTCCAGGAGTTCGGCGAGGACCGGGTGGTTGCCGTACTTGCCCTGGATGCCCTCCAGGACGGTCATCTGCTCGGCGGCCAGGCTCTGCAGGAAGCGGGCGGAACCCTTGAGGACCGCCTTGGTGCTGTCCTCGGCCGCCTCCTCCGCCTGCCGGATGGTGGTGTCGAACTGGTGCTTGTACCGGGCCAACTCGGCCTGCACCGAGGTGAGGTGGCCCTGTGCGGACGCGAGCTCGCCCTTCAGCGCGTCCTCGGCCTGCTGCTTTCTCCTCCCCAGGGCTCTGTTGCGGACGACGAGTGCCACGATCGCTGCGACGGCTATCGCCGTCATCGCAACCAGGCACCACGCAAGCGCGTCTCGAGACATGGAAACCTTTCCCGGCGCATGAAATGCGGACGTAGACGGATAACTCCCCCGCGAGTACGCACCCACGACAGACCATGCCGCCCGCCCGAGCTCTGTGGCTGCTGAGCGTGCGGACTTCAAGTCAACGCTTGAAGTAAGTGGATCAAGGTCGCAGATGCGGGGATGCTATCACCGGCGTAACGGCGCCCGAGAGCGCGCCACCGTTCCTCCGCAAGGCCAACACGCCTTCTGTGGACGGATGTTGCCTGCTGTTCAGCGAGGTGGGTTCATCGGTGGTGGACTACGCCGGCCTGCGGGGTGGTGACGGCCGGACAGCCTGGTTCCTTCCGGGGCCGTCGGCTCGCCAGCCCGTCGGGCCGGGTGCACGGGTCCACAGCGACTCCTTCGCGATGGGGTCCTGGAGGCGACTGTCCCCCCGCGCGCGGCATGACGCCGCGTCAGTCTGCCGAAAGTAGGATGATCGTAACAGCTTTCACGCTGTGTGCGTGCCCGGGCACAGGAGCCGGGACGACCACCTGCGCACCCCGTGTCGCCGGGTCCGTGCGAACGCCCGCCGGTGGCGCGAACGAAGGGGCCCGTCATGGCCGAAATCATGTGCGACGACGAGGAGTTCGGGCGCGGTGGTGCCGTCCGGCGGCGGCAGCGACCGTACGGAGTCCGCGAACCGGCGTGCCTCCGCCGTCCGTTCGGGATCGCGGGTCAGGACGGCCTCGACGCGCTCCCGCCAGGGGCCCGTGCGCCGTCGGTCGTGCGGAAGAACCACGCCTCCGGTCACCGCACGGTGAACGCGGTGGTCAACGGCGACCAGTCGGTCATCCACGGGGCAGTGGACGCCTCCGACGGTTGAGCGGGGAAACCGGGCCGCCCGGGCTCAGTCCGCCCGGCCCGTCACCGCGACCGTCACGCCGAGGCCGATCATCGTGCAGCCGCCCGCGCCGCCTATCAGGGACAGCCGGCGGTCGGAGCGGGCGAACCAGGTGCGGGCGGCGGAGGCGGTCAGGCCCCACAGGGTGTCCGTGACCAGGCCGATGGTGATGGGGACGAGACCGAGCACCAGCATCTGCAACGGCACATGACGTGCCGAGTGGTCCACGAACTGGGGGAGCACCGCGGCGAAGAACACCACCCCTTTGGGGTTGGTGACGCCGACGAGTACACCGTCGAGCAGGGTGCGCAGATCGCCGAGCGCCGGCTCCCGCGTGCCGGTGTGCAGCGCCGAGGCCTTCAGCTCCTTGCGGTGCCGGAACGCCTGCACCCCGAGCCAGACCAGATAGGCGGCGCCGGCCAGCTTCACCGTGAGGTAGACGGTCACGGACCGCTCCACGAGGGAGCCGATCCCGACCGCGACGGCGATCACCAGCAGGTACGAGCCGACGACATTGCCGAGCGCGGTCGCCACGGCGGAGCGGCGCCCGTGCGCCAGGGCGCGGCCGACGACGAACAGGACGCTGGGTCCCGGAATCGCGATCACCAGCAGCGACATCGCCGCGAACGCCGGCATCCGGTCGATGGGCACCATGCCCTCACCCCTGTCCCGTGCATCTCGCCCGCGGCTCATTCAAACAGGGGCCGCCGACGGCGTGCCAGGCCCGTGACGGGCCCGATCCGGGGTGGGCGAGGGCAGGAGTCGGGCTTGGACAGGGGGCGTTGCGGGCCGCTCGTGGAGGCCCGCAACGCCCCCTGGTCTGTGGTTCCCGGCTAGGACCGGACCTGGTCGGTCACCTCGGCCGAGAACGTGGTCAGCCGGGTGTACACACCCGGGTACCCGGCCTGGGCGCAGCCCTCGCCCCAGGACGTTATCCCTGCCAGGACGCCCCCGATGAGCAGGGGACCGCCGCTGTCGCCCTGGCAGGAGTCGACGCCGCCGGACGTCTTCCCGGCGCAGACCATGTCGGAGGCGACGTAGTCCGAGCCGTAGGAACCGGCGCAACTCGAGTCGGACACCGTGGGCACGGTGGCCGTACGCAGCTGGTTGGAGGAACTGCCTCCCGACGACGTGGTGCCCCAGCCGAGGATGCGGGCGCTGGTGCCGGCCGCGTACACCCCCGTGTCCGAGGAACCGACGTAGCCGGCGGTGGCGTAGGGCATCGACGTCGACAGGGTCAGTACGGCCACGTCGTCCCCCTTGGTGGCCGTGGTGTAGCCGGGGTGGACCCAGATGTCGCCGACCTTGGCGACGGTGCCGTCGCCGCCGTCGAGGTAGGTGCGGCCGCCGACGACCCGGACGTCACCGGGGCGCTCGCCGGCCATGCAGTGGGCGGCCGTGACGACCTTGGTGGGGGAGACCAGCGTCCCGCCGCAGAACTGGTTCTGCGAGGCGTCCGTGATCTGCATCATGAACGGGTACGCGGACGTCGTGGTCGTGGTGCCGCCGACGATGCGGGACGACGCGGCCTCAGCGGTGGGGGCGCTGAGGAGCGCGGCCGCGGCGGCGGCCGCCGCCGTGACGACGGCGGTCCTTCTGGCACGGGTGAGCCCGGACAAGGAGACTCCTCGGTGGGGGGATGGCCGGTGGGGGGTCGCGCGGGCGGTAGGTCTCGGTGGGGCCGAGGGACCGACCCCGCGTGCCCGGCGATCGGCACACCCACAAGGTAGGTCCTGGCTGATCCCCTGCCCAATGAGGGAACCCCCTAAGGGAGTTGGGCAGGGAAAACCCTCGGTCGTGCCCGGTAAACCAGGGCGCGCCGACGCAATGGGGTGAACTCCGCCCGAACATACCGCCGACCCCGCGCCGTACGACGGACGGGGCCCGGTACGCGGTTCGGCAGTCCTACGGCACGTCTACGCCCCGGGCCCCCGCCTCACGGGGCCCGGCGCCCCGCCGCCAGGCGGACGATGTCGACGCGGGAACGGATGCCGAGCTTGCGGTACACCCGGGTCAGCGTCGCCTCCACGGTCTTGACGCTGATGAACAGGCGCGCGGCGATCTCCCGGTTCGTCGCGCCCTCCATCACCAGGCCCGCGACCTGACGCTCCATCGAGGCCAGCCCGTCCAGGCCCGCCGGGCCGCCCGGCGCCGGTGCGGGCGGGGGCAGCGCCGCCGCGCCGCGCTCCGCGGCGGCCGCCTCGACCTTCCGCAGCCACGGCAGCGCCCGGCAACGGCGGAACAGCCGTGCCGCCTCCTCGTAGGCGGCCGGTCCCGCGTCGGGGCGCAGCCGGGCCAGCGCGAAGGCGGCGCGGGCCGCCTCCAGGCCGTATCCGAGTTCCCCCAGCCGGTCCTGAGCGGCCGTCAGCTGTGCCACCGCCCCCTCCCGGTCGCCGCGCGCGGCGCGCAGCACCGCCTCGGCCCGGTCCAGCACGCCGAGCACGCTGTCGCGGTCGAGTCGCAGCGCCTGCGCCCGGGTGACGTCGATGAGGTCCCGCGCCTCCGCCAGCTCACCGGTGCCCACCAGTGCCTCGGCGAGGTCACCGTGCCACCGCCCGCGCGCGGGGTCCGTGATGCCGAGGCCCTGCTCGACCTCCCGCACCCGGCGCAGCGACCGCACCGCCGCCTGCACGTCGCCCGCCACCAGCTCGGCGTGCCCCAGCGCGGCCAGCGCACGGGAGACGTACATCTGGTCGCCGTCCTCCTCGGCGTGCTCCACGGCCTCCCGGGCCAGCGCAAGCGCCCGGTCCACCTGCCCGCCGGCCGCCTCCGCGAGGGAGGCCAGCACCGCCGACGCCACCTCGCCGATCCCGGTGTCCCGGGCCAGCCGCAGGCTCTCGCGGGCCAGGTCGAGGGCGCGTCCGCACTGACCGGAGTGCAGTTCGGTCTCGGCCACCCCGCGCAGGAAGTGCACCTCGCTCTCCACCCACCCGTGCCGGCGCACCTCGCGCAGCAGCCCGGTGACGGCCGCCCGGGCCTCCGGCAGCTGGTCGCTCATGATCAGCCAGCGGAAGCGGGAGTACCCGGCGCCGTTGTGGTGGCAGGCCACGCGCGGGTCCTGCGGCTCCTCCAGGGCGCGCTGGATGGTCGCGGGCGCGTCCGGATGCCCCATCAGCGTCTCGATCTGGGCCTGGAAGGCCAGCGCCATCAACTCGGTGTACCGGTCGCCGGCCCGCGCCGCGAGCTCGGCGGCGTACGCGACCTCCTCGCGCGCCTCGTCGAAGTCGCCCTTGACCAGCACGGCCCGCCAGGTCAGCTGGTAGTGGACCAGGGCGAGCAGCCGCGGGTCGTCACCGGCGTCGGCCAGGGCCTGCGGGAAGATCGCGTCGACCTCCGACATGGCGTGGCCCGCGGTCTCGATCACCGCGATCCAGGCCCGCACCCGCTCCGCGGGCACCGACGTACGGGACAGCACCTCGCGGGCGATGTCGCGGGCGAGGTCCAGCTCGCCCGCCGTGATCGCGTCCTCGGTGGCCTTCAGCCGCAGCGCGTCCGGACTCGGGTCGCCGTCCGCCGGGGTGTGCCGGGCGGCGAGCAGGCACAGCTGGGCGGCCACCGACGGGGCGCCCCGGTCGCGGGCCAGTGCGGCGGCCTCGGCCAGCCGGGCGGCGACCTCCGGGTCGGTGCCGCTGGTGGCGAGGGCCAGGTGCCGGGCGCGTTCGATCGGGTCGGAGGCGGCCGTGGACAGGGCGGCGTGGACGGCCCGGCGCTCCTGCGCGGGCGCCTCGGCGTACAGCGCGGCCGAGATCATGGGGTGCGCGAACCGTACGGCCGGTCCCTCCGGCTCGGTCGCCAGCAGCCCGAGGGCGGCGGCCTGGGCCGTCTCGGCCTCGGCGTTGGCCCGCCCGGCCGCGTGCAGCAGGGCCAGGGTGGGGCGGGCGCCCGCGCTGGCCACGAGGAGGGTGCGGCGGGCCTCCTCCGACAGCATCTCCAGGCGGTTCAGCACGAGGGCGCGCAGCGAGGTGGGCACCGGCAGGGGCTCGCCGGGGCGGGGCGGGGTGGCGTTCTCCGCGAGGGCCCGGCTCAGTTCGAGCGCGAACAGGGCGTTGCCGCCGCTGGTGCGGTGGATGTCACGGACGGTGGAGCGGGGCAGACCGGTGTAGCCGCGGCGGTCGAGCAGGACGGACAACTGGGCCCGGGACAGCGGGCCCAGGCGTATCGCCAGGGTGTCCGGCGGGGAGGCGCGCAGATGCTGGTCGTACTCCTCGCTCTCGGTGCGCACCGCGCACAGCATCCGCACCGGGGTCCCGCCGAGCCGGCGGGCCGCGAAGCCGAGGAGTTCGGCGCTGGCGGGATCCAGCCACTGGGCGTCGTCGGCGACGATCAGCACGGGCCCGGCGTCGGCCAGGGCGCGCAGCGCGGACAGGACGGCGAGCCGCAGGGCCAGCCCGTCGCGCTGGAGTGTGGACTCGCCGCGTCCGGTGAGCGCCGCCTCCAGGGCGGTGCGCTGGGCGGCGGGCAGCCGCCCGGACACCTCGTCGAGGACGAGGCCGAGGAGGTCGGCCAGGGCCAGGAAGGGAAGGTGGGATTCGGACTCGGTGGGGGAGCAGCGCAAGACGGTTCGTGCCTCGTGGCCGTATTCCGCGGCCAATGACCGCAGGACCGTCGACTTCCCAATTCCGGCCGGACCGTGAAGCAGCACGCTGCCGCCGCGCGCGAGCTGCTCGCGTGCCGCGGTGACCAACTCGGCCCGCCCGATGACCTGGTCGGAGCGGCAGCCGGCAGGCTCCTTGAAGTCCCGTGGCACGGTCACCGCTCCCCTCCATGTGTCGTGTTCGGGCCAATGTTAGGCAACGGTTCGTTGAAATTCGGAGCCGCGGGGAGGTGAGCCGAATAACAGCGGGCTCGCATAAAGAAATTCACAGCCTCGATGAATGAATGGCGAGTCGTCCCGAGTGGCCCGCCCGGCCCCGCCGGGCCCCACCGCGCGGGAGCGGGGCCGTCCCCGTCCGGGACGGCCCGCCGCACCCACCGGTCCGTGTGCACGGCTACGGCAGCAACCCCGCCCGGCGCGCCGCCACCACGGCCTCCCCGCGCGTATGGGCGCCCAGCTTGCGCATGGCCGACCGCAGATAGCCCTTCACCGTCTCCGCGCGCAGGCCCAGCCGTCCGGCGGCCACCGCGTTCGTGGCGCCCGCGGCCACACACGCCAGCACGTCCACCTCACGCGGCGCCAGTTGCACGGCCCCCGGCCCGGCCTCCACCGCCAGCAGGCCGGCCGCGTCCAGCAGTTCCGCGCGCAGCGCCGGATCACCGATGCGCGGCGCCAGCGCCCGCAGCGCCGCGTGCGCCTCCCGGACCTGCTCCCAGGCGGCACCCCCCTCGGCCGGCGCGGTCTGCGGCCGGGCCGCCTCCAGCAGGCCCTGCACCTCGTCCCGCACCACCAGGGCCTGCTCCACGTCCCGCGCCGCGTCCACCGCGGCGGTCAGGGTGCGGTCGCCCAGCGGCTGGGCCGTGCGCAGGGCGCCGTACAGGACGCCGCGCACCCGGCGCCGTACCACCACCGGGACCGCCACCACCGCGCACAGGCCCTCGGCGGCGACGGCGGCGTCGTACTCGTGGCTGATCTGCCGGGAGGCCGAGTAGTCGATGACCGCGCAGGGGCGGGCCAGCGCGACGGCCTTGCCGCCGAGGCCGTTGCCCGCGGCGACGGCGAGCCGGCGCAGGGCGTCCGTGGCGGTGCCGTTCAGCTCGCTGATGCGCACCCGCGGGCGGCCCGGCTCCAGCGGGCCGCCGAAGGCGACCGGGAGCCCGGTCGAGCGGCGCAGACGCACCAGCCCACGCCCGATCTCCACCGCTGCGGCCGCGTCCACTGCCACCTGCTCGCCCCTTCACCCGCTGCGTCCCGAGCGCACACCCCCGTTCGGGGGTAGTGAGACCCACGTCACGGATTACACGATGGCAGAGGGCCGCCCGGCAAGGTCCGGTAACCAGGAGGACGAATGAAGACGGGGACGGAGCTGTTCCGCGGGGCGCGGGACTTCCTGCTCGAACACCGCGAGGACTACGCCACGGCGTACGAGGGTTTCCGCTGGCCCAGGCCGGAGCGGTTCAACTGGGCGCTCGACTGGTTCGACGCCGTCGCGGCCGGGAACGACCGGCTCGCGCTGCACATCGTGGAGGAGGACGGCAGCGAGGTACGGCTGACGTTCGCCGAGATGGCCGAACGCTCCGCCCGCGTCGCCAATGGGATGCGCGAGAGGGGCGTACGCGCCGGGGACCGCGTGCTCGTCATGCTCGGCAACCAGGCCGAACTGTGGGAGACCGCCCTCGCCGCCATGAAGCTGCGCGCCGTCGTCATCCCGGCCACCCCGCTGCTCGGCCCGGCCGACCTGCGCGACCGCGTGGAGCGCGGACACGTCCGGCACGTCCTGGTCCGCTCGGAGGACACCGGCAAGTTCGACGACGTACCCGGCGACTACACCCGGATCGCCGTCGGCGGGGCCCCCGCGGGCTGGTCGGCGTACGAGGACGCCTACGGGGCCTCCGGCACGTTCACCCCCGACGGGCCGACCGGCGCCGACGACCCTCTGATGCTCTACTTCACCTCCGGCACCACCGCCCGCCCCAAACTGGTCGAGCACACCCACACCTCGTACCCGATCGGGCATCTGGCCACCATGTACTGGATCGGCCTCACACCGGGCGACGTGCACCTGAACATCTCCTCGCCCGGCTGGGCCAAGCACGCCTGGTCCAACCTGTTCGCGCCGTGGAACGCCGAGGCGACCGTCTTCATCCACAACTACACGCGCTTCGACGCGGCCCGTCTGATGGCCGAGATGGACCGGGCCGGTGTCACCACCTTCTGCGCCCCGCCGACGGTGTGGCGCATGCTCATCCAGGCCGACCTGAGCGCGCTGCGCACCCCGCCCCGTGAGGTCGTCGCCGCCGGCGAACCGCTCAACCCCGAGGTCATCGAACAGGTGCGGCGCGCCTGGGGGGTGACCGTCCGGGACGGCTTCGGGCAGACCGAGACGGCCGTGCAGGTCTCCAACAGCCCCGGCCAGCCCCTGAAGACGGGCTCCATGGGCCGGCCCAGCCCCGGCTACCGCGTCGAACTGCTCGACCCGGTGACCGGCGCACCCGGCGCCGACGAGGGGGAGATCGCCCTCGACCTCTCCGCCCGGCCGGTCGGCGTGATGACCGGCTACCACGGCGACCCGGGCCGTACGGCGGAGGCGATGGCGGGCGGCTACTACCGCACCGGCGACATCGGCTCCCGCGACGCCGACGGCTACATCACGTACGTGGGCCGGTCCGACGACGTCTTCAAGGCCAGCGACTACAAGATCAGCCCGTTCGAGCTGGAGAGCGCCCTGCTGGAGCACGAGGCGGTCGCCGAGGCGGCCGTCGTGCCCGCGCCCGACGAACTGCGGCTCGCGGTGCCCAAGGCGTACATCGTGCTCGCGGACGGCTGGGAGTCCGGACCCGACACGGCCAAGGTGCTCTTCGAGCACTCACGCCAGGTACTCGCGCCCTACAAACGGCTGCGCCGCCTGGAGTTCGGGCCGCTGCCCAAGACCGTGTCGGGCAAGATCCGCCGTATCGAACTGCGCGAGGCCACCGCCGCGGGGTCGGACGCCGAGTACCGCGAGGAGGACTTCCGGTGAACTCCTACACCCACGGGACCGGGGACACGCCCCTGCTCGGCGACACGATCGGGGCCGACCTGGACCGGGCCGTCGCCGCCTGGCCGGACCGGGAGGCGCTGGTCGACGTGGCCTCCGGGCGGCGCTGGACGTACGCGCAGTTCGCCGCGGACGTCGACACGCTGGCGTACGCGCTGCTGGCGAGCGGTGTCGCCAAGGGCGACCGGGTGGGCATCTGGGCCGTCAACTGCCCCGAGTGGGTGCTGGTCCAGTACGCCACGGCCCGCGTCGGCGCCATCATGGTGAACATCAATCCGGCGTACCGCACCCATGAGCTGGAGTACGTCCTCAACCAGGCTGGTGTCTCACTGCTGTTCGCCTCGCTCCGCCACAAGGCGAGCGACTACCGGGCGATGGTCGAGGACGTGCGCGGCCGCTGCCCGGCGCTGCGGGAGACCGCCTACATCGGCGATCCGAGCTGGGACGCGCTGATCGCGCGCGGCACACCGGCCCCGTTCCCGGAGCTGTCCTGCGACGACCCCATCAACATCCAGTACACCTCGGGCACCACCGGCTTCCCCAAGGGCGCCACGCTCTCCCACCACAACATCCTCAACAACGGTTACTTCGTCGGGGAGTTGATCGCGTACAGCGAGCAGGACCGGGTGTGCGTCCCGGTGCCCTTCTACCACTGCTTCGGCATGGTGATGGGGAATCTGGCCGCCACCTCCCACGGCGCCTGCATCGTCATCCCCGCCCCGTCCTTCGACCCGAGGGCCACCCTGGAGGCCGTGCAGCAGGAGCGGTGCACCTCGCTCTACGGCGTGCCGACCATGTTCATCGCCGAGTTGAACCTCCCCGACTTCGCCGGCTACGACCTCTCCACCCTGCGCACCGGCATCATGGCGGGCTCGCCCTGCCCGGTGGAGGTGATGAAGCGGGTGGTCGCCGAGATGCACATGGAGCAGGTCTCCATCTGCTACGGCATGACGGAGACCTCCCCGGTGTCCCTCCAGACGCGCATGGAGGACGACCTGGAGCACCGCACCGGCACCGTCGGCCGCGTCCTGCCGCACATCGAGGTGAAGATCGTCGACCCGGCGACCGGCGTGACCGTGGAGCGCGGCACCTCGGGCGAACTGTGCACGCGGGGATACAGCGTGATGCTCGGCTACTGGGAGGAGCCGGAGAAGACCGCCGAGGCGATCGACAGGGGCCGCTGGATGCACACCGGCGATCTGGCGGTGATGCGCGAGGACGGGTACGTGGAGATCGTCGGCCGGATCAAGGACATGATCATCCGGGGCGGCGAGAACATCTACCCGCGCGAGATCGAGGAGTTCCTCTACGCCCACCCCAAGATCGCCGACGTCCAGGTCGTCGGCGTGCCGCACGAGCGGTACGGCGAGGAGGTGCTGGCCTGCGTCATCCCGCGGGACACGGACGATCCGCTGACGCTGGAGGAACTGCGCGTCTTCTGCGACGGACAGCTCGCGCACTACAAGATCCCGAGCCGGCTGACCATCCTCGACGCGTTCCCGATGACGGTGTCCGGCAAGGTGCGCAAGGTGGAACTGCGCCAGCGGTACGCGACGGACGCCCCTTAGGGGGTGTCCCGCCGAGGACGCCGGGAGCCCGGCGATACCGTCGGGACACCTAGCGGCGCATGCACACGCGCGGCCACCGGTCGAGACCGAGGTCCGCCTCTCGGGCGCGGATCGCCCGCAGCCCGGGGGTGAGCCGGTCCACCGGCACGACGTGGAAGCCCAGCCGCCCGTAGTACGGCGCGTTCCACGGGACGCGCGTGAAGGTGGTCAGCGTCAGACCGTTCAGCCCCTCCTCGCGGGCGTGTTCGCCGGCGTGCGCGAGGAGCGCGCGGCCCACCCCCCGGCGGGCCGCGCCGGGGTGCACCGACACCTGCTCGACGTGCAGGGCCCCGTCGACGGGTTCGGCGACCAGATACCCCACGGGCCGGTCACCCCCGTCACAGCCGGCCCAGGCCCGCCCCGCCCGCCGGTACTCCTCCAGCACGGTCAGAGCCGGCGGCTCGGCGTCGGCGATCTCCGCCATGCCGATCTCCCGGAAAGCGGCCCCGGCGGCCCGCTCGATCTCCTGAAGAACGGCCGGCTCACCGGGCAGGACGAGACGGATGCGCATGGGGCGAGTGTCGTCCCGCAGCCGGCCGGGACGCCAGCGGATTTCGGGCTCACCCCGCCCCCGTCGCGTCCAGTTCGTCGGCCTGGTCGTTGACCGGCTGGGGAGTGCCCGTGAGGTCGAGGACGAACAAGGGGACGTGCAGGGAGTCGGCCCGGGTGCGGGCGTCCGGGGTGTAGCCGGCGAGGGAGAAGTAGACGCAGTGCGTCGACTCCGTCATGGCCGTCAGCCACAGGCACTCCACGTCCCGCCGCGAGGCCGGGTTCACCGTCGGGTCGACCTGGGCGAGCAGGCCGTGCGCGGCGAGGCCGATGCCGGACGTCGGGCGCTGGTCGGCGCGGCGGATGTCCCGGTAGCCGAGCCAGCGCAGGTAGACGGCCGCCGCGGTGACGGCGTCCCGGGCGGTGCGGATCGTCACCGGCTGGAAGGCGCGGCGGGGTGCGGGTGGCTGCCGGGGTTCGGGGCCGGCGGCGGACGGGGCGGCCAGCGGGACCCGCAGGACCGTGCCGCAGGGGCAGCCCAGTTCCGGCCGGGGCCACTCGCTCTCCCGGCCGCAGGCGGAACAGCCCACGGTGACCCACTCGTCGTCCCAGGCCCGGTGGGTGACGGGGGTGGCGGTCCCGTCCGGGTCGAGCCGGGGCGCGAGGGGTGCCCCGCACGCGCACGGATAGACGGGTGCCTCGTAGTGGTGCTCGCTCCGGCAGGCCGGGCAGCGCACCGGCACGCTCTCGGACATGGCCCTCCAGGAGGGTTCGCATCGGACAGCGGCCCCATCGTCCCCCTGCCGGGGGCCGGTTGTCCCCCTCTTGACGGCCTCCGGCGCCCCACCTACATTGCTTCCAGATAGTAGAAAGTAAGTTCCGCTATACGGAAAATATGGCGGGATGGACCTCATCACGGACTTGCTCACCGCGGGGCGCGACGGGAGTGCGAATCCGACGGCCGAAGCAGGAGACCTCAATGGCTCGTATGACCGCTGCCCGCGCGGCAGTCGAGATCCTCAAGCGCGAGGGCGTCAGGGACGCGTTCGGTGTGCCCGGCGCGGCGATCAACCCCTTCTACGCTGCGCTCAAGGCATCCGGCGGCATCCACCACACCCTCGCCCGCCATGTCGAGGGCGCCTCGCACATGGCCGAGGGCTACACCCGCGCGCACCCCGGCAACATCGGCGTCTGCATCGGCACGTCCGGACCCGCCGGCACCGACATGATCACCGGCCTCTACTCCGCGACCGGCGACTCCGTGCCGATCCTGTGCATCACCGGCCAGGCGCCGACCGCCGTGATCCACAAGGAGGACTTCCAGGCCGTCGACATCGCCGCGATCGCCAAGCCGGTCACGAAGATGGCGGTCACCGTCCTGGAGGCCGCGCAGGTCCCCGGCGTCTTCCAGCAGGCCTTCCACCTGATGCGCTCCGGCCGCCCCGGCCCCGTCCTCGTCGACCTGCCGATCGACGTCCAGCTCACCGAGATCGAGTTCGACCCGGAGACGTACGCCCCGCTGCCCGTCTACAAGCCCGCCGCCACCCGCGCCCAGATCGAGAAGGCGCTCGGGATGCTGAACGCCGCCGAGCGGCCGCTGATCGTCGCGGGCGGCGGAGTCGTCAACGCAGACGCCGCGGACCTCCTCGTCGAGTTCGCCGAGCTGACCGGCACCCCGGTCGTCCCCACCCTGATGGGCTGGGGCGTGCTCCCCGACGACCACGAGCTGAACGCCGGCATGGTGGGCCTGCAGACGTCGCACCGCTACGGCAACGCCACCTTCCTGGAGTCCGACTTCGTCCTCGGCATCGGCAACCGCTGGGCCAACCGCCACACCGGCAAGCTGGACGTCTACACGGCCGGCCGCACCTTCGTGCACGTCGACGTCGAGCCCACCCAGATCGGCAGGATCTTCGCCCCGGACTACGGCATCGCCTCCGACGCCAAGGCCGCCCTGCAGCTGTTCGTCGAGGTGGGGCGGGAGCTGAAGGCCGAGGGCCGGCTGCCCGACCGCGGCGCCTGGGCCGCCGCCGCCCAGGAGCGCAGGGCCACCCTCCAGCGGCGTACGCACTTCGACGACATCCCGATCAAGCCGCAGCGCGTCTACGAGGAGATGAACAGGGCCTTCGGCCCGGAGACCCGGTACGTCTCCACCATCGGCCTCTCGCAGATCGCGGGCGCCCAGATGTTGCACGTCTACCGGCCGCGGCACTGGATCAACTGCGGCCAGGCCGGACCCCTCGGCTGGACGGTCCCGGCCGCGCTGGGCGTCGCCAAGGCCGACCCGGAGGCGCAGGTCGTCGCGCTGTCCGGCGACTACGACTTCCAGTTCATGATCGAGGAGCTGGCCGTCGGGGCGCAGCACAGGATCCCGTACGTCCACGTGCTGGTCAACAACGCCTATCTGGGCCTGATACGCCAGGCGCAGCGGGCCTTCGACATCGACTTCCAGGTCAACCTGGAGTTCGAGAACGTCAACTCACCGGAACTCGGCGTCTACGGGGTGGACCACGTCAAGGTGGCCGAGGGCCTCGGCTGCAAGGCGATCCGGGTGACCGACCCGGCCGAGCTGGGCGCGGCCTTCGAGCAGGCGGGCAAGCTGGCGGCGGAGTACCGGGTGCCGGTCGTCGTGGAGGTGATCCTGGAGCGGGTCACCGACATCTCCATGTCGACGACCAACGACATCGGTGCCGTCGTGGAGTTCGAGGAGATCGCGACCGAGCCGGGCCACGCGCCGACGTCGGTCAGGCCGCTCAAGGTCTGACCCCGCGACCGACCCGGGGCGGCACACCCCCCCCGTCGACCGCGAAGGGCGGTCCGGCCGACAGCCGGACCGCCCTCTTCGTGCTCCCCCGTGACGGTGCTCCCCCGTGGAACCCCCGTGTCACGGGACCCGCAGCCCCCGTGCCGGCGGGACCCGTGTGACGACAATCTGCCCTGCGCGGGGGGCATCCGAAGCCCCTTGAACGAAGTTCAGAGCTTGATTTGAGCATGGCGTAGACGTCCTACGCCGCCGGCTGTACGCGCCCGGTCAGCCCTCCTCGTGGTGCTCCGACAGCCCCGGCCAGTCGTCGGGGCCGCCGCCCTGCCAGTCGATCAAGTCGCTCTCCGCCACGTTCGTGACGTAGTGGTCGGAGAGCCGCAGGATCTCGCTGACGTCGTCCACGTGCGTGGCGATGCCCAGCGGCCTGTCGCCCTCGGTGACCCGCCGGGAGCCGTCCAGCCCGGGCGGGTGCACCACGATGCGCGGATGCTCGGTCGGTCGTGCCGTCATGCCTTCAGACTGCTGCGAAAGGCCCCGCTCCGCACCCCGGCGGGGCACACGCGCACGCGCGCGGCGCCGGGCACGGGAGTCTCCGTGGCCGGCGCCGCGTGGGCTGTCCGGTGGTGGCCGTCCGACGGCGCGAGGCTGGGCGCGACAGTACGTTCGCGCCGCCGGACGGCGTTCTGGGGTGCCGGGGACCGCGGCGGGAGCGACGGAACCCGGGCCTGCCTCCCCTCAGGTCGAAGGAGGCGGCCGGGGCCTTCACCACCGCACTGGCTCGCTCGCCGCCGCGGTCCACACGCGGCCCGCGCCCTCCTCCGGGCGGCGACCCCTCATCCGGGCCGGCCGGCGACGGGGCGCGGGCGGTGCGTCCGGCTCATGACCTTCCGTCAGGAGCCGGACGCCGTGGACGGGTCCGCTTCCGCGCCGGGCGCGGAAGGGACGTCCCGCCGGCGGTGTGCCGACGGGGTGTCCGGGCGGTGCCGGTGCCTGGGCGCGACAGGACATGTGTCGGCGCCGGCACCGCCCGGAGGTCTCAGCGGGAGGCGCCGGACAGGCGCTCCACGGCCCGCAGCAGGGCCGAGTGGTCCAGGCCGCCGTCGCCCTGGGCGCGCAGGGACGCCACGAGCTGGGCGACCACGGCGCCGACCGGCAGGGCCGCGCCGACGCCGCGGGCGGCGTCCGTGACGATGCCCATGTCCTTGTGGTGCAGATCGATGCGGAAGCCCGGCTCGAAGTCCCGGTTCAGGAAGTTGTCCTTCTTGCGGGTCAGCACGGTCGAGCCCGCCAGGCCGCCGTTCAGGACGTCCAGGGCGGCCTTGAGGTCCACGCCGGACTTCTCCAGGAAGACCACGGCCTCGGCGCACGCCTGGATGTTCACGGCGACGATGAGCTGGTTGGCGGCCTTCACGGTCTGTCCCGAGCCGTGCGGTCCGCACAGCACGACGGTCCGGCCGAGCGCGTCGAAGATCGGCCTGGCCTCGTCGAAGTCGGCCTGCTCGCCACCGGCCATGATCGACAGCACGGCCTCGATCGCGCCGGCCTCACCACCGGACACCGGGGCGTCCAGCACGCGGATGCCCTTGTCCTTCGCGGCCTTCGCCAGGTCCACCGAGGTCCGGGGGGTGATCGAGGACATGTCGATCAGCAGGGCGCCGGAGCGCGCGTTCTCCAGGATGCCGTCGGGGCCGTACGCGATCGCCTCGACCTGCGGGGAGGCCGGGACCATGGTGATCACGACGTCGGCGTCCCGCACGGCCTCGGCGGCGGAGCCGGCCGCGGTGCCGCCCGCCGCGGCGAGCCGGTCCAGCTTGTCCTGCTCCAGCGTGTAGCCGGTGACCTGGTAGCCCGCCTTGATCAGGTTCTCGGACATGGGGGAGCCCATGATGCCGAGGCCGATCCAGGCGATCGTGGGAAGGGTGCTCATGAGGGGGTGCCTTTCGGTAACGGGGTCAGCGGGGCAGCCAGTCGAAGGCCTCGGCGCTCGGGCGGTCGCCCGGCTTGTACTCGAGGCCGACCCAGCCGTCGTAGCCCGCCTTCCTCAGCTGGTCGAGGAGGTCTTCGAGGGGCAGCGCGCCGGTGCCCGGCGCGCCGCGGCCCGGGTTGTCGGCGATCTGGACGTGGCCGGTCCGCGCCGCGTACCGCTCGATCACCGCGGGCAGGTCCTCGCCGTTCATGGACAGGTGGTAGAGGTCCATGAGGAACTGGGCGTTGCCGAGTCCGGTCGCCGCGTTCACCTTGTCCGCCACGCCCACCGCGGCGGGCGCGCTGACCAGCGGGTACAGCGGTGACTCCGCCTTGTTCAGCGCCTCGATCAGCAGGATCGCGCCGATCCGGTCGGCCGCCCGGGCGGCGAGGACCAGGTTCTCCAGCGCGAGCGCGTCCTGCTCGGCCGGGTCCACGCCGTCGACGCGGTTGCCGTACAGGGCGTTGAGGGCCCCGCAGCCGAGGGATTCGGCGAACTCCGCCGCGACCTCGACGTTGGCGCGGAACCGCTCCGACTCCTCGCCGGGCACCGACAGGGCGCCGCGGTCCGGGCCGGGCAGCCGCCCGGCGTAGAAGTTCAGCCCGGTGAGCCGTACGCCCGCGTCCTCGACCGCCTTCCGCAGGGCGTCGAGCTCGGACCGCTCGGGGGTGGGGGAGTCGATCCAGGGCCACCACAGCTCGACCGCGGTGAAGCCGGCCGCGGCGGCGGCCGCGGGACGCTCCAGGAGCGGGAGTTCCGTGAAGAGGATCGACAGGTTGACGTTGAAGCGCTGCTCTGCGAATCCCATCGGACCGGCGCTCCCTTCCGTGGCAATATTCCGTATGGCGGAAGTTTGTTTCTGCTTATTGGAAGACTGCCGTCGGGTCCCGGAGGTTGTCAAGAGGGCTCGGCGGATGACGGCACCGCGCGTTAGGTTGTGCGCGTGCGATTGAGAGTGGAGTTCACGACCGAGCCCTTCGACCTCGACGAGGCGCCCGCGCACGCCGTGGCGGCCCGTGAGGTCATCGAGGCGGCGGACCTGGACGCGGTGGACGTCGGCCCGTTCGGCAACACGGCGGAAGGCGGCTCGGACGCGGTGCTCGCCGCCGTGGAGGCCCTGCTGCGCAAGAGCCTCGGCGCGGGCGCCACCCGGATCTCGCTCCAGGTCAATGTGATCGGGGAGGACGGGGCGTGACCGACGGGGACGACACCTTCATCGCGGCCGTCAAGCCACTGGTCGACGCCATGGGCGGTGAACTCCTCCCGCCCGACGAGGCCGGCCCCGAGGACGTCGTGCTCTCCTGGCGCGGCTCCGACGTCGTCGCCGTGCGGCTGCCCCAGCTCGCCGACTCCCTCGACCACATCCTGGCCGCCATGGAGCGCCGTACGGGCAAGCCCCTGGCCGACCTGGACCGCAAGGCCAAGCAGGAGGTCGTCCGCAGCCTCGAGGCGCGCGGCGCCTTCTCCGTGCGGCATGGGGTGGAGACCGTCGCGAGCGCGCTCGGGGTCAGCCGCTTCACGGTCTACAACTACCTGAACCGGGACAAGAACCCCTGACCGGAGCTCCCCGGTTTCGTTACCGGGAATTTTCAACAAAGTGTTGACGCGCTGTCGCCGCAAGGCGTTAGCTAACGGCACGCCCGTTCAGCACGAAGGCCGTTCGCGGCCACGGAGGCTCCCGTGACGCCGAATCCCACGCCCCCGGGCCTGGCCCGGTTCAACGCCCTGGAGGAGCACGCGGCGTACGCCGCGCTCCACGAGGCGTGCGCCTCCACCGCCTGGGTGCGGCGGCTGCTCGCCGCCCGCCCCTACGCCACCCCCGACGAGCTCTACCGGGCCAGCGACGCCGCCATGGCCGAACTGACCGCGGACGACCTCGCCGAGGCCATGGCCGGCCACCCGCCGATCGGCCGCCCCCGGCCGGGCGACCCGGCCTCCGCCCGCGAGCAGCGCGGCATGGCCGGCGCCTCCGAGGACCTCAAGGCGGAGATGCTCGAACTCAACCTGGCCTACCAGGAGAAGTTCGGCCATGTCTTCCTGATCTGCGCCACCGGCCGGACCGGCGAGCAGATGCGCGACGCGGTCAAGGAGCGGATCGGCAACGCGCCCGAGCAGGAGCGCGAGATCGTCCGCACCGAGCTGGGAAAGATCAACCGTATCCGGCTCGCCCGCCTCGTCGACGACGACTGACAAGGACGCCGACCATGAGCACCAGCACCACCGCCTCCGTGTCCACGCACATCCTGGACACCAGCGTCGGCCGGCCCGCCGAGGGCGTCGCCGTCCGCCTCTCCGTCCGCCCGGGCCGGGACGCGGACTGGCGGGAGCTCGGCGGCTCCGCGACCGACGCGGACGGGCGGTGCAAGGACCTCCCGGCCCCGCCGGAGGGCACCACCCACGTCCGGCTCGACTTCGCCGTCGAGCCGTACTTCGAGAAGAAGCAAGCCGATGCGCAGCAGGACGCCCCCGCGAATCGGGACAGCGGTGCCGTGTTCTTCCCCGAGGTGGCGATCACCTTCGCCGTGACGCCCGGGGAGCACTATCACGTACCGCTGCTGCTCAACCCGTTCGGCTACTCCGTATACCGAGGGAGCTAGCTACATGACCGCCCATTCCAGCCCTGCCCGCCCTGTGCTTCTGGGACAGAACCAGTACGGCAAGGCCGAGAACCGAGTCGTCAGGATCACGCGGGACGGCACCACCCACCACATCAAGGACCTGAACGTCTCCGTCGCGCTGTCCGGCGACATGGCCGAGGTCCACTACTCCGGCTCCAACGCCAACGTCCTGCCGACCGACACCACCAAGAACACGGTGTTCGCGTTCGCCAAGGAGTACGGCGTCGAGTCCGCCGAGCAGTTCGGCATCCACCTCGCCCGGCACTTCGTGACCAGCCAGGCGCCCATCCACCGGGCGCGCATCCGCATCGAGGAGTACGCCTGGGAGCGGATCGAGGGCACCGGCGCCGACGGCGAGGAGATCAAGCACTCCTTCGTCCGCCGGGGCCAGGAGACCCGCCTCACCCAGATCACCTACGACGGCGGGACCTGGGAGGTCGTCTCCGGCCTGAAGGACCTCACCGTGCTGAACTCGACGAACTCCGAATTCTGGGGCTACGTCAAGGACAAGTACACGACGCTCCAGGAGACCCACGACCGCGTCCTGGCCACCGAGGTCTCCGCCCGCTGGCGCTTCAACTGGACCGACGACGAGCAGCCCGCGCCCGACTGGGACGAGTCCTACGAGCAGACGAAGCAGCACATGCTCCGGGCCTTCGCGGAGACCTACTCGCTCTCCCTGCAGCAGACCCTGTACGAGATGGGCGCGCGGATCATCGAGCACCGCGGCGAGATCGACGAGGTCCGCTTCTCCCTGCCGAACAAGCACCACTTCCTGGTGGACCTGGAGCCCTTCGGGCTGAAGAACGACACCCCCGACGGGGCCGTGTACTTCGCCGCCGACCGCCCCTACGGCCTGATCGAGGCCACCGTCCTACGAGACGGCTGCGAGGCCCGCATCCCGGCGGACCTCACCAACCTGTAGACCGACGCACGAACTTCGGCACCCGCGGCCGGGCCGGGCCCCTCCGGGCCCGCCGGCCGCGGCACTCAAACCCCCGGGGTCCTGCCGTGCCCTCTCCACAGCAGCGCAAAGGACGCACCATGGCAGCAGCCCAGCGCATCGTCATCGAGAACTGTTCGATCGCGACCGTCGACGCGGACGACACCGAGTACGCCACCGGACACGTCGTCCTGGCCGGCCACCGCATCGAGTCGCTCGGCGCCGGACGCGCCCCCGAGGGCCTGGAGAACGTCGTCCGCCGGATCGACGCCACCGGTCACCTCGTCACACCCGGCCTGGTCAACACCCACCACCACTTCTACCAGTGGATCACCCGGGGCCTGGCCACCGACCACAACCTCTTCGACTGGCTCGTCGCCCTCTACCCGACCTGGGCGCGCATCGACGAGCGGATGGTCCGCGCCGCCGCGCAGGGCTCGCTCGCGATGATGGCCCGCGGCGGTGTCACCACCGCCATGGACCACCACTACGTCTACCCGAAGGGCTCCGGCGACCTGTCGGGCGCGATCATCGGCGCCGCCCGCGACATGGGCGTGCGCTTCACCCTCGCCCGCGGCTCCATGGACCGCAGCGAGAAGGACGGCGGACTGCCCCCGGACTTCGCCGTCGAGACCCTCGAAGGCGCGCTGGCCGCGACCGAGGAGACGGTGAAGCAGCACCACGACACCTCCTTCGAGGCGATGACCCAGGTCGCCGTCGCCCCCTGCTCCCCGTTCTCCATCTCCACCGAACTGCTCCGCCAGGGCGCCGAACTCGCCCGGCGTCTCGGGGTGCGCATGCACACCCACGGCTCGGAGACCGTGGAGGAGGAGAAGTTCTGCCACGAGCTGTTCGGCATGGGCCCGACCGACTACTTCGAGTCCACCGGCTGGCTCGGCGAGGACGTGTGGATGGCGCACTGCGTCCACATGAACGACTCCGACATCGCCGCCTTCGCCCGTACGAGGACCGGCGTCGCGCACTGCCCGTCCTCCAACGCCCGCCTCGCCGCCGGTATCGCCCGGGTTCCCGACATGCTGGCCGCCGGCGTCCCGGTCGGCCTCGGCGTCGACGGCACCGCCTCCAACGAGTCCGGCGAACTGCACACCGAACTGCGCAACGCCCTGCTCATCAACCGCCTCGGCGCCCACCGCGAGTCCGCCCTCACCGCCCGGCAGGCCCTGCGGCTCGGCACCTACGGCGGAGCCCAGGTCCTCGGCCGCGCGGCCGAGATCGGCTCCCTCGAACCCGGCAAACTGGCCGACCTCGTGCTGTGGAGGATGGACACCCTCGCCCACGCCTCCATCGCCGACCCGGTCACCGCCCTCGTGTTCGGCGCGGCCGCCCCCGTCACCGCGTCCTTCGTGAACGGCCGCCAGATCGTCGAGGACGGACGGCTGCTCACCGCCGACGAGGACGCCATCGCCCGCTCCACGCGGGACGAGGCGCGGCGGCTCGCCGGGATCGCGGCACCGTAACGCCCCCTGTGAACTCCGGCCGGGAGGGACGGCTCCCGGCCGGCGGCCCCGGACCCTCGGGTCCCGGGGCGGCCGTCGCCGGGGCGTGCGCACGCGCGCGCCCCGGACCGGTCCACCGTCCCCGTACGACCGGTCCCTCCCCCAAGCTCTCGGCTTCGCTCGAGCAGGGAGGTACCCCCAGCCCACCCGCACCACCTCCCTGAAACCCACGGCAGCCGTCCGGGCGGCCGTGCAACCGACCGGAGGCAAGCCGCCGTGGCCGACCACCCCGTTGACGAGAAACTCCCCGCGCTCAAGATGGCGACGACCGGCCTCCAGCATGTGGCCGCCATGTACGCGGGCGTCGTCGCCCCACCCCTGATCGTCGGCGCGGCCATCGGCCTCTCCGCCGCCGACCTGACCTTCCTGACCGGCGCCTGCCTGTTCACCGCGGGCCTCGCCACCGTCCTCCAGACGCTCGGCGTGTGGAAGATCGGCGCCCGGCTGCCCTTCGTCAACGGCGTCACCTTCGCCGGTGTCGCCCCCATGACCGCGATCGTCGCCTCCACCGACAAGGCCGACGCCCTGCCGATCATCTTCGGCGCCGTCATCGTCGCCGGGCTCCTCGGCTTCCTCGCCGCCCCCGTGTTCTGCAAGGCGGTCCGCTTCTTCCCGCCCGTCGTCACCGGCACCGTGATCACCCTCATCGGGATCTCGCTCCTGCCGGTCGCCTTCGGCTGGGCCCAGGGGCCCGACCCGGCCGCGCACGACTACGGCTCGGCCACCAACCTGGGCCTGGCCGGCGGCACCCTGCTCATCGTGCTGCTGCTGCGCCGCTTCACCACCGGCTTCGTCAAGCAGATCGCCGTCCTGCTCGGCCTGGTCGCGGGCACCCTGCTCGCGATCCCGTTCGGCGTCACCGACTTCGCTCCCGTCGCGGACGCGGACGTCGTCGGCTTCCCGACGCCGTTCCACTTCGGGGCCCCGCAGTTCCAGCTCGCCGCGATCCTCTCGATGTGCGTGGTGATGGTGGTGTCGATGACCGAGTCGACCGCCGACATGCTGGCGCTGGGCGAGATCGTCGACCGCCCGGCCGACGAGCGGACCATCGCGGCCGGGCTGCGCGCCGACACCCTCGGCTCCGCGCTCAGCCCGCTCTTCAACGGGTTCATGTGCAGCGCCTTCGCCCAGAACATCGGGCTCGTCGCCATGACGCGGATCCGCAGCCGGTACGTCGTCGCGGCCGGCGGCGGCTTCCTGGTGCTGATGGGCCTGTGCCCGATGGCGGCCTCGCTGATCGCGGTCGTGCCCCGCCCGGTTCTCGGCGGCGCGGGCGTCGTCCTGTTCGGGTCGGTGGCCGCGAGCGGCATCCAGACCCTGGTGCGGGCCGGGCTGGAGAAGGACAACAACGTCCTGGTCGTCGCCGTCTCGCTGGCCGTCGGCATCGTCCCCATCACGGCGCCGGAGTTCTACCACGCCTTCCCGGTGACCGCGCGGATCGTGCTCGACTCGGGCATCTCGACCGGCTGTGTGGCCGCGGTGCTGCTGAACCTGGTCTTCAACCACCTGGGCCGCGGCGGCCGCGACGCGACGGACGTGACCCACCCGATGGAGGCGGCGCAGGAGCTCACCGGGAAGCCCGAGCGGACCCCGGCCGCCTCCTGAGTCCCGTCACGGCACCGCGCGCCCCGGCAGGACATGAGGAGTCCTGCCGGGGCGCGCGGCCCTGCCGGTGCCGGATCAGCGGGTGAAGGTCACCCGGCTCTCCTTGAGGGAGCCGCAGTTGGAGCCCGTCACCTGGACGTACACGTTCTTGATCTGACCGCCCCAGTCCACGCAGTACCCCTTGCCGTAGACGTAGGTGGGTCCGGCGTACGAGGTGTAGCGCCCGTAGTCCTCGTCGTACTCGTCGGTGCCGTTGACGTAGATCCACGCCGACATGTCCTGAGCGGTGCCCGGGGTGTTGCGGATGGTCGCCACACAGTTCTTGCCGTTGGTGGAGTTGTACGTCAGGTACACGGTGCCGAGCGAGCCCACCGGCGCCGAGTTCACCGTCTTGTAGCCGCTGCCGCAGACCTTCTGCGGGGTGGTGTTGGGTGCCGCGGAGGCGGGTGCCGCGAGGGCGGCCGTGCCGCCGACGGTCAGCGCCGCGAGCGCCACGGTGGACAGGACAGAACGTGCGTATCGCATATTTCCCCCTGGTGTCCATTGGAGTCGGTTGCTCCTGCATGGTGTGACCCGCGGGGTATGCGAATGGTTGTGCTCGGATCTGGTGCCGTGTCGACAAATCCCCTCGGCGGGGTGGTGTCAGATCCCGAACAGGCCCGGATCCGTGGCCAGTTCCTTGAAGTAGTCCTGCGGGTTCGCGACCATCCGGCGTTCCTCGAGGTCCAGCAGGCCGCCGACCGCGGTGAGTTCGGCCGCGACCGTGCCGTCCGCCTTCACCATGTCCTGCCGGATGCGGAACGTCTTGCCGCCCGACCACTCGAAGACGCACGTCACGTCGACCTCGTCACCGGCGACCAGCTCGCGCCGGTAGCGGATGGTCGTCTCCAGGGCGACCGGGCCGACCCCCTTCGATATGAGCCCGGTCTGGGTGATCCCGGCGGCCTGGAGCAGCGACCAGCGGGCGTGCTCGGCGTAGTTGATGTACACGCTCTGGTTGACGTGGCCCTGCACGTCGGTCTCGTATCCGCGGACGGTGATCCGGACGGAGAAAGGCTCGCTCACTGCTACCCCTTAGACGGTCGGTGCCTGATGCAGCGATCCTGGCACGCCGGTCACGCCCTGCGCGGGGACGCCAGCAGATAGCGCGCCCGGGTGCGCGGCTCGGTGTGCTCCCCGACCTGCCAGCCCGCCCCCTCCAGTGTGGCGGCGCAGGCCCGCAGCCGCGTGGCGTCCGGCTCGCGCACGGCGACCGCGTCCGGCTGGGGCGTGGCCCGCACCCGGTAGCCGTCCTCGCCGTCCCCCTCGGCCGGCCGGTGCCCGGCGGCCTCCAGGGCGAGCGCGGCGGCCTGCACGAGATGGCCGCGCTCCCAGGCGCACGGCCGGTCCACGGCCTCGTCCGGGTTGGTCATCCGGCGCAGCTCCAGCAGGCCCTGCCAGGCGCTGTGCACCTCACGGACGCGGGCGGGACCGCTCTCCGGCCGCTCCTCCCCGCCGATCCGCGCGGCGAAGACCCGCCCGGCCCCGGAGGCTCGCGCCGGCTCTGTCCGCGAGGGCTCCGGTGTCCTGAGGCGGTGCCCCGCCGGAGTCAGGAAGTGATCGTGCGGCGGGCGCGGGTGCCGGAAGGCCAGGCCCCGCCCCACCAGCGCCGCGAGCTGGGCCGGTGACCCCCTCAGCCGCCCCGTGACGGGGTCCGCGGCGTCGATGACCCGCCGCTGGGCGGCGGTCGGCGGTCGCGTCACGGCGTGCTCCTCCCCGGGCCTCCGGCGCGGCACCCGCCCGCGCGGGACGCCGCACCCCTTCGCCCGGAAGGCTACGGCCCGGGTCTGACATTCCAGCCGGCGATCACCGGGCGGCCGTGCTCGGTGCCGAGCCGGGACAGCGCCCCGGTGGCCAGCTGGAACAGCGCCCCGTCGCTGGGCGGCAGCCCGAGATAGCGGGCGGTGAGCACCCGGAGGAAGTGCCCGTGTGCCACGAGGACCACACAGCCTTCCGTGTTGGCGAGTGCCGCGTCGACCTTGGCGAGCATCCGGTCGGCGCGCTCCCCGACCTCCTCCGGGCTCTCCCCGGGGTGGTCCGGCGGGCCCGGCGCGACCCCGTCCGTGAACAGGAACCAGCCGGGCCGCTCACGCTGGATCTCGACGGTCGTCACGCCCTCGTAGCCGCCGTAGTCCCACTCGCGCAGATCGGCGTCCACGCGCACGTCGTGCAGCCCGATCAGCTCGGCCGTCTCCCGGGCCCGCTGCGCCGGACTGGTGAACACGGCGCCGATCCGGTGCGAGCGGATCAGCGGCGCCAGCCGCCTGGCCTCCTCACGGCCGCGCTCGGTCAGCGGCACGTCCGTCGAGCCGGTGTGCCGCCCCGACCGCGACCACTCGGTCTCGCCGTGCCGGACCAGAAAGACCTCACCCACCGCGCACCCTTCCCGCTCGCCTGCCTGCAGCCTGCCATACGACGGCGGGGGGACGCAGAGCGGACTGGGCCGGACGGTCGTCCCGGGCGCGGGAGTGCGCGCGGCTCAGGGGCCGGGGAGGGCCTGCACCGACTGCGCCAGCCGGCCCACCGCCGTGACGAGCGGCGCCACCGGCTCGACGAACGCGGTGAGCCGGTCCAGGGCGCGCCGCAGCACCGACGGCTGCGGTTCCTCCTCCTCCAACTCCTCGCGCAGACGGCGCAGTTCCCGGTCGGTGGCGTCGGGGTCAGCCAGCGCCTCCCGGTGCTCCCGGAGCAACCGCTCGACCTGCGCGAGCAGTTCGGCCGTACGGGCCGTCTGCGCGGGGTCCTGGGCCGGGAAGGACACCGAACCGGAGAACGCCTGCGCCCGGTGCCCGACGGCCTGGTTGCCCACGTGGTGGGTGCCGCCGCTGATCACGATGCCGTTGTTGACGGGAGGGTCCTGGGGTCCGTCCTCGTGACGCATGCCGTCGCTCTCCTATTTCTCCGAACCGCCGGTGCCGCCGACGGCTGCCGGGCCGGTCTGCCGGGGGACCGTCTGGGTGGCGCTGGCGCCCGCCCCGACCGCCTGGTTGCCGACGAAGCTCATGCCGCCCTGCTGGATGACGCCCTGGTTGAGGATCGTCTGCTGCTGTGCGCGGAAGTCGGTGATGTCGTAGCCGCGCGAGTCGAGGAACTCCCGCAGCGCGGCGAGAGTGTGACGCTCCACCAGGGAGACGATCCGCCCGGCGTCCAGCACCTGGAAGTAGTTGTGGTAGTCGGGGCTCAGCGCCATCTCGCGCACGCTCACCCGGGCACCGAAGTCGAACACGGGGTCCTGCTCCATGGCCTTCAGCTCGTCCGTCATGCGCCGGTGGTGCCGGGTCTCGAAGCGGGCGTACCGCACCGCGCGGAACGGGGCGGCGAGGAACGCCGGTCCGGTGCGGGACAGCGCGGTGACCAGCAGATCGCGCCGGGCGTCCTCCCGGAGCGGGCCGCGCAGCCGGTCCACGACGTGGTAGTCCGCCCGCACGGGCCCGAGGACGTGGTTGTCGCAGTGCAGGTGCAGGGTGCGGCCCGCGGTGGAGAAGTGCAGGAACACGCTGGGCACCACGTCCCCGCCCCACAGCGGCACATGGACGCTCAGATGGTGGCGGACGGCCCCGGCCGGGCGCTCGATGATCCGGTCGACCTCCGGCGGCGACAGCCGGGCGACCGGCGCGAGTCCGGTGCCGCTGGTGAACCGCTCGTCGTCGCCGACGGCCGTCCCGCCCACGAAGACGCGGTCCTCGACGAACAGGGACCGCAGCGTGTCCGCGCCGTCGTCCGCCGCGCCGTCCCCGGTGCCGTGCCCGGCGACCGTGCGCAGCCGCTCCCGTATGTGGTCGACGAGGTCGGTGACGGTGAAGGGCTCCGGCGCGGCGGGGCGCGCCTTCACCTCGCCGGCGTCGTCGGCGGGCAGCAGCGGCACGGCGATCGACCATTTGGAGCTGGTGCCCGCGTAGCCGATGAAGGGCGTGTAGCCGCTGTACACCGTGACGTTGCCGTTCTGCGCCTCCCTGATCGCCGCCAGCCGGTCCGCGATCCACTTGTGGCGCGGCACGGTCGGGCGGGGCTGCCGGGGGAACGCCTCGCGGGTCAGGGTGGTGCGCAGCAGCCCGTCGATCGCGAGGTCGTGGCGCACGACCGTGGCACACGCCAACGCCACGGCGGCGATCGACGCCAGCACGGCGGGCACGCCGTCCCCGTACGCGCCGAGCAGCCAGGCGGCGAACCCGGACACGGGTGCCGCCGAGATCCCGTAGCCGACGTAGAAGGCGACCAGCACCATGACGGCGGCGGAGACGCCGGTGCCGATCAGGACCCGGCTCTCGGGCTGGTGGTGGCCGCGGGTGGCCAGGCTCGGGCGGGCGCCGGTGCGCCGGGCCGTCGACAGCAGCACCAGCGAGAACAGCACCCACAGCGGGGCGAGGACGGCCACCAGGGCGAACGCGCCGGTGAGCCGCTGGTCCCGCCGCCGGCGGAGCTCCCGCGCGGTCAGGCAGTGGCGGACGACGGTCACGAGGTCGACGTCGGGGGAGGGGGCCACCGCGCCGGCCTCGTCGGCCAGCACCTCCTCCACCACCCGGTCGGCGAACCGCTCGTCGACGTAGGCGGCCGTGCACAGATAGCGGGTGACGTCACCGGGTGTGCTTCCGACGGGCATGTGGACCGGACCGGTCGTCATGCCGGTTCCTTCCTCTCTCCTGCGACGGGCCGGCGCCGGCCGGGCACCGGGGAACGGGGTGGCGGCCGGTCCGGCCGCGAGCACGGCGAGCAGCACGCCGGCCGCGAGACCGAAGAGGAGCCCCTGGCGCAGCAGGTGCCACAGCGCCTCGGCGGACTGCTCGAACCGGTAGCGCTCGGGCCGGAACAGCCCGGGCAGCGCCCAGACCAGCGCCTCCAGAGCCACCGACACCAGCACGGCACCGCCGACCCGGCGCAGCCACGCCGGGAGCCGGGCGGGCAGCCGGGCCGGGAGCAGGACGACCCCGGCGATCAGCAGCAGGGCGTGGAGGTCGTTGGCGATCAGATACCCGACGCCGGCGTAGCCGTCGGGGGAGTAGCCCCAGGAGGGTATGAACGCCGCGGCGAGCGGCCACGGCGGGTCCCCGCTGCTCAGGTAGAGGTCCCAGTAGTACTCGCCCAGCGGGCGCTGCACCCAGGGGCTGCCCATGACCAGGAGGAGGGCGACGAGCAGGAGGGGACGGCCGCGTAAGCCGGACGGTCTCATTCCGGGGTCCCCCCTATCCCCTGGCCGCTGCGATCGGTGGCGGCACTCTATGGCATCCCCGTTCTCCGCGACCGCGAATCCGCGAACCTCCACCCCCTACTGGCGATAGCCGCTCAGGAACCGTCCGATCCGCCCGATCGCCGCCTCCAGATCGTCGGCGTAGGGGAGCGTGAGGATGCGGAAGTGGTCGGGGGAGGGCCAGTTGAAGCCGGTGCCCTGGACCACCTGGATCTTCTCGCGCAGCAGCAGGTCCAGGACGAACTTCTCGTCGTCGTGGATGCGGTGCACCTTGGGGTCCAGGCGCGGGAAGGCGTAGAGCGCGCCCTTGGGCTTCACGCACGAGACGCCGGGGATCTCGTTGAGCTTCTCCCAGGCCACGTCGCGCTGTTCGCGCAGCCTGCCGCCGGGCGCGGTCAGGTCCCGGATGGACTGCCGGCCGCCGAGCGCGGCCTGGATGGCGTACTGCGCGGGCGCGTTGGCGCACAGCCGCATGGAGGCCAGCATGGTCAGGCCCTCCAGGTAGTCCTTGGCGTGCTGTCTCGGCCCGGTGACGACCAGCCAGCCGGAGCGGAAACCCGCCACCCGGTAGGTCTTCGACAGGCCGCAGAACGTGAGGACCACCAGGTCGGGGGCGAGGGCGGCGGCCGAGTGGTGGACGGCGTCGTCGTAGAGGATCTGGTCGTAGATCTCGTCGGCGAAGACCATCAGACCGTGCCGGCGGGCGAGGTCGAGGATGCCCTCGACGACCTCCTTCGGATACACCGCGCCCGTCGGGTTGTTGGGGTTGATGATGACGACGGCCTTGGTGCGGTCGGTGATCTTCGCGGCCATGTCGTCGAGGTCCGGGTACCAGTCGGCCTGCTCGTCGCAGAGGTAGTGCACCGCCTTGCCGCCCGCGAGGTTGGTCACCGCGGTCCACAGGGGGAAGTCCGGCGCCGGGATGAGGACTTCGTCGCCGTCCTCCAGAAGGGCCTGTACGGCCATGGAGACCAGCTCGGAGACGCCGTTGCCGAGGAAGACGTCGTCCACGTCGACCTCCAGACCCAGGGTCTGGTAGCGCTGTGCCACGGCCCGGCGGGCGGACAGGACGCCGCGCGAGTCCGTGTAGCCGTGCGCCCGGGGGAGCATCCGGATCATGTCCTGGAGGATCTCCTCCGGCGCCTCGAACCCGAACAGGGCGGGGTTGCCGGTGTTGAGGCGCAGCACGCTGTGACCCGCCTCCTCCAGCGCGTTCGCGTGCTCGATCACCGGACCGCGGATCTCGTAGCAGACCTCGCTCAGCTTGCTCGACTGCCGGAACTCCATGCGCGCTCGCCCCTCCGGATTCGTGTGGTGCTTGGTTTTACCAAGTGCGAGCTTGGAAAGTCCAACAACGTGTCTAGACTGCGTCGCATGTCACCTCGCCGAAGCTACGACCAGTACTGTTCCGCCGCCCGGGCGCTCGACGTCGTCGGCGACCGCTGGACCCTGCTGATCGTCCGGGAGCTGCTCGCCGGTCCGCGGCGCTACACCGACCTGCACGCGGACCTGCCCGGGGTCAGCACGGACGTACTGGCCTCGCGGCTGAAGGACATGGAGCGCGACGGCCTCAGCACCCGGCGCCGCCTGCCCCCGCCCGGCGCGGCCTTCGTCTACGAACTCACCGAGCGGGGACGGCAGTTGCTGCCGGTGTTGCAGGCGCTGGGGGAGTGGGGCCGGTCCGAGCTGGGCGAGCGCCGGCCCACCGACGCCGTCCGCGCGCACTGGTTCGCCCTGCCGCTGCTGTCGTCGCTGGACGGCGAGGGACTGCTCGAAGTACGCCTGGAGGAAGGTGACTTCCACCTCCACGTCGGCGCCGGGGAGGGACCCGTCTACGGCGACGGGCGCGCCCCCCGCGAGCCCGACGCGCGGCTGGTCCTGGACTCCGCGACCTGCGAGGCGCTGGCGCGCGGCGAGGCGAGCCTGACCGACGTCGTACGGGACGGCCGTGCCACGGTGACCGGGGACGGCACCCTGGCGAAGGCGCTGCTCGACCGGTGAACGCCGCGGGGCCCGCCGTACGCGATGTACGGCGGGCCCCGCGGCCTGTCATGACGTGCCGTCAGGCCGTCGGCGGTACCCTCGGCGGGCGCCCCGGGCCGCGCGTCAGCGCGTACCCGCCGATGCCCGCGAGCGCGGCCAGCACCCCGCCGAGTCCCGTCCACACCCAGCGGTCGGACCACCAGCCCGAGGCCCAGCCGTCATCGGGTTCGAGACTGGCGAGCAGCGCCTCCCCGCCGGACTTCTCCTCCGCGTCCCGGGTGACCCCGGCGCCCGGCACCAACGGTTGCGCCAGCGAACCGTCCACCGCCGCCGCCCCGCCGGCGTCCTGCGAGCCGATCCGCACCTCGGCGCTCACCGGCTGCCCCAGCGCGGAGGCCGGCACGTCCACCGCCGTCAGCCGCACGTAGTAGGTGCCCGGCAGAGGGTCCCCGTCCCACGGCTCCGACCAGCCGCGCACGGTCCGCAGCGCGCACGCCAGCTCGACCGACGCGGCACCGGCGGCCGCGGTGCGCGTCTGCGCCCCGAACCGGCACGCCTGACGGCGCCGCAGACCGTCGTACACGTCGATCTGCCAGGTCTCGGCGGCGTGTTCGGCCGGCAGCTTCACCGTCGCCTCGACCGTCGGCCGCTGACCGGTGTCGGCGGGGAACGACCAGTACAGGTAGTCACCCGTGGAGGCGTTCGCCGTGGCGGTCTGCCCCTGCTCGACCTCGGTCGCCGTACGGAACGAGGTGCCCGCCCGCGTCGGCGCGTCCGGCTCCTGCGACGCACCCGGCGACGGCGAGGAGTCCGCCGCGGCGGGTCCCGCGGCCAGTCCCAGGGTGAGCAGGGCCGCGCCCAGCACACGTGTCATCCGCATCAGTTGGTCCTCCAGACCGCGACGCGCCAGCGAGACAGCCAGCCCCAGACGAGACCGGCGAGGAAGCCGGTGAGGATCAGCGCGCCCAGCAGCCACCAGCCGCGCCCCAGGCCGAAGGAGGCCACGTCCCGGGCGGGCGACGGCCCGTCCACGACGTCGACCGTCAGCTCCAGCGGCAGACCCGGAGCGGTCTTCACCCCGGAGCCCGCCGAGAAGGAGTGCGTCACCTGCAGGCACACGGTCTCCGCCGGGGCGTTCTCCTCGTCGTCGTCCGCCTCCGCCTTCGGGTAGCGCAGGCCGGCCGACACGACGTCCGTGCGGCCGGTGCCGGCCGCCTCGCCGCGCACGATCTCGCGGCCCTTGGCCGTCACGGCCCGCACCAGCACGCCGTACGACGGGTTCACCGCCCGGTCGGCCGCCACGCTCACCGAGGCCCGCAGCTCCTGGCCGGGGCGCACGTCGACCCGGTACCAGCGCTGCTGCCCGAACTCCTCGCGGTCGGTGTACAGGCCGGACTTCAGCGTCGGCGCCTTCTCGCAGCGGTCCGCGCCGTCGGTCGCGACCGGTGTCACCACCGGATCGGCCGCCCGGTCCACCAGCTGGTTGACCTTGTCGGTGAGTTCCTCGGTGTGCTCGACCGAGGTGAAGGTGCCGCCGGTCGCCTCGGCGATACAGCTGAGCTGCTGCCGCAGCTTGGTGTTCGGCACCAGGCCGAGCGTGTCGATGGTCAGTCCGATGCCCCTTGCGGCGATCTCCCGTGCCACCTCGCAGGGGTCGAGCGGCGCACAGGTGTCCTCGCCGTCGCTGATGAGCACGATGCGCTTGGAGCCCTCGCCGCCGTCGAGGTCCTCGGCGGCCTTGAGCAGCGCCGGGCCGATCGGCGTCCAGCCGGTCGGTGACAGGGTGGCCACCGCCGCCTTCGCCTCGGTGCGGTCCAGTGGGCCGACCGGGTACAGCTGCGCGGTGTCCTTGCAGCCCGTCTTGCGGTCGTCGCCCGGGTAGTTCGCGCCGAGCGTGCGGATGCCGAGCCGAACCTCCTCGGGTGTGGCGTCCAGCACCTCGTTGAACGCCTGTTTCGCCGCGGCCATCCGCGACTGGCCGTCGATGTCCCGCGCCCGCATGGAGCCGCTCACGTCCAGGACGAGATCGACCTTGGGCGCCGTCGCGCTCACCTCGTCGGCGACCGCCCCGGCCGGGAACGCCAGCCCGGCCGCGAGCAGGGCGAGCAGGGCGCACGCCCCGGCCGCCAGCCGTGTTCGTATGATCATCGGCGGAGCCTAGTGACCGGGGGCGGCCCGATCCAAACCGGGGTCAGAACACGTCCGGCCGCAGCGGGTTGGGCAGGGCGGTCCACTGGTCCCCGCCCACCCCCGGCGACAGCCGCATCAGCGTGAGCGCCTTCGCGGGCACCTCCTCCTCGCGCAGGGCCGCCAGGTCCCCGGTCACTGGCAGGTCCGGCAGGGCCGCCACGAGGGCCGCGCGCAATGCCGGCCCCGACCCCGCGGTGCCCGCCAGAGCCCCGGCCACCAGGGACCCGAACAGCTTGCGGCGCAGGACCGTCACGTCGTCCGTGACGATCCGCCCGGTCAGCTCCGGCACCGGGACGCCGTGCCGCGCCAGCCGGGCCGGGCTGATCCGGATGTCGGCGAGATCGCGGTAGACCAGCCGCACCGGCGCCCCGTCCGCGGCCAGCACGACGAGCAGGTTCTGCCCGTGCGCCTCCAGCGCCACGCCCATCTCCAGCAGCCGCAGCCCCGCCGTCAGCGCCAGCCGTGCGAACGCCGCCAGCCACGCGCCGGTCGCGGGCAGTCCGGTGCCGGGCAGTGCGGCCACCGGCACCACCCGCTCGCCGGGCCCCGCGTACCGGCCGGGCGGCTCCCGCAGCACGGCCGCCAGATCCGCGGACCCGGCCGCCACGGCCCCCAGCGTGCGTGTGAAGTGCACCTGCCCGTCCAGCCGGTCCCCGAGGTCCGCCGCGAACCCGGACAGCGTCTGCGACATCCCCACGGAGTACACCGAGATGTCCCGCACCGAGGACGTCAGCCGCGCGCTCAGCGCCGTCTTGACGTGCGGCCCCCCGGGCAGGGCCAGCGTGCGCAGCGACATCAGCGGATGCGCGTCCGCCCAGTCCTCGTACGGCCGCTTGAGCACATGCTCGGCCTGCCACGGGTGCACCGGGATCAACAGGTCTTCCCCGTGCCGCAGTTCCTCCGGCCACACGCCCGTCACCAGGCACCCGTCCGCCCGCACCGCAACCCGCGCCAGCGACACGACCGGCCGGTGCTCCGGCCCGTACGCCAGCTGCTCGGCGACCGAGAAACCGGGCCGGGAGCGGCAGTTGGGGTGGAACGGATGCCCGTCCACCACGCGCTGCTCCCACTCCCAGTCGTGCTCCGGCCACTCTTTCGGGTGAGAGTCCTGCCCGGCCCGCGCGAGGGCCAAGGAGGCCACGCTGTGCCCGATCTCGGAGGTGAGCGCCCCACCGCGCGGTACGGCCAGGTCCGTCAGCAGCCGGACCGGATCGTCGTACACCGTCCCGTCCAGCCGCACGGAGGTGACGTAGGCGGCGGTGGCGTACGGGTCCGCCCGCGGCCCGTCCAGCCGGCGCCCGTCCCCGAGCCGCAGGACGAGCCCCTCCCCGCCCCCGTCCCGGCCGGTCACCCAGGGCAGCGGCTCGTACGCCAGGGCACGCCAGAGCCGGGTCAGCACCGCGGCCCTGGCCCCCGGCAGCGCGTCCGTGTACCGGGGCACGAGGGCGGGGCGGGCGTCGGCCAGTTCGGCGGCGATCTCGGCCTCGGCGCTCGGAGGACGATGCACGGGAGGGCTCCTCGGGGTACGTGTAGGGCGTCGGGACGGCCGCCGACGACAGCCATACTGATCGTCTCCCGCCTGAACGGACCGTAGGGAACCAGTGGATCGCGTGCACCTCACCCCGCCGACCGCCTCGGACGCGGCGGCCCGCGCCGACGCCCTGGCGATCGCCCCCCTGCTCAACTGCCTGCTCCGCGAGGTGGCCGAGCCGCAGCGCGACGGAACGGCTCGGGCGGACGCGCCGGACGACGAGCGGCGGGTGCACCGGCTGCGCGGCTCGGGCCGCCTCCTGCGGGTCCTCGGCGCCCGCCGGCCCGCCGAACCCGAGGTGTTCACCGGCGGCGCCTGGCGCCGCGTCGGCCACGCCGAGCTGGTCAAACTCGTCGCGGACGAGCTGCGCCGCCACACCGGCCTGTCCAACCACGAGCTGCCCGCCGAGATGATCGACAGCCGGGACGCGCTGGCCGCCCTGCTCACCGCACGCGCGCGTGCCGTGCCGCCCGGCGACCTCTACCTGCGCTCCGAGCAGTCCCTCCTCACCGGCCACCCGTACCACCCCGCGCCCAAGGCGCGCGGCGGCGGCCCGGTCGCGGCCTGGCTGCCGTACGCGCCCGAGGCGTACGCCAGCTTCCCGCTGGCGCTGCTCGGCCTGCGCGAGGACCTGGTCGTCGAGGAGGGCGACACGACCGGCCTGGACGCCCTCGGTGAGGCCCCGCCCGGCTACCGGCTGCTGCCCGCACACCCCTGGCAGCTCGGCCTGGTGGACCTCGAGCCCGCCTTCGCCGACGGCCGGCTGGTCCGGCTCGGCACGACCGCCTTCGACGCCCGGCCGACGGCCGCGATCCGCACGCTGTACGCGCCCGGGCACGACCTGTTCCTCAAGTTCAGCCTCGACGTCCGCATCACGAACGACATCCGCCGGCTGTGGCGCCACGACCTGCTGCGGCTGCGCCGCACCGACGCGGCGGCCACGGCGGCCCTCGCCGGTCAGGACGCGGCCTGGCTGAGCGACCGCGGCTACCGGACCGCCTCGTTCGCCTTCGAGGAGCTCGCGGTCCTGGTGCGCGACGGGCTGCGCGGCCGGGTCCGGCCGGGGGCGACACCGCTGCTGGCCGCCGCGCTCGTCGAGGGCTTCGAGGGCAGCCCACTGGACGCCGCCGGGGACCCGGCGGCCTGGTGGGAGGCCTACCTCGCCCAGGTCGTCCCGCCCGCGCTGACGGCGTTCGACGCGCACGGCGTCGTCCTGGAGGCGCACCTGCAGAACTCCCTGGTCGCCGTCGACGCCGGCGGCCTTCCCGTGCAGGCGCTGTTCCGGGACGCCGAGGGCGTGAAGCTGCTCGGGGAGGTGTCCCGGGCGGCGGGCTGGGAGCGGCTGGTGTACTGCCTGGTCGTCAACCACCTCGCCGAGATCGCCGGGGCCCTCGGCGCCCGCCACCGCGGGTTCGACCCCTGGCCCGCGGTCCGCCGCGAGCTGGCCCGGCACGACCTCCCCGAGATCCCGGCCCTGATGTCGGCGCCCACGCTCCCCGGCAAGACCAACCTGCTGCTGCGCTGGACGGGCGCGGACGGCGCGGACGCCCGCTATCTGCCGCTGCCGAACCCGCTGGCGCAAGACGGGTGAACGACGGGCCCGGGCCCTCGGCGGTCCGGGCCCCGTATGCCGCGACATGGGTACTGGACCCGATGGTCCCGGCCCCCTCCGGCGTGTGAGGGTGACAGTGAACCCCCGGCCTCCCGGTCCCCGGAAGGAGGAGGTATGCCGCACCCGACCCGACCCCCGCACTCCCTCGGCGCACGGCCACGACGCTCCGACCCGCGTTCCACCCGGGTCCCCGGGACGGGGCGTCCGCCGCCGGACGGCCCGCGCGGCCGGCGTGGGGCCTGGGCGCTGCTCGCCGCCTCGGTGGTGATGCTGACCGCCGGCGCGATGCTGCCGCAGGGCCTGCTCCTCGCCTCCGGACTGGTCGCGGCGGGCGTGGCGGTCCAGACGCTCACCCCGCCCGAGAAGCCGGAGCCCCCGCGCCCGCGCGTACCGGAGCCCGCCCGCCCCGACGACCCGACCGGCCGCCCGCACGACGACGCCTGACGAGACGCGGGCGCGGGACCACGCGCCCGCCCCCGAAGCCTTGTCCGCCCCATCGCGGAAGGTGGTGACCCGTGGGGCATGCCGACACCCTGCTCGCGATGGGCGGCGCGTTCGTGGCCGCCGCCGTCCTCGCACGCCTCGGCCGCCGGATCGGCCTGCCGACCGTCCCGCTGTTCATGCCGGCCGGAATCCTGCTCGGCCGCACACCCCCGGCCTGGTCCTGGTGCGGGACGCGCACGACTTCGAGATGCTCTCCGCGCTCGGCCTGGTGCTCCTGCTGTTCCCCCTCGGCCTGGAGTTCCAGCTCGACGACCTCAGGAGCGGGGGAGACGTCTGCTCGCCTTCGGTCTGGCATCGACCCGGCGGACCTCGTCTCCGTCGGCGGCCCGGTCGCCGCGGCCGTCGCCCTGACGGTCGCCATGAACGTGATCGCGGGACTGTCCGCCGCCCGCCTGTACCGCTACGGCCCCGGGCCCACCGCGAACATCGCCGCCACGCTCCTGGGCCGCGGGGAGTTCGCGCTGATCCTGGCCGCGATGGCCGCCACCCCCGGACTCGACGGGCGGCTCGCCCCGTTCATCGCCGGCCATGTCCTCGTCCTGGCCGTGCTCGGCCCCGTCCTGGCCGGCCGCCCGCACCTGCTCGCCCGCCTCCTCCGGACCACGCGGGCCGTTCCGCCCCGGCGCCGCGACCGGCCACCCGGGCCGCCGGAACCTCCGGGCGCCGAGGTGGCGGAGCCGTCCGGGGCCTCGGCCGCCCGCTCCGGCACGAGGTGATCCCGACTATGCTCGGTCCGTACCGCAGGCCGGAAGCAGGGGTCGGATGTTGAGAGAGGTCGTGGCCACCCGCTACATCGAGCCCCTGACGTCCGGCGGCTCCGTCCCCGGCGTCGTCGAGGCCGACGACCTCGGCACCTACGTCGTGAAGTTCACCGGCTCCGCGCAGGGCCGCAAGGCCCTCGTCGCCGAGGTGATCGTCGGCGAACTGGCCCGGGCGCTGGGCCTGCGGTTCCCCGAACTGGTCCTGGTGCACTTCGACCCCGCCGTCGCCGACGGCGAGCCGCACCAGGAGGTGCGGGACCTGCACACCGCCAGTGCCGGGGTCAATCTCGGCATGGACTACCTGCCGGGCGCCCGCGACTTCACCCCCGAGGTCGCGAAGACGTTCCGCGTGGACCCGCTGGAGGCGGGCCGGGTCGTCTGGCTGGACGCGCTGACCGCGAACGTCGACCGGACCGTGCACAGCTCCAACCTGATGGTCTGGCCGACCCTCGGCACCGTCCCGCCCCGGCTGTGGCTGATCGACCACGGCGCGGCCCTCGTCTTCCACCACCGCTGGGACGCCTCCGACCCGGAGCGCGCCTACGACCTGCGCCACCACGCCCTCGGCCAGTACGGCCCCGACGTGCGCGCCGCCGACGCGGAGCTGGCGCCCCGGGTGACCGGGGACCTGCTGCGGGAGGCCGTGGCGGCGGTGCCGGACGCCTGGCTGGCCGCCGAACCCGGCTTCGTCACGCCGGAGGAGGCACGCGACGCCTATGTCGCGCATCTGCACGCGCGCGTGCGGGCGTCCGCCGCGTGGCTGCCCACCGGCTTCCCGACCCGGGAGGAGCTCGCCGCCGAGGACGTCGCGCGGGCGGCGAGGACACAGCGAGGCCGGCCGGACTGGCTCAAGCGGGTCCCCGACCTGCACGGCAAGCCGGCCGTGGAACAGGACGGATCGGTGCACCTGGGATGAGCGGCCGCGTCGAGATCGAGTACTGCACCCAGTGCGGCTGGCTGCCCCGCGCGGCCTGGCTGGCGCAGGAACTGCTCACCACCTTCGAGGCGGAGCTGTCCGAGCTGGCCCTGAGGCCGGGCAAGGGCGGGGTCTTCGTCGTCCGGGTGGACGGCGAGCCGGTCTGGGACCGGCGCGAGCAGGGCTTCCCCGAGCCCACGGCGGTCAAGCGCGCCGTACGGGACCGAGTGGCCCCGGGGAAGTCCCTGGGCCACTCGGACAAGGCCGGTCCGGACGCCGTCAGCCCCTGAGCCGCTCGTACGCCGGCAGGGTCAGGAAGTCGGCGTAGTCGGCGTCCAGGGATACCTCCAGCAGCAGGTCGTGGGCCTCCTGCCAGTGGCCTGCGGCGAACGCCTCCTCGCCCAGCTCCTGCCTGATGTTCCGCAGCTCCTCGGCGGCGACGTCGCGGGCCAGCGCGGGCGTGGCCTTCTCGCCGTTCTCGAACTCGACGCCCGCGTTGATCCACTGCCAGATCTGGGAGCGGGAGATCTCGGCGGTGGCCGCGTCCTCCATCAGGTTGAAGATGGCGACCGCACCCAGCCCGCGCAGCCAGGCCTCGATGTAACGGATGCCGACCTGCACGGCGTTGACGAGCCCGTTGTACGTCGGCCTGGCGTCGAGCGAGTCGATCGCGATGAGGTCGGCCGCCTCGACGTGCACGTCCTCGCGCAGCCGGTCCTTCTGGTTCGGCTTGTCCCCGAGGACCTTGTCGAAGGACTCCATGGCGATCGGGACCAGGTCGGGGTGGGCGACCCAGGAGCCGTCGAAGCCGTCGGCGGCCTCGCGGTCCTTGTCGGCGCGGACCTTCTCGAACGCCACCTTGTTGACCTCGGCGTCGCGGCGGGACGGGATGAACGCCGCCATGCCGCCGATCGCGTGCGCGCCGCGCTTGTGGCAGGTGCGGACGAGGAGTTCGGTGTAGGCCCGCATGAACGGGGCCGTCATCGTGACCGCGTTGCGGTCCGGCAGGACGAACTTCGGCCCGCCGTCCCGGAAGTTCTTGACGATGGAGAACAGGTAGTCCCAGCGGCCGGCGTTGAGCCCGGAGGCGTGGTCGCGCAGCTCGTGGAGGATCTCCTCCATCTCGTAGGCCGCCGTGATCGTCTCGATCAGCACGGTGGCCCGGACGGTGCCCTGGGGGATGCCGACGTAGTCCTGGGCGAACACGAACACGTCGTTCCACAGACGGGCTTCGAGGTGCGACTCCGTCTTCGGCAGGTAGAAGTACGGACCCTTGCCGAGCTCGATCAGGCGCCGCGCGTTGTGGAAGAAGTACAGGCCGAAGTCGACGAGGGCGCCGGGGACCGGCTGCCCGTCGAGCTGGAGATGCCGCTCGTCGAGGTGCCAGCCGCGCGGGCGCATGACGACGGTGGCCAGCTCGTCGTCGGGACGCAGGGCGTACGACTTGCCCGAGCCGGCGTCGGTGAAGTCGATGTTCCGGGTGTAGGCGTCGATCAGGTTGAGCTGGCCGAGGACGACGTTCTCCCAGGTCGGCGCGGAGGCGTCCTCGAAGTCCGCGAGCCAGATCCGGGCGCCCGAGTTCAGGGCGTTGATCGTCATCTTGCGGTCGGTCGGGCCGGTGATCTCGACCCGGCGGTCCTGGAGCGCGGGCGGGCACGGGGCGACCTTCCAGGAGTCGTCGGCGCGGATCGCGGCGGTCTCCTGGAGGAAGTCGAGCGTGGAGGTGCGGGCGATCTCGGCGCGGCGCTCCGCGCGGCGGGCGAGGAGTTCGTCACGGCGGGGGGTGAAGCGGCGGTGCAGCTCGGCCACGAAGGCGAGGGCCGCGTCGGTGAGGACCTCCTCCTGCCGGGGCAGGGGCTCGGCGTCGACGATGGCCAGCGGGGACGGCGCTGGTGCGGACATGAGCTGTCACTTCCTTCAGCGGGCGGTGGGGCGAGCGGTCGAGCTGTGTGGCACCGGGTGCCAGTCTTCCCGGATGCGGCGGAAGCGTCCGTCGAACGGTCAGAACGCTTCTGATCAGTGGATAGTAGTTTCCTCATGGTGGAAGTTCAATGGTTTGTTGATGTCGAGATTCCTTGTGCCGTGGCCAGGTGGCGCCGGGTGCCACCGCGGTCACTCCAGGTGGGCGAGGTCGGCCTCCGTGTCGATGTCGTACGGCTCCGCCACGTCACCGCACTCGACGAGCGCGACCGAATCCGCGTGCTCCCCGAGGTAGCCGCGCGCCCCCCGGTCCCCGGTGGCGGCCGCGCTCACACCGGCCCAGTGGGCCGCGCCGAACAGCACGGGATGCCCGCGGACGCCGTCGTACGCGGCTGAGACGAGGGACGACTCGTCCCGGTACGCCGAGAGGACCCGCGCGACCGCCTCCGGTCCGATGCCCGGCTGGTCGACCAGCATGACGAGCGCCGCACGCGCGTCCGCATCGGCCAGCGAGTCCAGCCCGGCCCGCAGGGAGGAGCCCATCCCCTCGGCCCACTCCGGGTTCTCCACCAGAAGGCACCCGTCGAGCCGCGCCCGCTGACGTACGTCCGCCGCGCGCGCCCCCAGCACCACGTGCACGCGGGCGCAGCCGCCCGCGCGCAGTACCCCGGCGGCATGCTCGACCAGGGGCCGGCCGCGATGCTCCAGCAGGGCCTTGGGCCGTCCGCCCAGCCGTCTGCCGCCGCCGGCCGCGAGGAGCAGACCGGCCACCGGGAGGGCTCGTGAGTCCGTCATGCGTCCTGCATACCTGACACCCGCGCGAGGGGTCGCCCCGCAGGGCTGAATTTCCGTCCGCGCTGTAGCGGATCGGTACGGGGTGGCGTTTACTGACCCGCGTCCCCGGCGCCCCTAGGGGCGTTCGCGAGGGCGCGCGACTGGTGGCGCACAACGGTGTGCGAGGGGGGAGAGCTTTGTTGCGGAGCTTGGAGCAGCGGTCGGTGACGGGCACAGGCGAGGACCCGAGGGTGGCGGAGCTGCGGACGGCCGTGTCCCGTCTGCGCCGCGAACTCGCCGCGCACCCGGCCGACTTCCCCGACCGGGGGATCGCCGAGGAGGAACTGGCCGCGCTGGCCGCGATGACGGCCGGCGGGGCGCCCGAGGCGCCACGGCTGCGCCGGTCGTTACTGCTGATCGCCGGGGCCATCGGCTCGGTGAGCGCGCTGTCGCCCGGACTCACCCAGGTGCGGGACGCCGTGGAGATGTTCGGGGCGCCCCCGCGCGGCCGGGGGTAGGTTCCGTCAGGAGTGGTTCTGGCTGGCCAGCGCCTCGGCCAGTTCGTCGGCGATCTGCTGGAGCACCGGCACGATCCGCTCCGTCGCCGCCTCCGTGACCCGGCCCGCCGGCCCCGAGATCGAGATGGCCGCCGGGGTGGGGGAGTCGGGCACGGGGACCGCGAGGCAGCGCACGCCGATCTCCTGCTCGTTGTCGTCGACGGCGTAGCCGGTGCGCCGCACGTCCTCCAGCGCCGCGAGGAAACCGTCCGGCGTGGTGATCGTCCGGTCCGTGGCGGCCGGCATGCCGGTGCGCGACAGCAGCGCGCGCACCTCCTCCGCAGGGAAGGAGGCCAGCAGCGCCTTGCCGACGCCCGTGGAGTGCGGGAGCACGCGCCGGCCCACCTCGGTGAACATGCGCATCGAGTGCTTGGACGGCACCTGGGCGACGTAGACGATCTCGTCGCCGTCGAGCAGGGCCATGTTCGCCGTCTCGCCGGTCTCCTCGACCAGGCGGGCCAGATAGGGGCGGGCCCAGGTGCCCAGCAGCCGGGAGGCGGACTCGCCGAGCCGGATCAGCCGCGGCCCGAGGGCGTAGCGCCGGTTGGGCTGCTGGCGGACGTATCCGCAGGCCACCAGGGTGCGCATCAGACGGTGGATGGTCGGCAGCGGCAGACCGCTGCTGGCGGACAGCTCGCTCAGGCCCACCTCGCCACCGGCGTCCGCCATCCGCTCCAGCAGGTCGAAGGCGCGCTCCAGGGACTGGACGCCGCCGCTGGGCCGGGCGGAGTCGGTGGTGCTGGCGCTGGACGTCGGCACGGCGCGTTCCTTTCGGGACCGGTGGGAAGGGCAGAAGCCTACCCGCCGGCCGGTCGACCGCCCGCGAAGGCGTCTTTCACGTTCTGCTTGATGGAAGACTAATTCCACTTTGTGGAAATGTCCACAGTTCTCGGTCGGGGTGCACTGGGGAGAAGTGTGCCCTTGACGGCGTCGCGACGGGAGTGAAGACTCCTTCAACAGAACGTTGAATTTCCGTGGTCCGGGCGGGCATCCCGAGCGGCTCGCGGAAGCCGAGGCGGCAGAGAGGGGTCCGGGTGTCCGACGTCGAACTGGTGCTGCGCTCGACGCGCGTCATCACCCCGGAGGGGACGCGGGCCGCCTCGGTCGCGGTCTCCGCCGGAAAGATCACGGCCGTCCTCGGGTACGACGCCGGCGTCCCGTCCGGCGCCCGGCTGGAGGACGTCGGCGACGACGTCCTGCTGCCCGGCCTCGTCGACACGCACGTGCACGTCAACGACCCCGGGCGCACCGAGTGGGAGGGGTTCTGGACCGCCACGCGCGCCGCGGCGGCCGGCGGCATCACCACCCTCGTCGACATGCCGCTCAACTCCCTGCCGCCCACCACGACGGTCGACCACCTGCGCGTCAAGCAGAAGACGGCCGCCGACAAGGCGCACATCGACGTCGGCTTCTGGGGCGGCGCCCTGCCCGGCAACACCTCGGACCTGCGTCCGCTCCACGAGGCCGGGGTCTTCGGCTTCAAGGCGTTCCTGTCGCCGTCCGGCGTGGACGAGTTCCCGCACCTCGGCCAGGACGACCTCGCCCGCTCCATGGCCGAGATCGCCTCCTTCGACGGACTGCTGATCGTCCACGCCGAGGACCCGCACCACCTGGCGGCGGCCCCGCAGCACGGCGGGCCCCGCTACGCCGACTTCCTCGCCTCCCGCCCGCGGGACGCCGAGGACACCGCGATCGCCCAGCTGATCGCCCAGGCGAAACGCCTCCACGCGCGCGTGCACGTGCTGCACCTGTCCTCCGGTGACGCGCTGCCGCTGATCGCCGAGGCCAAGCGGGAGGGCGTACGGATCACCGTCGAGACCTGCCCGCACTACCTCACCCTGACCGCCGAGGAGGTCCCGGACGGGGCCAGCGAGTTCAAGTGCTGCCCGCCCATCCGCGAGTCCGCCAACCAGGACCTGCTCTGGCAGGCCCTGGCCGACGGCACCGTCGACTGCGTGGTCACCGACCACTCACCCTCCACGGTCGACCTGAAGACCGACGACTTCGCCACCGCCTGGGGCGGCATCTCCGGTCTCCAGCTCAGCCTGGCCGCCGTGTGGACCGAGGCGCGCCGGCGCGGGCACGGCCTGGAGGACGTGGTCCGCTGGATGTCCACCCGGACCGCCCGGCTGGCCGGGCTCGGCCACAAGGGCGCCATCGAAGCCGGCCGCGACGCCGACTTCGCCGTGCTCGCCCCCGACGCGACCTTCACCGTGGACCCGGCCGCCCTGCAGCACCGCAACCGCGTGACGGCCTACGCGGGCAGGACCCTGCACGGCGTCGTGCGGTCCACCTGGCTGCGCGGCGAACGCGTCTTCACCGACGGCGAGTTCACCGACCCGAAGGGACGTCTTCTCACCCGCACCCCCTGACTCCCATCCGACGACGCGAAAGGCAGACCTGATCACCGTGACGGCGATCCCCAGCTTCACCGGCGACGCGAGCCCCTACCGCGGCGGCGACCCGTACGCGGACTACCGCACCGCCGACTTCCCCTTCACCCGGTACGCCGATCTCGCCGACCGGCGCCTCGGCGCCTCCGTCATCGCCGCCAACGACGAGTTCTTCGCCCAGCGCGAGAGCCTCCTGGTGCCCGGGCGGGCCGAGTTCGACCCCGAGCACTTCGGGCACAAGGGCAAGGTCATGGACGGCTGGGAGACCCGGCGGCGCCGCGGCGCCTCGGCCGATCACCCCTGGCCGACGGCCGAGGACCACGACTGGGCGCTGGTACGCCTCGGCGCCCCCGGCGTGATCCGCGGACTCGTGGTCGACACGGCCCACTTCCGCGGCAACTACCCGCAGGCGGTGTCCGTCGAGGGCGCCTGCGTGCCGGGTTCGCCGTCGCCCGAGGACCTGCTCGGCGACGACGTGAAGTGGACGACGCTCGTACCGCGCACCCCGGTCGGCGGCCACGCCGCGAACGGCTTCGCCGTCCAGGCCGAGCAGCGCTTCACCCACCTGCGGCTCAACCAGCACCCCGACGGCGGCACGGCGCGCCTGCGCGTGTACGGCGAGGTCGTGCCCGACCCCGCGTGGCTGGCGGCGCTCGGCACCTTCGACGTCGTCGCCCTGGAGAACGGCGGCCAGGTCGAGGACGCCTCGAACCTCTTCTACTCGCCCGCCACCAACACCATCCAGCCGGGCCGCTCCCGCACGATGGACGACGGCTGGGAGACCCGCCGGCGCCGCGACCAGGGCCACGACTGGATCCGCTACCGGCTGGCGGCCCAGTCCGAGATCCGGGCCGTCGAGATCGACACCGCCTGTCTGAAGGGAAACAGCGCGGGCTGGGCGTCGGTCTCCGTGAAGGACGGCGAGAGCGGCACCTGGACGGAGATCGTCCCGCGCACCCGTCTCCAGCCCGACACCGACCACCGCTTCGTCCTGCCGTCCCCGGCCGTCGGCACACACGCGCGCGTGGACATCTATCCGGACGGCGGCATCTCGCGGCTGCGCCTGCACGGCTCGCTGACGGAGCAGGGCACCGCGGGCCTGCGCGCCCGTCACCAGGAGCTGGGCGGCTAGCCGGGCGACGAGGGAACGGTCTCGCCCCGCGGCCGGTGGTGCCGTGGGGGGTCCGCGGGGCGAGCGTTCAGTGGTGCGGTACGGCCTGCCGGCCGGACCTCAGCAGCCGTGGTCGATCAGGTCGAAGGTGGCGTAGTGGTCGGCCGTGTAGTAGTCCTCCTGCGGCTCCTCGCCGGTGACGACGCGCCGCGCGCCGCGGGTGTCGGAGCCCGGCGTGATCACCGTGTACTCGTGGTAGTAGCCGGTCGACCGGCGCGGCAGGACGCCTTCCCGGTTCTGGAAGACGGTGCCGTCCTGTGCGAAGGGGAAGGGGCCGCCCTGTTCGATCAGGGCCAGGGTGTCGTGCGCCTGCGACGGCAGGTCGCTCTGGCAGACGCTGCCGACGGCGGCCGTCGCGGGGGAGGCGGTGACGGTGCCGCCGACGAGGAGCGCGGACAGCAGGGCCGCCGCGGAGCCGATGCGGGTGAGGTGTGGGGGGAATCGCATGGCCGTATGATGACGCGCGTAGAAGATGGCATGTCAACGTCAACCCTGCGATTCTCCGCCGGATGTCCCCGCAATTTTCACGCCGCTGCCATCGGCGCGCGAGGCGGTCAGCCGGGCTTCCGGCTCTCGGCCACCGCGAACAGCGCGAACGCCAGCACCAGCAGGGTCACGCTCGCGTAGACCTCGTAGCCGTCGAGGAACCCGACGCGCTGCACCAGCCCCCAGTGCCAGTCGGTGAACTCGTGGACCAGGCCCGCGACGCCCTGCACGAGACAGATGAACCCGAGGAACTCCAGGAACTGCTTCATGCCCCCAGCCTCGCCCGCCGGGAATCTCGCGCCCATCGGCCGGGGGGCGCGACAGACGCGGCCGAAGTAGGCCGTCGGGGCGGCCCGCGCCCACCAAAGTCTTGGGTGCCGCGACTTTGGTCGGTGATGCCGTCGCGAGAGGTCCGCCGGAAGCCGCCTCTGCGTAGATTTGTCGACCGTGACCACCGAACGGCACCCGTCCCCGCCGCAGTTCCTCGCGGAACGGCGCTGGCTGCTGCCCTCCGCCCTGGCCGAGGAGTTCGAACCCGACCCCGACCGCCCCGGCCGGCCCCGGCGCACGGCCCGCGACTGGGTGGTCGACTTCGGCTGCTTCCTGCTGGCCGTGCTGCTCGGCCTGCTCACCGCCGACACGCTGGAGCAGGAGGACCTGCCCTCCGGCCTCGTCGCCGCCGACCAGCTGCTCGGCGCCCTGGCCTGCGCCGCGGTGTGGTTCCGGCGCCGCTGGCCGGTCGGGCTCGCGGTCGCCATGGTCCCCGTGTGCTTCGTGTCGAACACCGCGGGCGGCGCGGGTGTCGTCGCCCTGTTCACCCTGGCCGTGCACCGGCCCTTCCGGTACGTCGCCTGGGTCGCCGGCGCCTCGCTGGCGCTGACCCCGCTGTTCTTCTGGCTGCGCCCCGACCCGGACGTCCCCTACGGCTGGGCCGTCTTCTCCGTCGTCCTGCTCACCGGGGCGATGGTCGGCTGGGGCATGTTCGTACGGTCCAAGCGGCAGCTCATGGTGAGCCTGCGCGACCGCGCGCGGCGCGCCGAGACGGAGGCCCGGCTGCGCGCGGAGCAGGCGCAGCGCCTGGCCCGCGAGGCCATCGCCCGGGAGATGCACGACGTCCTCGCACACCGGCTGACCCTGCTCAGCGTGCACGCGGGAGCGCTGGAGTTCCGGCCGGACGCGCCCCGCGAGGAGATCCAGCGGGCCGCCGGCGTCATCCGGGAGAGCGCCCACGAGGCCCTGCAGGACCTGCGCGAGATCATCGGGGTCCTGCGCGCCGGCGAGTCCGACGACTCCGGCCGGCCCCAGCCGACCCTCGCCGCGCTGGAGGCCCTGGTCGCCGAGTGCCGCGAGGCAGGCATGAAGGTCACCCTCGACCTGCGCGTCACCGACCAGGCCGCCGTACCGGCCTCCGTGGGCCGCACCGCCTACCGCGTCGCCCAGGAGGGACTGACGAACGCCCGCAAGCACGCCCCGGGCACCGAGGCCACCGTGACCGTCACCGGCGCACCGGGACAGGGCCTGACCGTGGCGGTGCGCAACCGGGCCCCCGAGGGGGAGGTGCCGCCCGTGCCCGGCTCCGGTCAGGGGCTCATCGGGCTGCGGGAGCGGGCGACGCTGACGGGCGGCCGGTTCGAGCACGGGCCCGAGGCGGACGGGGGGTTCGGCATCCGGGCGTGGCTGCCGTGGGCGTGACCGAGGGCGCGCGGACGGAGTCCTTCCTGGGCGGACCCGTCCCCGCGCACCGGACGACCGTGATTACGTGAGGCCCATGACTGCCATCAGACTGCTCCTCGTCGACGACGATCCGCTGGTCCGGGCCGGACTGTCCCTGATGCTGGGCGGTGCCGAGGACATCGAGATCGTCGGTGAGGCGGCCGACGGCGCCGACGTCGGACCGCTGGCCGACCGCACCCGGCCGGACGTCGTCCTGATGGACATCCGCATGCCGGGCGTCGACGGCCTCACCGCGACCGAGCGGCTGCGCGCCCGGAAGGACCCGCCGCAGGTCGTGCTGCTGACCACCTTCCACGCCGACGAGCAGGTGCTGCGCGCCCTGCGCGCCGGGGCCGCCGGGTTCGTGCTGAAGGACACCCCGCCCGCCGAGATCGTCGACGCGGTCCGCAAGGTCGCCGCCGGCGACCCGGTCCTGTCGCCCACCGTGACCCGCCGGCTGATGGACCACGCCGCCGGTACGGCCGCCGACATCCGCCGCGCCCACGCACGCGAGCGGCTGACCGCCCTGAACGACCGGGAGCGCGAGGTCGCCGTCGCCGTGGGCCGGGGCCTGTCCAACGCCGAGATCGCCGGGGAGCTCTACATGAGCGTCGCCACCGTGAAGACCCACGTCTCCCGCGTCCTCGCCAAGCTGGACCTCAACAACCGGGTGCAGATCGCGCTCCTGGCGTACGACGCGGGACTCCTGGAGGAACTCGACGACCTCAAAGGCGAGGGGCGCTAGGGCGCCTACGGGGCCTCAGAGGGCCGCGGTCGTGGTGCCCCCCGGCAGCTCGCCGAGCGCCACCGGTCTTCGCTCGCGCCGCGACATCTCGCACGCCTCGGAGATCCGCAGCGCCTGCAGGGCCTCCCGCCCGTCGCAGGGGTTGGCCCGCTCGCCGCGCACGACCTCGACGAAGGCGTTCAGCTCGGCCTCGTAGGCGGGCCCGAACCGCTCCAGGAACCCGGTCCACGGCTTGTCCGCCGCGGGCGGCCCGGTCGGCTCGGTGGACGCGATCGGCGTACGGTCGTCCAGGCCGACGACGACCTGGTCCAGCTCTCCGGCCAGCTCCATGCGCACGTCGTACCCGGCACCGTTCAGCCGGGTCGCCGTCGCGGTGGCGAGCGTCCCGTCCTCCAGCGTCAGCACGGCGGCGGCGGTGTCCACGTCGCCCGCCTCGCGGAACATCGCGGGCCCGGCGTCCGAACCGGCCGCGTACACGTCCACGACCTCCCGCCCGGTCACCCAGCGCAGCATGTCGAAGTCGTGGATCAGGGTGTCCCGGTAGAGGCCGCCCGACAGCGGCAGCCACGCGGCGGGCGGCGGCGCCTGGTCGCTGGTGAGGGCCCGCACCGTGTGCAGCCGCCCCAGCCGGCCGGAGCGCAGCGCCTCGCGGGCCCCGGCGTACCCGGCGTCGAAGCGGCGCTGGAACCCCATCTGCAGAATCGTCCCTGCCGTCTCCACCTCAGCGATGGCCTGCAGCGTCCCCGGCAGGTCCAGCGCGATGGGCTTCTCGCAGAACACGGGCAGTCCGGAGCGGGCCGCCCGCCCGATCAGTTCGGCGTGGGCGGACGTCGCCGTGGTGATCACCACCGCGTCCACGCCCCACCGGAAGATCTCGTCCATGCCGGGCGCCGCCGTCTCGCCGAGCCGGTGCGCCAGCTCCTGGGCCCGCGACGGGTTCGCGTCCGTGAGGATCAGCGATCCGACGTCACGATGGCGACTGAGCGTGTTCGCGTGGATGGTGCCGATGCGGCCCGTACCGATGACCCCGATGCGCATGGAAACAAAGTGGGGGTTCGGTGTGGACGCTGTCAATGACAATGTCCGGACAATCGAACTACACAACTTCCCGTCAACAGGCCGTGGGACTAAAGTCGGGCCGTGCCGAAACCAGAAGTGGACCCGACCGTGGAACTCGAGCTCAGTGTGGACCGGAGCAGTCCGGTGCCCTTGTACTTCCAGCTCTCCCAGCAGCTCGAGGCCGCCATCGAGCACGGCGCCCTGACCCCCGGCAGCCTGCTGGGCAACGAGATCGAACTCGCCGCGCGCCTCGGTCTGTCCCGCCCCACCGTCCGCCAGGCCATCCAGTCCCTGGTCGACAAGGGGCTGCTGGTGCGCCGCCGCGGGGTCGGCACCCAGGTCGTGCACAGCCAGGTCAAACGCCCGCTGGAGCTCAGCAGCCTCTACGACGACCTGGAGTCGGCCGGCCAGCGCCCCGCGACCAGCGTCCTCGTCAACACCGTCGTCCCCGCGTCCGCCGAGGTCGCCGCCGCACTCGGGGTCAGCGAGGGCAGCGACGTCCACCGGATCGAACGGCTGCGCCTGGCACACGGCGAGCCGATGGCCCACCTGTGCAACTTCCTGCCGCCCGGCCTGCTGGACCTGGACACCGAGCAGCTGGAGGCGACCGGCCTGTACCGGCTGATGCGCGCCGCCGGCATCACCCTGCACAGCGCCCGGCAGACCATCGGGGCCCGCGCCGCCACCGCCGCCGAGGCCGACCGCCTCGCCGAGAAGGAGGGCGCGCCTCTGCTCACGATGCAGCGCGTGACGTTCGACGACACTGGCCGCGCGGTCGAGTACGGCACCCACACCTACCGGCCGAGCCGCTACTCGTTCGAGTTCCAGCTCCTCGTACGATCCTGACCGGACCGGCCGGTACGTAGCAATGTCAGGACAAGCAGGCGACCGCTGTGGAGCTCTCGGCACCCGCTCCCCACGGCACATTCCACCCCGGAACCGGCCACTCGCGGCAACCGTCCCATTGTTCCCCCGCTCGGCACCCAGTGTGAGCGTGCGGCAGAATCGGGCCTGATGAGCACCTACCGCGACTTCACCGCACCGATCGGCTCCCGCCGGACCCCCGTGCTGCGCACGGTCGGCTCCAGAGAGCGCCGCTCGCACCTGTCGGCTCCCCGCGTGCCCACGGTGGGCATCGACATCGGCGGCACCAAGGTGATGGCGGGCGTCGTGGACGCGGACGGCAACATCCTGGAGAAGCTCCGCACGGAGACCCCGGACAAGTCCAAGAGCCCGAAGGTCGTCGAGGACACGATCGTCGAACTGGTCCTGGACCTGTCCGACCGCCACGACGTGCACGCCGTCGGCATCGGTGCGGCCGGCTGGGTCGACGCCGACCGCAACCGCGTCCTGTTCGCCCCCCACCTGTCCTGGCGCAACGAACCCCTGCGCGACCGCCTCGCCGGCCGTCTCGCCGTGCCCGTCCTGGTCGACAACGACGCCAACTCCGCCGCCTGGGCCGAGTGGCGCTTCGGCGCCGGACGCGGCGAGGACCACCTCGTCATGATCACACTCGGCACCGGCATCGGCGGCGCGATCCTGGAGGACGGGCAGGTCAAGCGCGGCAAGTACGGCGTCGCCGGCGAGTTCGGCCATATGCAGGTCGTGCCCGGCGGCCACCGCTGCCCGTGCGGCAACCGCGGCTGCTGGGAGCAGTACAGCTCGGGCAACGCGCTCGTGCGCGAGGCCCGCGAGCTCGCCGCCGCCGACTCCCCGGTGGCGTACGGGATCATCGAGCACGTCAAGGGCCAGATCTCCGACATCACCGGCCCGGTGATCACCGAGCTCGCCCGCGAGGGCGACGCCATGTGCATCGAACTGCTCCAGGACATCGGCCAGTGGCTCGGCGTCGGCATCGCCAACCTGGCCGCCGCCCTCGACCCGTCCTGCTTCGTCATCGGCGGTGGCGTCTCCGCCGCGGACGACCTGCTCATCGGCCCCGCCCGCGACGCCTTCAAGCGCCACCTCACCGGCCGCGGCTACCGGCCCGAGGCCCGTATCACCCGGGCCCAGCTCGGCCCCGAGGCCGGTATGGTCGGCGCCGCCGACCTCGCCCGCCTCGTCGCCCGGCGCTTCCGCCGCGCGAACCGGCGCCGTGTCGAGCGCTACGAGCGCTACGCACGCTTCACGGACTCCCGCCAGACGTCCCAGGGGTCGGCGTGACCATGTCCGTACCCCGTCAGGTCGACTCCCCGGACGAGCCGCAGCCCACCGAGGACCGCCGCCACCGCAACCGCCGCCGGGCGCTCACGCTGCTCATCATCGTGCTGCTCATCGGCGTCCCCGCCGGCTACCTGGTCATCTCCGCCAACCAGAGCCGCGACAGCGGCAAGGACAAGGAGGCCAAGTACTCGGCGACCGGCCTCACCACGGGCTGGCCCGCGCGCGTCCAGCGCCACATCTACAAGGTCACCATCCCGGTCCCCTCGTACAAGGTCGCCTACTACGAGACCAACAACTGGAAGACCAGCCGGCTCTACGTCCAGTTCGAGACCGTCCCCGGCGGCCTCGACGGGTACCTCAGGACCATGGGGCTCGACCGGAACGACCTGAAGCGCGACGACATCACGATCAGCGCCCGCGACCAGAAGATCACCAGCTGGAAGTTCACCGGCGAGGGCCCCTGGTACGGCGTCGTCGACAAGCGGGAGAACCCGGCACCCACCCACGACATCGTGGTGAACCTCGCCGACCCGCAGAAGCCCTTCGTGTACGTCGTCGCCCGCACCGTCCCGTAGCCCGCGCCGAAGGGCGCCCGCCCCGGTGGCCGGGGCCGATTGTCAGACCCCGCCCGTAGAGTCGGAGACAGTCGGTCCGACGTCGGGGAGGGAGGTGACGAGACGTATGAGCAGCGCACCCGCGACGACCGCGAGCACGGACGAGACCGTCCCCCCGCGGCTCGCCGCCGTCTTCCTGCCCGCACCGCTCCCGCGCGAGGGCCGGATCGCCTTCTGGGACCCGGACGGCGACCCGCTGCCCGCCCAGGACGGCGAGCTCACCGTCGTACGGCCGCACGGCTCGACGGTCCGCCGCCGCACCACCGCCTCGCTGACCCTGCCCCTCACCGAGGCCCTGCCGCTGCTCGTGCGCGCCCGGCACGACCCGGCCGCCCACCCCGCCACCGCCTGCTGGGGCGCCGCCGCCCTGCACGCCCTGCGGCTCACCGCGCGCGGCCGCCTCCTGCCCGGTCTGACCCCCACCGGCCACGACGCCTGGCGGGCCGGCCCCCTCGACCCCGACGACATCGCCCACCTGCGGGCGATCGCCGCCGCCCTGCCCCCCGAGGGCCACGCCGTCCCGCTGCCCGGCCCGGGCCCGCTGCGGCTGCCCGAGCCCGAGGCGCTCCTGCGGTCCTTCCTGGACGCCGTCGCCGACAGCCTGCCCCGCACCCCCGCCGCCCCCTACGCCGCCGGCCGCCCCTTCGCCGCGCGCGAGGCCCAGCCGCTGCCCACCGCCCACGCGTGGGCGGCCGAGGTCGCCGCCGGCATGGACGCCGGCGTACGGGTCTCGCTCCGCCTGGACCTGTCCGCCCACACCCTCTTCGACGAGGACGCGGGCGGCTCGCGCAACGCGGGCGCCGCCATCGTCCAGGTGCACAGCCTCGCCGACCCCACCCTCGTGGCCGACGCCGCCGCCCTGTGGTCCGGCGAGGCGGACACCGCCTTCGGGCCCCGCGCGCGGGTGGACGCCGCGCTCGCGGTCCGGCGCGCCGCCCGGGTGTGGCCGCCGCTCGACCGCCTCTCCGAGCAGGACGTGCCCGACGTCCTCGCCCTGTCCGACGAGGAGCTGGGCGACCTGCTCGGCGTCGCGGCGACCCGGCTCGCCGCCGCGGGCGTCGCGGTCCACTGGCCCCGGGACCTGGCACAGGACCTCAGCGCCGCCGCGGTCGTCCGGCCCGCCCCCGGCTCGGCCACCGACGGCACCGGCTTCGTCGAGAGCGAGGAACTGCTCCAGTTCCGCTGGCAGCTGGCCATCGGCGGCGACCCGCTGACCGAGGCCGAGATGGACGCGCTCGCCGAGGCCCACCGCCCCGTCGTCCGGCTCCGGGACCAGTGGGTGCTGGTCGACCCGGCCCTGGTCCGCAAGGCCCGCAAACGCGAACTCGGCCTGCTGGACCCCGTCGACGCGCTGTCCGTCGCGCTCACCGGCAGCGCCGAGGTCGACGGCGAGACCGTCGAGGCGGTGCCGGTCGGCGCGCTCGCCGCCCTGCGTGACCGGCTCACCGCCGGCGTCCGCCCCGCCGAGCCCCCGGCGGGGCTGCGGGCGACCCTGCGCGACTACCAACTGCGGGGCCTGGCCTGGCTGGACCTCATGACCTCGCTCGGGCTCGGCGGCTGCCTCGCCGACGACATGGGACTCGGCAAGACGATCACCGTCATCGCCCTGCACCTCCGGCGCGCCCGCCCGGCCCCCACCCTGGTCGTGTGCCCGGCCTCCCTGCTCGGCAACTGGCAGCGGGAGATCACCCGGTTCGCGCCCGGCGTCCCCGTCCGCCGCTTCCACGGCCCCGACCGCACCCTGGACGGCCTCGACGGCGGTTTCGTCCTCACCACGTACGGCACCATGCGCTCGGCCGCGCCCACGCTCGCGGCGGCCACCTGGGGCATGGTCGTCGCCGACGAGGCCCAGCACGTCAAGAACCCCTACTCGGCGACGGCGAAGGCCCTGCGTACCATCCCGACCCCGGCACGCGTGGCCCTGACCGGCACCCCCGTCGAGAACAACCTCTCCGAGCTGTGGGCCCTCCTCGACTGGACGACCCCGGGCCTGCTCGGCCCCCTGAAGTCCTTCCGCGCCCGCCACGCGCGGGCCGTGGAGAACGGCGAGGACGACGAGGCGGTCGAGCGGCTGGCCCGCCTGGTCCGGCCGTTCCTCCTGCGCCGCAGGAAGTCCGACCCCGGGATCGTCCCGGAGCTGCCGCCCAAGACGGAGACGGACCATCCGGTGCCGCTCACCCGCGAACAGGCCGCGCTCTACGAGGCGGTGGTCCGCGAGTCGCTGATCGCCATCGAGACGGCCGAGGGCATGGCCCGCCGGGGCCTGGTGCTGAAGCTGCTGACGTCCCTGAAGCAGATCTGCGACCACCCCGCCCTGTACCTGAAGGAGGACTCGTCCGCCGCCGAGCGCCTCGCCGTCCGCTCCGGCAAGCTGACCCTCCTGGACGAACTCCTCGACACCGTGCTCGCCGAGGACGGCTCGGCGCTCGTCTTCACGCAGTACGTCGGGATGGGCCGCCTGATCACCTCCCACCTCGCCGCCCGGGCGGTCCCGGTGGAGATGCTCCACGGCGGCACCCCGATCCCGGACCGGGAACGCATGGTGGACCGGTTCCAGAGCGGTGCCACCCCGGTCCTCGTGCTCTCCCTGAAGGCGGCGGGCACCGGGCTGAACCTGACCCGCGCGGGCCATGTCGTCCACTTCGACCGCTGGTGGAATCCGGCCGTCGAGGAGCAGGCCACCGACCGGGCCTACCGCATCGGCCAGACCCAGCCCGTCCAGGTCCACCGGCTCATCACCGAGGGCACCGTCGAGGACCGCATCGCGGACATGCTGGCCTCCAAGCGGGCCCTGGCCGACGCGATCCTCGGCACCGGCGAATCGGCCCTCACGGAACTGACCGACCGTGAGCTGACCGACCTGGTGTCCCTGAGGAGGGACTCATGACGGGGGAGGGCGAGCGGGCGCAGAGCCCGGCCGACGCCGCCCGGCAGGCGTTGCGGGCCGCCCGGGAGAGGCGCGAGGCGGAGCGGGACGCCGACGGGGACGGCACACCGGCCTCCGAGGGGCGCCCGTCTGCGGAGGCACGTCCCGGTGACGCCGCCCGCGCGGCGCTGAGGCGTGCGGCGTCACCGGCGCCGGACACGCGTACGGAGGCTCCAGCCGACTCCGGTGAGGGTGCCGATCCCAGCCCCGCGCGGCGCGCGGCCGAGGGGGCCCGGGAGGCGCTGCGCGCCGCCCGGGAGGACAGGCAGCGGGCCGCGGCGGAGGCCGAGCGCGAGGAGCGGGCCGCACACCGGCCCCGGCGCGCCGCCTCCCACGGCCCGGCGGGGGAGCGGGTGGCCGGGGGCGAGGCCCGGGACACCGCCGCCCGGCGTGCGGGCGACGTGAGGCGCCTGGTGGCCGGCGCCTTCCGGATGCCGTCCTGGGAAGACGCCGACGACGCCCATGACGCCGACGACCCCCACGACCCCGGGTCCGCCCCGGCCTCGGCGGACCGCACCGACGAGACGATCCGGGCTGTCGGCGACGCGACGCCGGTGGAGCCGTCCGGGACCCCCGCGCCGGGCCAGGACCCCCCTGCGCCGGGCCCCGCTCCCGCGGCCACCCCCCAGGTGCCCCGTTCCATGGCCGCTCCCGGCCGGGACGGCGAACTGCGGCGTACCTACCCGGCCTTCGCCCCGCGGCCGTCGGACGACGCCGGGTTCGCCGAGACCTGGTGGGGCAACGCCTGGGTGACCGCCCTGGAGGAGGGCGCCCTGGACGTCAAGCGCGTCGCCCGTGGCCGTGGTTACGCGCAGGAAGGACACGTCGACGCCATCACGGTGACACCGGGACTGGTGCTGGCGTACGTGCGCGGCAGCCGGCCCCGGCCGTACCGCGTGCAGGTGCGGCTGCGGACGCTGGGCGACGCCGAGTGGGCGCGGTTCCTGGACGCCGTGACGGAACACCCGGGGCACATCGCCGCGCTGCTGGACAAGGAGATGCCGCAGTCCCTCGCCGAGGGCGACGTGCCGCTGCTGCCCGGCCCGGGCGACCTCGACCCCCGGTGCAGCTGTCCCGACCGGGGGCATCCCTGCAAGCACGCGGCGGCCCTCTGCTACCAGACGGCACGGCTGCTGGACGCCGACCCGTTCGTCCTGTTCCTGCTGCGCGGCCGCGGCGAGCGGGAACTGCTCGACGCGCTGTCCCGGCGCAACGCGGCGCGAGCGGCCCGTGCCGCGCAGGAACGGCAGCCGGCGCCCCTGGCGGGCGTACGCGCCGCCGAGGCGCTGGCCGCCGAGCGCCGGCTCCCGCCGCTGCCGCCCCCCCTGCCGGCGCCGCCGCACCCCGAGCAGCCCCCGGTCTATCCGGCGGCGCCGGGCGGCCCGGACCCGTTCGCGCTGGACCAGCTGGCCACCGACGCGGCGGCCCGGGCGCACGCCCTCCTGGGGACCGGCCGGGACCCGGTCGGCGGTCTGACGCTCTGGCAGGACGCGGTCCGGCTCGCCGCCGCGCGCCCCGGTTCCGGCCTCACCGCCGGCAGCCGTGCCCTGTACGCCTCCCTCGCGTCGGCCGCCGGCCGTACGACGGCCGACCTCGCCCGGGCCGTCGCCGCCTGGCGGCAGGGCGGCCTGGAGGGCCTCGCCGTCCTCGAGGAGCCCTGGGATCCTCCGGCGGGGCGCTTCGACCGGGCCCGCCCGCTGCTCCTGGCCGCCGACCTCCCGGCCTTCCGGCCCTGGCGCAACCGCCTCACCCACCCGCGCGGTCATGTCCAGGTGCGCCTGGGCCGGGACGGGCTCTGGTACCCGTACGAGTCCGAGCCGGGCCGGGACGACTGGTGGCCCAGGGGCACCCCCGACCTGGACCCGGTCGGCGCCCTCACGGGACTCGGCAGCGCCCAGGACTGACGCCGGTCCCGGAATCCGCCGTCAGGTCGTTCACCACACCGACCACACCGAGCACGCTGTCAGCGCGCCACGCCAACTGGACGGCGAGGAAGACGGCGTCACGTTCTTCGAGCCGTCCCGTCAGCGTGACCACACCGTCCCGGACCGGCACGGTCACGCGCTGAGTCCCCGGCGAGGGCGGCGCGCGCGGCAGGATGTCGCCGGTCACCTCGCGGCGGATGTCGTGCGGTCATCACCTCACCGACCGTGCGGGTCGTCATGCCGACTCCCTTCGCGCCCGGGGCCGTTCGGCCCGCGCCACCCGCCTCCCGTCACCGGCTCTCACCGCCGTCCGTCCCCGTCAGGGCCGCCCGTCCCGCCTCCAGCCGGGCGACGGGCACACGGAACGGGGAGCAGGAGACGTAGTCGAGGCCGGCCGCGTGGAAGAAGTGCACCGACTCCGGGTCCCCGCCGTGCTCGCCGCAGACCCCGATCTTCAGGCCGGGCCGGGCGGCGCGGCCCTCGGCGACCGCGATCTCGACCAGCCGGCCCACCCCTTCGCGGTCGATCGTCTCGAACGGGGAGACCTTGAAGACGCCCTTGTCCAGGTAGGCCGAGAAGAAGGCCGCCTCGACGTCGTCCCGCGAGAACCCCCAGGTGGTCTGGGTGAGATCGTTCGTGCCGAAGGAGAAGAACTGCGCCTCCCCGGCGATCCGGCCCGCCGTCAGCGCGGCGCGGGGCAGCTCGATCATCGTGCCGACGGGGCAGTCCACGACGAGCCCGGACTCCTCGGACACCTCGGCGAGGACCTGCCGCACCTCCTCGCCCACGAGCCGCAGTTCCTCGACGGTGTCGATCAGCGGCACCATGATCTCCGCGCGCGGATCACCACCGGCCCGCCTGCGGTCGGCGACCGCCTCGGCGACGGCCCGCACCTGCACGGCCACGAGTCCCGGCGCGACCAGCCCGAGCCGCACCCCGCGCAGGCCGAGCATCGGGTTCTCCTCGTGCATCCGGTTGACGGCGTCCAGCAGTTCGGTGTCGTGGGCGCTGGGTGAGACGCCCCGGGCCTGCGCGGCGGCGAGGCGGACGGCGAGTTCGGTGCGGTCGGGCAGGAACTCGTGCAGCGGCGGATCGAGCAGCCGGATCGTGACGGGCAGGCCGTCCATCGCCTCCAGAATGCCGGTGAAGTCCTTGCGTTGCAGCGGCAGCAGCTCCGCGAGGGCACGCGCGCGTTCGGCGTCCGTACGGGCCAGGATCATCGCCTCCACCAAAGGCCGCCGGTCGCCGAGGAACATGTGCTCGGTGCGGCACAGCCCGATGCCCTCGGCGCCGAAACGGCGGGCGCGCGCCGCGTCCTCGGGGGTGTCGGCGTTGGCGCGCACGCCCAGCCGGCGTGCCCCGTCGGCCTGTTCCATGACGCGGGCCACGGCGTCGACCAGCTCCGCCGAGGGCCCCGACCGGTCCCCGGTCTCGAAGTAGCGCATGACGGCGGAGTCGACCAGCGGCGCGGCACCGGCGTACACCGATCCCGCCGAGCCGTCCACGGACAGGACCGTGCCCTCCTCGACGACCGTGCCGCCCACGGTGAAACGGCGGCCGCGCGGGTCGACGTCGATCTCCTCCGCCCCGCACACGCACACCTTGCCCATGCCCCGGGCGACCACGGCGGCGTGGCTGGTCTTGCCGCCCCGGCTGGTGAGCACGGCCTGCGCGGCCACCATCCCGGGCAGATCGTCGGGCGTCGTCTCCTGCCTCACCAGGACGACCTTCTCCCCGGCGGCGGCACGGCGGACCGCCTCGGCGGAGTCGAACACGGCGGCTCCGACCGCGGCCCCCGGCGAGGCAGGGATGCCCCGTGCCAGCACCTCGCCGACCCCCGAGGTGTCGAACCGGGGGAACATCAGCCGGGCCAGCCCCTCGCCGCCGACGCGCCGCAGCGCCTCGTCCTCGGTGATGAGCCCCTCGTCGACGAGCTCGGCGGCGATGGTGAACGCGGCCTCGGCGGTGCGCTTGCCGACCCGTGTCTGCAGCATCCACAGCCGGCCGCGCTCGATGGTGAACTCGATGTCGCACAGATCCCGGTAGTGCTCCTCCAACGCCCGCATGTGCTCCCGCAGTCGGGCGTACGACGTCGGGTCGAGGCGCTCCAGGTCGGCCAGCGGGACGGTGTTGCGGATGCCGGCGACGACGTCCTCGCCCTGCGCGTTCGGCAGGTAGTCGCCGTACAGGCCGGGCCGGCCGGTGGCCGGGTCGCGGGTGAAGGCGACGCCGCTGCCCGAGTCGGAGCCCAGATTGCCGAAGACCATCGTCTGCACGGTGACCGCGGTGCCCAGGTCGTCCGGGATGTGCTCGCGGCGCCGGTAGAGGCGGGCGCGCTCGACGTTCCACGACGAGAAGACGGCGAGGACCGCCCGGCGCAGCTGTTCCGCCGGGAGCTGCGGAAACTGGTCGCCGGTGTGCCGGTGGATCAGCTCCTTGTAGGCCTCGACCAGCTCGGCGAGGTCGCCCGCGTCCAGGCCGAGGTCGTCCGCCGCGCCCCGGGCCTGCTTGAGGCGGGTCATGGCGTCCTCGAACAGGGCGCCGTCGACCCCCATGACCGTGCTGCCGAACATCTGCACGAGTCGGCGGTAGGAGTCCCAGGCGAAGCGCTCGTTCCCGGAGGACTTGGCGAGGCCCTCGACGGACGCGTCGTTGAGGCCGACGTCGAGGATCGTCTCCATCATGCCGGGCATGGAGAACCGCGCCCCCGAGCGGACGGACAGCAGCAGTGGGTCGTCGGGCTGCCCGAGGCGCCGCCCGGCGGCCTCCTCCAGCGCGGTCAGGTGGTCGGAGATCTCGCGGGACAGACCGTCCGGCTCGGCCCCGGTGGCGAGGAAGGCACGGCAGGCCTCGGTGGTGACGGTGAACCCTGGCGGCACCGGCAGCCCCATCCGGGTCATCTCGGCGAGGTTGGCGCCCTTCCCGCCGAGCAGGGCGGCCATGTCCCGGCTGCCCTCGGTGAACGCGTACACGTGACGGACCATTTTTTCCCTGCTCTCCCTTCCGGCCACGCGTTCCCGGATCACCCGTGGGCGGCGCCGGCCGGTGTGCGGTACCCCTTCAGCCTCGGCCGGACGGCGGGGGGACGGCAGGCGCTGGACGTCCTCGGGGTGAGGCCGATCGGCCCCATGGCGCAACGCGCCGGCCCGCTCGCCCATGGACACGGGCACCGGATGCCGGGGGCGGCCCGCCCGGTGAAGACTTGACGGAGCGGGGCGACGACGGCGAGGGAGTCATCGTGAGCGGTCAGGTGGTCGTGGGCGTGGACGGGTCGGCGTCGAGTCTGGCCGCCGTGGAGGCAGCCGCGACGGAGGCACGTCTGCGCGGGGCCGCGCTGCGCGTCGTCCACGCGTTCGTCTGGCCGGCCATGCACGTGCCGCTGGGCCCCTCCCCGCTGGGTCCGCAGGACGGCGGGCTGCGCCAGGAGGTGGACCGGCTGGTGGCGGAGGCGGTCGGACGGGCGCGGACGGCCGCCCCGGGGCTCGACGTCGGCGACGCCGTCGTCAGCGGGGAGCCGCTGGCGACCCTGCAGGCCGAGTCGCGGACCGCGGAGCTGGTGGTCGTAGGGTCCCGGGGGATGGGCGGCTTCAGGGGCCTGCTGGTGGGCTCGACGGCCGTGCACCTCGCGGCCCACGGCCGGTGCCCGGTCATGGTCGTCCGCGAGCGGCCCCGGACCGACGGCCCGGTCGTCCTCGGCGTCGACGGCTCGCCCGCCGCCGAGGCGGCGACGGACTTCGCCTTCACCGAGGCCGGCCTGCGCGGTGCGCCGCTCGTCGGGCTGCACGCCTGGACCACGTGGAACGCACCGCTCCCCGACCCGCGGGAGGCGCCGTACGCCGCCGCGCCCGGCGTACTGGCGCAGGACGAGGAGCGGCTGGTATCCGAGGCGTTCGCCGGGCACCGGGAGCGCTTCCCCGACGTGTCGGTCGCCACGAAGGCGGTGCGGGGCCCGACACGGGAGACCCTGATCGAGGCGAGCCGCTCCGCGCGGCTCCTGGTGGTCGGCGCGCGGGGGCGCGGCGGCTTCAGCGGACTCCTGCTCGGCTCGGTCAGCCAGGCCATGATCCATCACGCCCACTGCCCGGTCGCCGTCGTCCGCGGGACGTGACGGCCACCGCGCACCGCCTCCTTCGGCTCGCCCCTTCGCGTGTCCACCGTCGCCCGCCGGGCACTCGGCCGGGGAACGGTGATCCGTGAGGAGGACCTATGCGGTGGTCGTCCCGTCACAGCCCGCTCCGCGGCCGCGCCCGCCCGGCGGTCCGCTCCGCACGCGATCCGAAAGCCGCCGGCCGGTGACCCCCGGGGCCGTCGGCGTCGTCATCGCCACCCGCAACCGCGCGCCCTCGCTGACCCTCACCCTCCGGCACCTCCTGCGCCTGCCCGAGCGGCCACCCGTCGTCGTCGTGGACAACACCTCCACCGACGGCACCCCCGGCCTGCTCGCCCGCGACTTCCCGCAGGTCCGCGTGGTGCGGCTGCCGGCCAACCGCGGAGCCCTCGCCCGTACGACCGGCGTCCGCGCCCTGGACACGCCGTACGTGGCGTTCAGCGACGACGACTCGTGGTGGGCGCCGGGCGCACTGAGCCGGGCCACCGGACTGTTCGACGCGCACCCACGGCTCGGCCTGCTCTCCGCACGGACGCTGGTCGGACCGGCGGCGGAACCCGATCCGCTGAACGACGTGCTGGCCGGGTCACCGCTCGGCCCGGCGACCGACCTCCCCGGCACCCAGGTCCTCGGCTTCCTCGCCTGCGCCAGCGTCGTCCGCCGCAGCGCCTACCTGGACGCCGGCGGCTTCCATCCCGTGCTGTTCTTCGGCGGCGAGGAGACCCTGCTCGCCTACGATCTCGCCGCCCGCGGCTGGGGCGTCACCCACTGCGCCGACGTCGTCGCCCACCACCACCCGGCGCCGTCGCCCCGCACCGGCCGCTCGGTCACCCTCCTGCGCAACGCCCTGCTCACCGCGTGGCTGCGCCGCCCGCTGCCGTACGCGCTCGCCCTCACCCGCGACCTGGCCGGTGAGGCCCGCCACGACGACCACGCCCGCCAGGCCCTGCGCGGCGCCCTCGCCCGCCTGCCCGCCGCACTGCGCGCGCGCAGGCCGCTGCCCCCGCCCGTCGAACGGGCCGCCCGCACCCTGGACACCGCGGCCGACGCCATCGGAGCACCGGTATGACCGACCCCCGCACGACCGTCGTCGTCATCACCCGCGACCGCCGCCCGGAACTGCTGCGCACCCTCGACCGGCTGGCGGAGCTGCCCGAGCGGCCCCGGGTGATCGTCACCGACAACGGCTCCACCGACGGCACCGCCGACGCCGTCACCCGGTACCACCCCGAAGCGCTCCTGCTGCGCCCCGGCCGCAACCTGGGCGCCGTCGGCCGCAACCTCGCCATGCGGCATGTGCGCACGCCGTACGTGGCCTTCTGCGACGACGACTCCTGGTGGGCGCCCGGCTCCCTGACCGGGGCCGCCGACCTGCTCGACCGGCACGCCGGGCTCGGCACCGTCACCGCCCGCATCGTCGTCGAACCCGACGGCACGGAGGACCCGATCGTCGCCGAGCTGCGCGGCTCGCCCCTGACCGGGCCCGCGTGGCTGCCCGGACCGGCCCTCGGCTCCTTCCTCGCCGCCGCGACCGTGCTGCGCGCCGACGCCTTCCGGGCCGCCGGCGGATTCCACCCCCGGCTGTGGCTCGGCGGCGAGGAGGAACTGCTCGCCGCCGACCTCGCCACCGACGGCTGGTGGCTGATCTACGCCGACCACCTGACGATCCATCACCACGCGTCGGTCGTCCGGGACCCCACCCTCCGCCGCGCCCACGGCATCCGCAACACGCTGTGGTTCACGTGGCTCCGCCGCCCGGCGGGGCGCGCCCTGAGCCGCACCCTGCACCTGGCCCGCACGGTCCCCCGGGACAGGGCGTCCCTGCGCGCCTTCACGGAGGCGGCGGCCGCGCTGCCCTGGGTCCTGCGCGAACGACGGGTCCTCCCACCGGACGTGGAGTCCCGGCTACGGCTCCTGGAGACCTCCCAACGCCACTCGACGGCCCGCCGGTACGTGGGCTGAGCCGCACCTCACTGCCCGGCGCCCACCCACCCCCGGCAACTCCCGCGCACCGTCCCGGCCGGCACCCGGAGGAAGCCCCGGGGCGATCTGCCGGGCGGGCGGGCCCCGCCTCACTGCCCGGCGCCCGCCCCCAGCACCCTCAGCAACTCCCGCGCCCCGTCCCGGCCCGTCCCCCCGCGGAACCCCTCCGCGATCTCCCGGGCGATCCCGCGGCCGGAGGTCGTGCACCACGTCCACCAGTGGTCCAGCACGGACGCGTCGAGGTGTTCCGCGGACACCAGTGCGGGCCAGCCGCAGGCACGGGCCTGCGCGGTCACCTTGGCGCCGCCCTTCACCGGGTCGACGGCGAGTGCCGGAACCCCTGCCCGCAGCGCGAGCACCATGCCGTGCAGCCGGTCGGTCACCACCAGGTCGAGCCGTGAGAGCACCGCCTCCAGCTGGGCGGGTGTCGCGCACAGCCGCCAGTCGTGCACGTCCAGCCGGGTCTCCAGCTCCAGACGCGCGCAGTCCCGGCCGACCAGCCACCGGGTCACCTCCTCGGCGACCCGCGCATGCCGCCGGCGTGCCCCGTACTCCCGCTGTCCGCGGGTGAGGACGACCCCGACGACCGGCCGGGCGGGAAGGGCGGGTGCGCCCGCCGACAGGTCCGGCCTCGGTTCCGTACGGGGAGCGTCCCGCGCCACCACCCGGTGGAACCCGGTGACGGCCGGGCTCGCGGCGTCGACGACGGACGTGCCCACGGCGATCCGCACACAGTGCGCGAAGCGCCCGTGCAGTTCCTCCAGCTGCGGGCCGTGCAGGGGACCGCACACGAACACCAGATGCGAGTAGTCCTCGGGGCGGACCTCGGCCAGGGACGGCCCCCCCGGGCGGAAGCCGGGGCTCCAGGCGATCTCGTGATCGAGCCCCGCGCCCCGCAGCGCCTCCTGCACCCGCTCCAGGGCCAGCACGTCCCCGGCGGTCGCCTCCCCGTGCAGGAAGGAGAACCATCCCGTCAGCAGGATCCGTGGCCGTTCCGTCACGGCGCCCGGGTGCCCTCGCCGGCGCACGGACAATCACCGTCCCCGAAGGCATGGGCCGCCCGCGCCGCTCGCGGTCCTCGGGGAGCCCGTGTCTCGTCGGCGGTCCGAACTGCCGGCCGTCGCCTCCCCGGCCGTCCGCGCCATCCGTCCGCGGCAGCACGGCTCACCCGAGTCCAAGTCCGCCGGCCCGCCCGGCTCCGCCACCGCGGCCGAGGACCGAGCGCACACTCCTGGAGCGGGCACGCCGGGCGTGCGCGGGGCGCGGAGGGGTACCCCGACACCACACAGCTGCCTTCCGCCCGCCCTGCGACGCGGCGGACCCGTTCCGGAGGTGGGGATGCGTCTCTTCCACAGCCGTCCCACCGACCCCGGGTACCGCCGCCTGCGCCACGGACGAGGCTTCCGCTACCTGGACACCCGGGGGGCGCCGCTGCGCGACCGCGCGGAGCTCAAGCGGATCCGGGCCCTGGTCGTCCCGCCCGCCTGGCGCGACGTGTGGATCTGCACCAAGGCCAACGGGCATCTGCAGGCCGTCGGCACGGACGAGGCCGGCCGCCGCCAGTACCTGTACCACCAGCGGTTCCGTGCCGAACAGGAGCAGGCCAAGCACGAGCACGTGCTCGACGTCGCCGAGGCCCTGCCCGCCGTGCGCGAGGCCGTCGAGGGACACCTGGGCGACCGGGGACTGACCCGGCAGCGGGTCCTGGCCACGGCCGTACGCCTGCTCGACCTCGGCTTCTTCCGCGTGGGCAGCGACCGCTACACCGAGGCGAACAAAAGCTACGGCCTCACCACGCTGCTGCGCGAGCACTCCCGCTGCCAGACGGGCGCGGTGCTGTTCAGCTACACGGGCAAACACGGCAAGGAGATCGTCCGGACGGTCGTGGACCCCGCCGCCTGCCGCTCCCTCACCGCGATGCTGCGGCGCCGGGGCGGCGACGACCGGCTCCTGGCCTACTGGGAACGGGGCTCCTGGCACCCCGTGACCGGCGACGACGTCAACACCTACCTCAAGGAACTCGCGGGGTGCGAGATCAGTGCCAAGGACTTCCGTACCTGGCACGCCACCGTCATGGCCGCCGTCGCCCTGGCCGTCTCCCAACCCGTCGCCCGCAGCGAGCCCGCCCGGCGCCGCGCCATCGCCCGCGCCGCGCGCGAGGTCGCCGGCTACCTCGGCAACACACCGGCGGTCTGCCGCGCCTCCTACATCAACCCTCGGGTGATCGAGCTCTACGAGGAGGGCGTCACGGTCGCCGCCGCCCTGCCCGACCTGGGCGACGAGGCCACCCCCGGCACTCCCGCCACCCACGGCCCGGCCGAACGAGCGGTCCTGCGCATGCTGCGGAACGCATCCATCGGGTGACACACGGCCAAGGCTGCCCGCCGGGGGCGGTGAGCCGTGGCCGAGGAGGAGCCGATCGGGCTGAGACCGGCCACGGCGGTCTCCCTCTCCGGGGTGGGCAGTGACCGACGGACACCCCGTGCGACCACGGGCCGTCGGCGGGTCCGGGTGCTCCGTCCTCATGGCGGCAGCGTGCCGTCGCGGGGCGGAACGAAACCGCCCGGTCCCGGTGGGAGCAGGTGTTTAGCAGGCATCGCTGAGGTTAGTCGGTCTGTCCCGCCGCCCGTCCGGGCTGCCCGCCGACCAGGCAGCCGCAGGACGTGCCGGCCCGACGCGATGCGACAAGGGGTCGTGATGACCACTCCCGAAGAGAACCGTCCGAAGACCGACACGACCGACGAGGTCCTCACGAAGAAGAACGCCTCGGGAACCGGCACCCCGGGTGCCGGGGCCACCGGACGCACGGTCAGGGAAGCCCTCGAAGAGGCGGGCGTGAGCCCCGAGGACTTCGAGGAGAAGTGACCCGCCGGCCCATGGACAGGGAACGGCCATGACGCGGAACCACGAGAACGACGACTCCGGCCGGGCCGCACGGAAGGCCCTCGCGGAGGAGGAGGAACGCGCGCGGTCCCAGCCGTTCGGCCACCCGTACCCGTACCCGGAGCGCCGCGTGAACGTCCGCGCCACCCGCCGCATCTCGCGGGAGGAGGCCGACGCCGACCTCACGCCCGACGTCCCCGGCGGACACGGCAGCACCGGGGGTGGTCGGCCCGGCGGCAGCCCCGGGCTCACCCCGGACCGCGACGGCACGCTCGACCCGTCCGAGCGCGCGAACACGACCGACGCCGGAGACGTCACCGACGACACGGGCCGGGACTGAGGCGCACGGGCACGACTCCGACCCGTCGCCGCACGGCGGGGGAGACAACTCCCCAGGACCCCACGAACGAGGCATGGAGAGGGAGCCCATGGACACGGCAGCTGACAGTCGCCTGACAGGACGTCTGCACGGAATGCTGCGGCGTACCCGCACCGAGTACGCGGCGGGGCACGACCGCCCGCTGGGCGGCTACCTCGCGGCCATGGCCGGGTTCGCCGGCTACACGGCGGCCTGGGCCACCGCCGTACGGCTGCGCGGCCGGCCGCTGCCGGACCGTCCCGAGCCGTGGGACGTGGCCCTGACCGCGATCGCCACGTTCCGGCTCAGCCGCCTGCTGACCAAGGGCTCGGTCACCAGCCCGCTGCGCGCCCCCTTCACCCGGTACGTCGCCCCGCAGGGCCCCGCCGAACTGCATGAGGAGGCCCAGCCCGAGGGCGGCCGGCACACCGCCGGCGAACTGGCGACCTGCCCGTTCTGCATGAGCGTCTGGGTGGCCTCCACCCTCACGGCCGGCCAGCTGCTGTGGCCGCGCGCGACCCGCACCGCCATGGGCGCCCTCGCCGCCCTCGCCGGGGCGGACGCGCTGCAACTGGCCTACGGTTCGCTGATCGGCAGGACGACCGGCGACTGACCGGACCCGCCCGGCTTCCACCACGCCGACCCGCTCTCCGAGGAGTGGGAGACCACTTCAAGGGCCAACCCGTCCTTCCACCGAGTCCTGGAGCGGCCGACGCCGAAGGCGCCACTGTCCGCGGAGAGGGCCAGCGTGCGGTAGAAGTCCAGGTGGCGCCGGGCCGCGGCGTCCCAGGTGTGGCCGGCGGCCAGCTCCCGGCCCCTTGCGCGGCGTACGGGGTCGCCGTTCGCGAGCGCCGCGCCGAGTTCGTCGGCCAGGTCCCGGGGCGTGGCGGCGAAGCGGGCCGCAGGGCCGAAGACCTCGCGCAGGACGGGCAGGTCGCGGACGACCAGGGGGACCCCGGCGGCGAGGGCCTCCATCGCGGCCAGGCCGAACCCTTCCTTGACGGACGGGAACGCGAAGGCGTCCGCGGCGGCGACGAGCGGCGGGAGATCCTCCTCGGGGACCTGGCCCAGGACGACCGGCTCGACGGCGAGTTCGGCCGCGCGGTCCTCCCAGCGGGCGCGGTAGTCCCGGTAGTCGAAGAGGGTCTCGCCACCCGCGACCACCAGCTGCACGTCCGGGTGGTCGGCACGCAGGAGCGCGTACGCCTCCAGGAGGTCAAGGGAACCCTTGCGGGGTTCGATGCCGCCGACGGTGAGGACGTACCGGCCGAGGCGGGTCCGCCAGGCAGTGCGGGCCGCCGGGTCGGTGACGGCGAAGCGGTCGTACGCCACGCCGTTGGGTATGACCTCCGCCTTCAGGCCCCAGCCCTGCGCGAGTTCACCGGCGACCGAGCGTGAGACGCAGATGTGGGCGTACGGCTCGACGATGGCCCGCTCGTGGCAGGAGGCCAGCTCGGGCGTGGTGAAGTGGTCGAGGTGGTGGACGGTGCGGACGCAGCGGCCGGCCGCGTTGGCGCTGATGCAGTCCTGTGCGTGGACGACGTCGTACGGGGCGGGATCGAAGGCGTCGCGGAGGGTGGCGATGGAGCGCAGGATGCGTTCCCCGACGGTCTCCGCCGCCGGTCCGTCGGGGAAGGGCACGATCCGTACGCGCACACCCGGGTCGACCGCGCGGAAGAAGCCGCCGTCGCCGCCCCGACCCAGCGACCAGACCGTGACGTCCTGCCCGGCGGCGGCGAGCGCCTCGGCGAGGGCGAGGGTGTGGACGACGCCACCACGGGGCTTGGTGGAGTAGCTCAGCAGGGCGATCTTCACGAGGGGTTCTCCCGGTAGGCCGCCGGGCGGCGCTCGTCGAGGTGGCGCAGGACGCGGCGCGCGCGGTCGATCTCCTCGGACACGTCCACTTCCGCGACGGCGAGGCCGGCCTTGGCCCAGGTGCGGGCGAGGATGTCGCCGCCGGGGCCGACGACCTTGGACTGTCCGAGGAAGCGCATGCCGCCCATGGCGCCGGTCTGGTTGGAGGAGGCGAGGACGACCTGGTTCTCGGCGGCGCGTGCCTGGTCGTACAGGTCGAACAGCTTGGCCTGGCGGTCCTGGGCCATGCGCGGGGCGCGGTTGGTGATGCTGGTGGGCCAGGCCGAGAGGCACGCGAGGATCTCGGCGCCGTCCAGGACGAGGGAGCGGGCGGACTCGGGGAAGGTCTTGTCGTAGTCGATGAGCATGCCGAGGCGGCCGACGGGGGTGTCGAAGGCGTCGAAACGGTCGCCGGGTGTGTAGGCGGCGGTTTCCCCGGCGGGGAGGTGGACCTTGCGGTGGCGGCCGAGGATTCCGTCGCCGCTGACGCAGACGGCCGCGTTGTAGTGTTCGTCGCCGCCGTCCTCGCAGTAGCCGACGCAGATCACCATCTCGGCGGCCAGGCGGGCGACGTGGAGGATCAGCGGGTCGTCGGGCTTGAGGGCCGGGGGAAGCGCCTCCGGGTCGGGGTGGCGCAGATCGGCGAGATAGCCGCCCAGGGCGGCGTCGGGGAGCACGAGCAGCCCGGCGCCCGACCTGCGGGCGTCGTCGATGAGTTTGGCGATGCGGGCCAGGTCGAACTCCAGGTCCCGGCCGAAGTGGGCGGCGGCGGCCGCGATCCGGATCGTGCTCATGCGCTGACCGCTCCCGCGTATGTGTAGGTTTCCGGGCGCCGGTCGCGCAGGTGACCCATGGCGCGGCGGGCGGTCTCCAGGGCCTGGGCGACGTCGAGTTCGGCGACCGCCAGGCCCGCGCCGACACCGGTGTCCGCCAGTACGTCACCGCCGGGGTCGACGACCTTGGCGCTGCCGACGAAGCGCAGCGACCCGAACGTGCCCGCCTGGTTGGCGGAGACCCACACGATCTGGTTCTCCAGCGCGCGGGCCCGGTCGAACAGGTCGAAGCGCCGCTTCCAGCGGTCGCCCGCGAGATCGGTGGTGGCGTTGGTCCGCGCGCCCGGCCAGGCCGAGACGACGACGCCGATCTCGGCACCGTCCAGCGCGAGGGCGCGCGCCGACTCCGGGAACGCCTTGTCGTAGCAGATCATCATGCCGATCCGGCCGACGGGCGTGTCGAAGGCGTGGAAGCGGTCGCCGGAGGCGTAGCTGGCGTCCTCGGCGAGCGGCTGGTGCACCTTTCGGTGGTTGCCGAGAACGCCGTCACCGTCCACGCACACGACGCTGTTGTAGCGCCGTCCGTCCGTGCCGGCCTCGCAGTAACCGGCGACGACGGTCATCTCGCCCGCCAGCGCGGCCAGCCGGCGGATCTCGGGGCCGTCGAGAGCGAGCGCGGGCGGGCCCTCGTCCAGCGCGGTGTCGTCGTCGAGGCTGAGCAGATAGCCGCCGAGAGAGGCTTCGGGCAGGGCGAGCAGGCGTACGCCGTCGGCCCGGGCCTCCTTGATCAGCCGCTCGGCGATGGCGAAGTCCTCTTCGAGGTCGCGGCCGAACTCGGCGGCGGCGGCCGCCATGCGAAGGGTGCTCATGCGGTCCCCATCCCGGTCACCGTGGAGGTGACCGCGTCTGTGATCTCTCCGTCGGGCCAGCGCAGCCCCACGCCTTGTCCTTCTGCCAGCTCCCCGCACACGGCCCCCGTGGCGGGCCCGGCGGGCAGCGGTGCGCCGCCCGGCTCGTCGGCCGTCAGCATCGCGAAGCCGGGGAAGCAGGTGAGCCAGTCACCCATGGGCACGGACCCCGGGCGCGGTACGGAGGCCACGTCGAGGACGGCGCGGCAGCCGCTCGCCTCCGCGAGCATGCCGAGAGTGCCGGCGATGCCCGCCATGGACACGTCCTTCGCGGCGGCGGGCCGGGCGGCCGCCACCGCGCCGGTCATGGCGCGCAGTTCGTCCGTGCGGCGGTGGGTGGTCGAGTCCCACTGGCGGCCCCGGTAGCCGGTGCGCCAGCCGCCGCCGAGGTCGGCGGTGAGCCGCACCGCGTGTCCGGGCCGTCCGCCGCCACCCGGCACCGGGTGGTCCGTCCGGCCCAGCGCGGTGACGGACAGCGCCGCGGGTACACCGAGTTGCGTGTGCCCGCCCAGGACCGGCACACCGTACGCCTGCGCCGCCCGGCCGAGCCCGTCGAGGACCCGCGCGGCGTGCGCGGCGTCCTTGGCGGCCACGGCGTCGAGCAGGCCGATCGGCGAAGCGCCCATCGCGGCGAGGTCGTTGATGTTGACGAGGACCGAGCACCAGCCCGCCCAGCCCGGGTCCCGTTCGACCATGGACGGCACGATCGCGTCGCACGCGGCGATCACATCGGTGCCCGGGACGGGGGCGCCGTCGTCGCCGACGAACCCGGGCCCGCCGAGGACGGCCCGCGCGTCTGCGCGCGGGGCCCCGCCGGCCGGGACCTGACCGCGGGCGTGGGTCGCCGGTCCGTGGAGGGCCGCGAGGAGCGGCCCGAGCGCGGACTTGGCGGCCGCCGCCTGTGCCGCGATCCGGCCGATCGGCCAGCGCATCAGCGTGTGCGGCGCGCCCGCGACCTCGATCTCGCGTACGGAGCACCAGCCGAGCCGCTTGAAGAGGACTTCCTTGCGGGCCTGGACCGTCGCGTCGAAACGCAGGACTCCTTCGGCCTCCGCGCGGGCGCAGGCCGCCCGGACCAGTGCCGCGCCGATGCCGTGCGGGCCGCGGGCCCGGCGGGCCACGACGAGGCGTCCGCCCTGCCACCAGCCGATGTCGGGACCGTCGTCCACCGGCCCGAGGCGTACGCCGCCCACCACGGTGCCGTCCTCGTCCCTGGCGACCAGGACGAGGGTGCGGGGGTCGGTGTCCCGGTCGTCCAGGTCATGGCCGGTGAAGAGCCCCTGGTCGTGGACGAAGGCATCTCGGCGCAGGCGCCGATAGTCGGCCAACTCGCTTGCGAAGCAAGCCTGTTCGATGCGGACGGAGGGCTGTCGCGCCAGGGTGCTGCGGTCTCCGAGCAGCGCCAGGACGTCGACCGGACGCTCGGCCGCCGGCGGTGCGGTGGACCCGTCGAGATACACCGTCACCCGCCTGCCGTCCCGAGCACGCTGCACGCCCCGCAGGCCGCGCAGCCGGCCTTCTGGTCGGCGCCGCTCATCCCGGCCGCGCGCAGTTCCGCGGCGACGCCTTCGGTGACGTACCGCAGCAGTTCCGCGCTCGGGGCCCCGACCCCGTCGCGGGCGGCGAGCGTGCCACGCATCGGCCGGAACGGAACGACGAACGGGTAGACCCCCCTGCCGATCAACCTCCCTGCTCCCGCGATGAGCTCATCCGGATCCTCGCCGAGACCGACGAGCAGGTAGGTGGAGACCCGGTTCGGCCCGAAGACCCGCACCGCCTCGTCCCACGCTGCCTCGTACTCGGCCATCGGGACGGTCGACTTGCCGGGCATCCAGCGCCGCCGCACCTCGTCGTCGAGGGACTCGACATGGATGCCGATGGCGGTGGCACCGGCGTCGTGCAGTTCACGGATCCACGTGAGGTCCCCGGGCGGCTCGCACTGGACCTGAACGGGCAGTCCGGGAACCGCTTCGAGGACGGCGCGCACCGAACGGACGAGATTGCGGGCACCCCGGTCCGGGCCGGTGGTCGTGCCCGTGGTCATCACCATCTGCCGCACGCCGTCCAGCCGGACCGCCGCCTCGGCGACTTCGGCCAGTTGCGCCGGGGTCTTGGCGGCGACGGTGGCGCCCGAGCGCAGGGACTCCTCGATGGTGCAGAAGCGGCAGCGATCGGCCTCGGCGTAGCGGATGCACGTCTGGACGACGGTGGTGGCCAGGACGTCGGAGCCGTGCAGCCGGGCGATCTGCTCGTACCGGGTGCCGTCGGCCGTTGTCAGGTCGTAGAACCTGGGCCGCCGTACGGGGGTGAGGGAGAGCCCGGTGTCGGTGAGGGCTCCGGTCTCGTCGCCGAGCCAGACCCTGCCGTCGCGGACCGTGTAGGGACTGTCGGGGTTGCGGGGAAGCGCGGCGTTGGCACCGTCGACGAGGACGTGTCCGTCGTCGCTGGGGCCCGCGCCGTCCGGCCGTTCGACCTCGACGTCCTGACGGATCCCGCGCAGGGCGAGTTCGGTGCGGGTCATGATCCGCACGTCCACCGCCGTACGCCCTGTCACTGTCGGCTCGGTGCCAACGCTCACGGCGTGCCCCTTACAGCTGGTAGGTGGAGTTGATGATGGCGCCCTTGCGCGCGTAGTGGATCAGCGCGTCCTGGACGTCGAGGGGGTGGGTGGGGATGACGCCCTCGATGAGGTCCTCCTCGCGGGCGCCGTGCAGGGACAGTCCGAAGCGGCAGCAGTAGACCTTGCCGCCCTCGGCGATGAACGTCTTGAGCTGGTTGTTGATGTTGTGCTCGCCGGGGAAGGCGGAGTTGCCGACGGTCGGGAAGCCGCGGGTGGCAAGGCAGTTGAGGGAGCCGGGGCCGTAGAAGTAGATGCCGGCCTCGAAGCCCTTGCGCAGCGCGCGCGTGGCCTGCAGGACGGCCACGAAGGACACGGACGACTCGTGCGCGATGCCGTGGACCAGGGTGAAGTAGCTCTCGCCGTTCTCGGCCTGGTAGTCGGGGAAGACCTTGGTGGAGCCGTAGATGCTGGAACCCTCGGGCAGGGAGGGGTGCGGGATCTCGTTCAGGGACTTCTGCTCGACGTCGGTGAGTTCTGCGGCGGAGGCGGTTTCGGACATGGCTGTCTCCTAGCTCGGTACGTGCTCGGTACCTGGTTGGTACGGAAATGGGGTGGGGCCGGTCAGTCGTAGAGCGCGGCGAAGGTGTCCCTGAAGACGAGGTCGCCGAGTTCGCCGCCGCCGGTCGCTTCGGCGAGGCGGGCGTACTCGCCCGTGAAGTCGCCCCACGGCTGGTCGCTGGCGAAGAGCACCCGGTCGTGGCCGATACCGCGGCGCTCGATCTCCTGGGCCAGCCAGCGCGGTGTGAAGCCGATGGCCCAGGAGAGGTCGGTGTAGACGCGCTTGCCGGACTCGATCCAGTCGAAGAAGCGCGAGCCGACGAGCTTGATGTGACCGCTCATCCCGCCACCGAAGTGCACGAGGTGGACGGGGACTTGGTCGGCGTACCAGTCGACGAGGTGGCCGACCTCGTCGATGTCGGACGCGGCGCCCGGGGAGGTGTGGACATGGACGACCAGGCCGTGCTCCTGTGCCGTCCTGAAAATTCGGTCCAGTTGCGGGCGGCAGGCCGGGTCCGTGGGGCGGCCGCCGAGCAGGAAGCTGAGCTTCAGGGCTCGTACGCCGTCCTCTCCCGCCAGGGCGAGGGCCTGCTCGGTGCGTTCGGTGTCCTCGGGGCGCGGGGACACCCACAGGCCGGCCCGGATGCGGTCGTCGCTCTGGGCCGCCTCGATCGCCAGCTCGTTGAAGGAGAAGGCGATGGCGGGGTCGGGGACGCCGTAGTTGGGGATGACCAGGGCGCGTTCGGTGCCCTCGGCATCGAGGTCGGCGACGAGCTGCTTGACGGTCGCGCGGGCGGTGGTGTCCGGGTTGACGGGAGGTCCGCCGTAGAACGGGTAGGCGGGCAGGACGCCGATGTGGCGGTGTGCGTCGTAGACCATGACTGTGGTTCCTGTCAGCCCAGGGGAACGGCGGAGGCGACGGCGGCCGGCACTCCGGTGAGGGCGCCGCACACGTCGGTGAGGCGGCGGCTGGTGTCGATGTGGCCGGCGAGGAACTCGGCGTCCCGGCCCACCGCTTCGAAGCGGCCGGAGCCCCACGAGTACTGCCAGGGCAGACCCAGGAAATACAGCCCGGGCGTGCTCGTCGCGCCGCGCCAGTGCATGGGGTAGCCGCGGCCGTCGAAGACGGGTACCTCGATCCACCGGTGATCGCGGGTGAAGCCCGTGGCCCAGACGACGGAGGTGATCCCCGCCTCGGCCAGATCGAGCTCGGCCACGTGCCCGGCGGGCTCCCACACCGGTACGTACCGTGCCTCCTCGGGAGCGTGGAGCCCGTGCGCGGAGATGTGGGCGTCGATGGCGTCCTTGATGCCCTCGGCCACCGCGTCCGCCCGGTCCAGGTTGACCTTCAGGTCGTCCGCGAACTCCAGCGCCGCACCGTCGATCCCGGTCAGCCGCCCGTACAGGCGCATGCCGTCCCGGGCGAACGCCCGCAGATCGATGTCGCGGCCGCCGTCGCGCCCGGTGACGTAGTGGTTGACCCGCATCCGGACGGCACCGGCGTCGTCGAACTCGTCGATGTTCTTCGCGTAGTGCCCCATGTCGTCGAGCCAGGCCACACAGTCCCGGCCGCGGTAGAAGCGGGCGACGCGGGGCGCGCTGCCGACGGCCAGGTGGACCTGCCGCCCGGCCAGGTGCAGGTCTTCGGCGATCTGGCAACCGGACTGACCGGTACCGACCACCAGGACGCCGCCCTCGGGAAGCCGGTCCGCGTTGCGGTAACGGGAGGAGTGGATCTGCTCGACGTGGGAGGGCAGCCGCTCGGCCAGCCGCGGGATGGACGGGCCGTGGTACGGACCGGTGGCCACCACCACCTGTTCGGCGGTGAACTCGCCTTCCGTGGTGACCACTTCGAAGAGGCCGTCGGCGGCGCGCCGCAGCCCGGTCACGGATACGCCCTCCACCAGCGGCGGCCCGAAGAAGGCCACGTAGTCCTGGAGATACCGAATGATCTCGTCCCGGACCATGAACCCGTCCGGATCGTCGCCCTGGTAGGGGAAGCCCGGCAGTCTGCACTGCCAGTTCGGCGTCACCAGGCAGAAGGAGTCCCAGCGGCGCTCGCGCCACTCGTGGCCGACCCGGTTCGCCTCGATCACGATGTGGTCGATGCCTCGTCGACGCAGGTGGTAGCTGACCGACAGACCGGCCTGTCCGCCGCCGATCACGGCCACCGGGATGGGGGTGGCTCCTATGCCCGTCAGGCTGTGGGGGAGGGCTCCGGCCGGCCTTGGCGTGGGGTTCATCGCGTGCTCCCGTCTGCGTCGACCAGGGACTCGACGGTGACCTTGGCCCCGTCGGCGACCGCGTAGAGGGCGGCGGTCCGCTCGATCTGCGCGAGCTGGTCGGAGGCGCCGGTGCAGGAGAAGCCGAACTTCTCCTTCACCCGCTCACCGGCGATACCGAGCGCCGTGCGGCTGCGCTCCACGAAGTCGGTGAGCTCGTACGCGCGGCCGGCCACGAAGTAGTCCTCGACCACCGTGGAGGGGGAGTAGCAGCGCTGGGTCACGCCATCGGGCCAGCGCACATGGAAATACATCTCAGGCATGAAGTCCTCCATGCGAGGCGCCGAGGTCTTGACACCTCGCCGCTGCTTGTGAGGACAACTTCAGCCAGGAGCGATTACCGCACCGAGGCATCCGGAATAAGGCGGCGTTACATGCTCCTCACTTCAAGTGAGTGAACATGTACGAGCAGTTGCCTCAGAGGCAAATCCGCCCCCGAAAGGGCATCCCGAGAACGCTCCGCCCTGGCCCGCGCGAGCGGTCGAGGACGTCGACACTCCAGCCGCCGCACGAAGGCAGTCCCGGTGCGAAATACTTACCCCATGAGTTCCCGCACTTCCCCGATCAGCCGGCCGGTCACGATACGGCGGGCGGTCGCACGGGATGCCAAACGGCTCACACGGCTCGTACGTGGCTCAGGCGCCTATGCGGGTCAGTACGCGGCCGCCGTCGCGGGCTACCGGGTCGGTCCTGATTACATCGAGGCCCACCGCGTCTTTGTGGCCGTCGGCGCCGACGGCCACGGAGGCCGGGTCCTCGGGTTCTACTCGCTCGTCCTTGCTCCACCGGAGCTCGACCTGCTGTTCGTCGCCGACGAAGTGCAGGGACGGGGTATCGGACGGCTGCTTGTGGCGCACATGCAGTCCGAGGCCCGTGCTGCCGGGATCGACCGCCTCAAGGTCGTGTCGCACCTTCCCGCCGAGGACTTCTACCACCGCGTCGGTGCCGTGCGGACCGGGACCGCGCTCGCGAACCCGCCCGCCGTGCCGTGGGACCGTCCCGAATTCGAGTTCCGCATTCCGTCGGAATGACGCGGTGTCCCGGTTCGCGGGGCACCGGCTTCGCCTGCCCGGAGGAGGGCTCGCGGGAGCCGCTGGGCGCCGCGCGCTCCGCGCGTGCCGTCTCCTCCGCCTTGGCGCCGTGACCACCTGCGTCGGCGGTCCGCCCCCAGCGTGACCGCCTCATGACTCGCCTCGATACGCAGGCCGGCGAGCACCGGTAGGCCGGGCTCGCGTGCGGACGCGGTCAGGAGCTGATCGACCGCGTCCGCCGGCACGGGGAACCCTTCGGCGCCGTGATCGGAAGACCCGGCACGTTCCCGAGCGCGGACCTGATGACAGCGGCCTTCTGCCCCGTACCCAGCGGTGATCGGTATCAGCGGCGCGAGGTCGTGCCGTGTGGCCGTATGTTAGTCTGACGCGTTTGCGTGGTCGTCGCGGTGGGCGATTCCTTCTGTTCCGTTCGACGTGTGCGTGGGCTGTCCAAACCTGCCGGGCCTTCCTCGGTACGTTCCCTTGCGGAAGGCTGTTCATGAAGCATCCCCACGACTCCGTCATCGCTCACGGCAGTCCCGCCCAACCTGGGGCGACGACCCCGGCCGTCACCTTCGACGGTCTGGAACTGCCGACGGAGGTGCTGCGGACACTGAGCGAACTCGGGGTGCGCGAACCCTTCCCGATCCAGGCCGCCACACTGCCCGACGCCCTGGAGGGGCGCGACATCCTGGGACGCGGGCGCACCGGATCAGGCAAGACGCTCGCTTTCGGCCTGCCGCTGCTCGCACGGACGGCCGGGCGGCGCGCGGAACCGAAGCAGCCCCTTGCTCTCATCCTGGTGCCTACCCGGGAGCTGGCCCAACAGGTCACCCAGGCGCTGACGCCGTACGCCGACGCACTGCGCCTGCGGATCGCCACGGTCGTGGGCGGAACGTCGATCGGCCGGCAGGTCGCCGCGCTGCGCCAGGGAGTCGAGGTGGTCGTCGCCACCCCCGGACGCCTGCACGACCTGATCGAGCGCAACGCCTGCCGCCTGGGACGGGTGAGAATCACGGTGCTCGACGAGGCCGACCAGATGGGCGACTTGGGATTCCTGCCGCAGGTCACCGATGTGCTCGACCAGGTGCACCCCGACGGCCAGCGGATGCTTTTCTCAGCCACTCTCGATCGCGACGTCGATCAACTGGTCCACCGCTACCTCCACGACCCCGTCGTCCACTCGGTCGACCCGGCCGCGGGCGCCGTCACGACGATGCGGCACCACGTCCTGGTCGTCCACGGCCCTGACCGCTACGCCGTCATCACGGAGATCGCCGCCCGCGACGGCCGCGTACTGCTGTTCCTCGACACCAAGCACGCCGTCGACCAGCTCACCCGGCATCTGCGGGCCAGCGGGGTGCACGCCGGGGCCCTGCACAGCGGCAAGTCCCAGCCACAGCGCACACGGACCCTGGCGCAGTTCAAGAACAGCCAGATCACCGTTCTGGTGGCGACCAATGTCGCGGCCCGTGGCCTGCACGTCGACGACCTCGATCTCGTGGTCAACGTCGACCCGCCCACCGATGCCAAGGACTATGTGCACCGGGCGGGCCGCACCGCACGCGCCGGTGAGTCCGGCAGCGTGGTCACGCTCGTGCTGACGGGCCAGCGCCGTGAGACGAGCCGCATGATGGCCGAGGCCGGCGTCGAGCCGACCGTGACCAAGGTGCGCTCGGGCGAGGCGGAGCTGAGCCGGATCACCGGCGCCAAGACTCCCTCCGGGATCCCGCTCGACGGTGGGCCCGCCGTTCCCCGACCCAAGAACACCAACGCTCCCTTCCGCGGCCTCGGCACCAGCAAGGGCACCTCCGGTGGCGCCGGCGGCAAGTCCCGAAAGGCGGGCGAGGCCCGCAAGCTCGCCGAGGCCCGCAGGGCCGCCCTCGTGCGTCGCAACGGCTGAGAGCCGTCGCCCTGGCAGCCTGACCACGGGATCGACAACCTCGGCCCGACTCGAAGCCGTCCTGTGTGCCTCACCTACGGCGTCAACGCCTTTGACCGCGAGAGGGATGCCCGCCGGAACGGCGCAGGATGATGTTGCCGGCGCCTCGCACTGCGTCCGGCATGACAAGCTGTGCTGGCCCACCCCCCCCCGAACCCAGGAGGTCACCATGACCGCAGAGCCCGTATCCACGGAAGGTTCGGAGCCGGCTGCCCCCGAGACCTCCCCACTGGAGCCGGACAGCGACGGCAACTACGACCTCAAGCGCAAGTTCCGCGAAGCCCTGGCGCGCAAGCGCGGTGTGCAGGCGGATGCCGCTGATGTCGCCGCCAAGTCCGATGCGTCGAAGGTGCGTTCGGCGCACGGCCCGGCTGCGAGCCAGCGGTCGTTCAGGCGCAAGAGCGGCGGCTGAGTCGGTGAGTCCCGCGATCTGACCGCTTCACCGGCACTCGCCCTCGTGCCCAGCCACGACGTGCGCGTGCCGGCCTGCCCCGAGTGGACGCTGTCCGATCGTGTGCACCATCTGAGCGGGGTGCACCGCCGCCGTGTCACCGGTTCCTCCCGCGGCTTCGGCCGCGAGTTCGCGCAGGCGGCCCTGGAGCGCGGCGAGGGGGCCGTCGCACGCGACGAGGCGATCCGCCGCGTTGCGCCCGGCGGCTTCGCCGCCGGGCGGTCCGGGTGTGCCCGACCTCGATGCCCGCGGGGCCGCCGCCGGAGCCGCGGACCGTGCTGCCGGGCCGCGGCTCAGGCGTCGATGATGACGGGGATGATGAGCGGCTTGCGGCGGTGGGTGCGGAACGCCCAGTTCGCCACGGCGCGGGCGATGAGCTGTTCGAGTTGGCGCGCGTCCCCGACGCCTTCCTCGGCCGCGGTGGCCAGTGTCTTCTCGATGACGGGGATGACCGGCTCGAAGGTGGTTTCGTCGTGGACGAAGCCGCGGGCCAGGAAGTCGGGGGCCTCCGCGAGGGCGCCGGTGTCCGCGTCGACGATCGCCACCACCGTGACCACGCCTTCGGAGGCGAGGGTGAGGCGGTCCTTGAGGGACGCTTCGGTGGCGCCGCCCACTTCCATGCCGTCCACGTAGACGTTGCCGGCGGGGACCTTGCCGGTGATGGACGCGCGGCCGTCGACCAGGTCGACGACGACGCCGTCCTCGGCGATGACGACCCGGTCGGGGTCGACACCGGTACGGATGGCGAGGTCGCCGTTGGCCCGCAGGTGGCGCCATTCCCCGTGTACGGGCATGACGTTGCGGGGTTTGACGACGTTGTAGCAGTAGACGAGTTCGCCGGCACTGGCGTGCCCGGAGACGTGCACCTTGGCGTTGCCCTTGTGGACCACGTGGGCGCCCCACCGGGTGAGTCCGTTGATCACCCGGTAGATGGCGTTCTCGTTGCCGGGGATCAGGGAACTGGCGAGCAGGACGGTGTCGTCCTTGCCGATGCGGATCATGTGGTCGCGGTTGGCCATCCGTGACAGCGCGGCCATCGGTTCGCCCTGGGAGCCGGTGCACACCAGAGTGATCTTGTGGTCCGGGAGCTTCTCCAGCTCCTTCGTGCTCACGAGCAGACCGGAGGGGACCTTCAGATAGCCCAGGTCACGGGCGATACCCATGTTGCGGACCATCGACCGGCCGACGAAGGCCACCTTGCGGCCGTGCTGGTGGGCGGCGTCCAGGACCTGCTGGATGCGGTGCACATGGCTGGCGAAGCTGGAGACGATGACCCGGCGCGGCGCGGTGCGCATCACCTGCTCGATCGCCGGGTTCAACTCCCGCTCCGAGGTGGTGAAGCCCGGTACTTCGGCGTTGGTGGAGTCGGTGAGGAACAGGTCCACGCCCTCCTCACCGAGGCGGGCGAAGGCGCGCAGATCGGTGATGCGGTTGTCGAGGGGGAACTGGTCCATCTTGAAGTCGCCGGTGTGCAGCACCAACCCGGCCCGGGTGCGGATCGCGACCGCGAGGCTGTCGGGGATGGAGTGGTTGACCGCCACGAACTCGCAGTCGAAGGGCCCGAAGCCGCGCCGGTCGCCCTCCCGCACCCGCACCGTGCGCGGCCGGATGCCGTGTTCCTTGAGCTTGGCCTCCAGGAACGCCAGCGTCAGCTTGGAGCCGACGACGGGAATGTCGGACCGCTCCCGCAGCAGGTAGGGCACGCCGCCGATGTGGTCCTCGTGGCCGTGGGTGAGTACGACGGCCACGATGTCGTCCAGCCGGTCCCGGATCGAGGTGAAGTCCGGCAGGATCACGTCCACGCCGGGCTGGGTTTCCTCGGGGAACAGCACGCCGCAGTCGACGACGAGCAGCTTGCCCGCGTGCTCGAAGACGGTCATGTTGCGGCCGATCTCACCTAGGCCGCCCAGGGCGATGACCCGCAGGCCTCCTTCGGGAAGGGGCGGGGCGGCTTTGAGCTCGGGGTGCGGATGACTCATACCCTGACGGTACCCGGAGAACGGGACAGGGTGATCCACTGCCTGTGCGATCTTCTTTTCCCGACGGCGCGGCGCACCCGCAGCGTGCCTCGGCACCATCGGATCACGCCGGCGGCCGGCGACGTCACGCCGGTGACCGGCGACGGGGAGCGGTGAAAGCGGTGCCACCGCCCCGCCCGCCAGGCGGGGAGCCGGTGGGGCCCACCCGGAGAACCATCGGCGGCGAGAGGCCGTGCCTCGCCGCAGCCTTGTGCAGAAGAAGGGCGCGAAACTGCTTGATCAGCGTCGGCCGAGCCTCACGGGCGATCCAGACCTTCGTTTCGGGCCGGATGCTGGCGCGTTTTCGGTAGCGGCTTTCGTCATGCCGTTATAGCGTTGTGATCAGCAGTCGTGGTTCCGAAGTCCGTTCGCCCGTGATCGCCTCACGGGCGTTCTTGCTGTTCAGCGCCTCTCCGGACCAGGGCGATCACCTCCCGGTCGCGCAGGGTGCGTGCCCGGTTTCCCTCGAAGGAGAAGTCATGGCCAAGGGCACAGTGAAGTGGTTCAACAGCGAGAAGGGCTTCGGCTTCATCGAGCAGGAGGGCGGCGGCCCGGACGTCTTCGCCCACTACTCCAACATCGCCAGCCAGGGCTACCGCGAGCTGCAGGAGGGTCAGAAGGTCGAGTTCGACGTCACGCAGGGCCAGAAGGGCCCGCAGGCTGAGAACATCCGCCCCGCCTGATCGCGCCCCGGTAAGGGCCCGGCATCCCGGCTTCGGGACGCCGGGCCCTTAACCGTCGCACGACGGTTCTTCCGACTACCGGGGTGCGGCCGGGCGCTGGCCTGGGACAGGCACAACGGCCCCCTGCCCCCCTGGTCGCTGAGGAGGCCGTCCACATCGCCGCATTCGGCCCAGGGGCGGCTTGGAGTCCTCGATCCGCCCTCTGGCAGAGACGCTTCCCCGTTCACAGAAGGCCTGAAGATCGGCGTCGGCGTCGAACGTGCTGGATCACGGCCGGGCCCACGCCGGTCGCCGTTCGCCGCCTGACGTCGCCGCCGCGCCCACGGCGGGAGATGGTGTCAGAAGCTGGCACAGCTGGGTTCGGACAAGACGTTTGTTCGGGCGAGATCGGTGCACACGATGACCTGACAGAATCTTTATATGCGAAGTGGAGAAGCACCGTGGGCATCATCGCGTGGATCATCATCGGCCTGCTCGCCGGCGCCATCGCCAAGGCCCTGATGCCGGGCAAGGACCCCGGCGGCATCATCATCACCATGCTCATCGGCATCGTCGGCGGTCTCCTCGGCGGCTGGCTCGGCAAAGTCATCTTCGGTGTCGACTCCATCGACGGGTTCTTCGACCTCTCCACCTGGATCGCCGCGATCGTCGGCTCCATCATCCTGCTCGCCCTTTACCGCCTCGTGGCCGGTAACCGGCACTCGCACCGTCACGCGTGACCCGCTGAAGGCATAACGCCCCGGGCACACCTGGACGGCTCCCCTCCCTGTTCGCAGGAGGGGAGCCGTCAGCATGTTCGGCCAGGCCACCCGGGTGGCGCACCACCGGATGCCCTCGTCCACGTGGCGCCCTGTCGCCGGATCGGGCGCCCCCCGAAACTCACGGACGCCGAACTGCTGTGCCTGGCGGTGCCGACCTGGCACGACCGCCGAAGGCACGCCCGTCACCTGGTGCCTGGCACAGCCGAAACTCGAAGAGCGAGAGGTGATGGCCGCTCTGCCGGAACGCGACCACCACGTGGTTCGCGCCGGGCAGGTCGTCCTGGCCGACAAGGGCTTCCGGCCGGGAGTTCGGGACCTTCGTCACCGACCGACCGGCTCGGCGCCCACCTGATGCGGCCGGGGGCGCAGGCCGTTACTGGGGGCGGCGTCCGGTGATGTCCCCGCCGGGGTCGTCGGGTAGGGCTATGCGGGCGGTGATGCGTTTGCCGACCGGCTCCCGCTGGGCCTCGAAGCCCTGGGCGACGGCCATGACGATCTCCAGTCCGTGCTGCCCGACTCTGCCCGCATCGGCGGCCCGCGCCACCGGCAGGACGGGATCGCTGTCCCACACGACCACTTCCACGAGGGCGCCGACGATGCGCAGTTCCATCAGCACGGGGCCAGGGGCGTACTTGCGGGCGTTGGTGACCAGCTCGCTGACCACCAGCTGGGTCAGGTCCATCGCGCGAGCCGACACCGGCAGGCCGTGTTCCGCCTGGACACGGGTGAGGAAGTCCACTGCCCGGTGACGCGCCTCAGCGATCAGGTGCCCGTCACCGTCCAGCGCGACGGTGTCCTGCAGTTGAGGGGCGTCCGGCATCACGCTGCCCTCCCCCTCAGGGGTTGATTCAGCCGCGTCCACCCTTGTTCCCCCTTCACACCTCCTGCGCGTACCCTGCACTATGCCTCACATGTCCCGCGAGAACCGCATAATGGGCCGCACATGTGTTCGCCGTAGCATCGGCGCAGGCTACCGGCACACCCTTGAGACCCTTCAGCGAGCGCAGTCGAGGAAACGGTGACAGACACCCACGGAGCAGCCCGGCCCGGCCGGCTGTCGATCGGCCACACCGCCATCGACGGCATCCGGGTGGTCACCGTGCACGGCGAGATCGACCACGCCGTCAAGGACATGCTCAGCGAGGCCCTCCGGCCCTGCGACGGCGTGGCTCCGCGGACCGTGGTGGACCTCAGCGGCGTGACGTTCATGGACTCCAGCGGCATCAACGTCTTCGTCGCCGCCCACCAGGCCGCGCGTGACGATCAGGGATGGCTGCGTATCGCCGGCGCCCAGGAATCGGTGCTACGGCTCCTGGAGATCGTCGGCCTGGACGAGGTCATCGACTGCCATCCCACGGTCGACCAGGCACTGACCGCCTGACCGCCTGACCGCGCCGCGCCGCGCCCGGCCACCGTGTCCTACCCGGCTTCCGCGCCTGGGGCATCCCGGCGGCGTGGGCGCCGCTGCACGGCCGCGTCCAGCGCCTGCCCCACCGGTTCCGGCAGTGCCTGCCCCAGCGCCCACGCGATCACCGTCTCGGCCACCGTGTGCAGCTTGGTATTGGTGTGCTGGGACACCTCACGCAGCACCTCGAACCCTACGGCCGGCGCGAGCTCGTGGATCGCGATGAGGACACCGATGGCCTGGTCCACCGTCGCGTGGGAATCGACGGCGTGCCGCAACTGCGCGTTCTCCTGCTCCAGGCGGGCGATCACGGCGCCGTCAGGTATGCCGTCACGCGAGGACGGCGGCACACGAGAGGTCGTCATCACTGGTCTCCATACAAGGACAAGGCTTCCTCTACGCCTGCCCCCTGCCGCGACAGCAAGTCACCCTCGGTACGACAGGGAAAATCACACATGCGTGATGGGCGTCTTCGCCGGCCGAGGCAACTCTGCTGGGACGTTGGACTCCGGGTGAATCAATATCTGTTCCCGAGGGATCAGATATTGGGGTGGCGGGCAGCGGGGATTTTGTCGCGAAGAGCGGACTGGAATTGACCAGCACGCACGGGGCCGCTCCGGCGTGCTACTGTCCATCTCAGTTGCAGTTGTGGTTCCCAAAACTTCAAGTGCCTCCACCGGGCTTCTGCCGGGCGGGAGCACTTTTGTATTTCCGGTCATTTCCGGGCGGGGCAATCATCGCGGCGACACGGTGTCCGCGCGGTGCGGACACCGATGCACTGCCCCAAAGGAGATATGACATGGCTGCTGGTACCGTGAAGTGGTTCAACGCGGAAAAGGGCTTCGGCTTCATCGAGCAGGATGGTGGCGGCGCCGACGTGTTCGCCCACTACTCGAACATTGCCGCGCAGGGCTTCCGTGAGCTGCTCGAGGGTCAGAAGGTGAACTTCGACATCGCGCAGGGCCAGAAGGGCCCGACCGCCGAGAACATCGTTCCGGCCTGACGCTCACGCGCAAACCGTAGCTGGGGCCCGCATCCTTCGGGGTGCGGGCCCCAGCTGCACGCGTATCCCGCAGCGGCTTTCACCGCGGGACGACCCGGAGGAATCCGCGGTACCACTGCGAGCGGCTCCTCCCTCATCAGGACGCCGACGCATCCTGAAGCGCTGCACAGCAGCCGGCGCACGGATCACAAGGTCCCCGTCGTGTCACCTCTTTCAGTACCTGTGCCTACGTATTTCTCCGCCGGCCAGATCTGCATTCTTTTGCCACCGGTTCATACTTGTAATTCTCCACGCCGTTCATCGCAGCGGGAATTCCTTGATATGTGCCACATCGAGGAAGGTTCCGCATGAACCGCACGTACACGAACGACCGCCCTGCCCGCACCCGCGACGGCCGTACCGACGCCGGAAGGGGCGGCAGCGGCTACGGCGCGCAGACACCGCGTCGTGCCGCAGGGCCCGTCCGCTCCGGCGGTCACAGCCGTCGGCCCGCCGCCGTGCAAGGTGAGTTCGCGCTGCCCAAGACCGTCACCCCCGCACTGCCGGCCGTCGAGGGCTTCGCCGACCTCGACATGCCGGAGCAGTTGCTGGCGGAACTCCGCAGGCAGGGGGTGACCGTGCCGTTCCCGATCCAGGGCGCGACGCTGCCGAACTCGCTGGCGGGCCGTGACGTCCTGGGCCGCGGCCGCACCGGTTCCGGCAAGACCCTCGCCTTCGGCCTCGCCCTGCTCGCTCGCACCGCCGGACAGCGTGCCGAGCCCCGCCAGCCGCTCGGACTGATCCTCGTACCGACGCGTGAGCTGGCACAGCAGGTGACCGACGCGCTGACCCCGTACGCCCGCTCCGTGCGGCTGCGGCTGGCCACCGTGGTGGGCGGCATGTCGATCGGCCGGCAGGCCGGCGCGCTGCGCGGAGGGGCCGAGGTCGTCGTCGCGACGCCAGGGCGGCTCAAGGACCTCATCGACCGCGGCGAGTGCCGGCTGAACCACGTGGACATCACCGTGCTGGACGAGGCCGACCAGATGGCCGACATGGGGTTCATGCCGCAGGTCACCGCGCTGCTCGACCAGGTGCGCCCGGAGGGGCAGCGGATGCTGTTCTCCGCCACCTTGGACCGCAACGTCGACCTGCTGGTGCGCCGCTATCTGACCGACCCCGTCGTGCATTCGGTCGACCCGTCGGCCGGTGCGGTCACGACGATGGAGCACCACGTCCTCCACGTCCACGGTGCCGACAAGCACGCCGCCACGACCGAGATCGCCGCCCGCGACGGCCGCGTGATCATGTTCCTGGACACCAAGCACGCCGTCGACCGGCTGACCCAGGACCTGCTCAACAGCGGCGTCCGGGCCGCCGCGCTGCACGGCGGCAAGTCCCAGCCGCAGCGCACCCGCACGTTGGCGCAGTTCAAGACGGGGCATGTCACCGTGCTGGTGGCGACCAACGTCGCGGCGCGCGGCATCCACGTCGACAACCTTGATCTGGTCGTCAACGTCGATCCGCCGACCGACCACAAGGACTACCTCCACCGCGGCGGGCGTACCGCCCGCGCCGGCGAGTCCGGCAGCGTCGTCACCCTGGTCACGCCGAACCAGCGCCGCGGCATGGTCCGCCTGATGTCGGATGCCGGAATCCGGCCGCAGACCACTCAGATCCACTCGGGCGACGAAGCCCTGAGCCGGATCACCGGTGCCCAGGCCCCGTCCGGCATCCCGGTCGTCATCACCGCACCGGTGGTCGAACGTCCCAAGCGCAGCGCCACGTCCCGAGGCCGCCGCCGCCCCGCCTCGGCGACCAGGCGCACCCCCGTACGCCAGTCCGGCTTCGGCGCGGTGGCCTAGAACTTGCGCCGGCTGGTCGTCTGAGACCAGGACGGCCAGTGCACCGGCCTGGTCACCTGGACCCAACTCGCCTCCGTCCGTGACAGCTCCGACTGCACGGGCGGTGTCCCCTGCGCGACATCCTCGGCGACCACGGTTCGTTCACCTCGTCCGTGACCACGATGGCCGAAGCCGGGCACGCGATGCGCACCCGTCGGCTCGGCGCCCTGCCGGGGTGGACGAGGAAGTCAGCGGCCTGGGCATCCTCGCCCTCTCCCGCTGAAACGCCTCGCCCCTGGTCGGACCGTTCTTTCCTTCTCTCTGTGAGGCCACATGCGCTGCGTCATCGCCCGTTTCCCCTTCGAGCTCACCAAGGGCGGAGTGCTGGAATCGATGAAGGGCATCAAGCCTGAACCGGTCACCGGGTCTTCGGTGATCATCGGCCGCCGCCACTACCCCCTCAAGCAAGTCGGCCAAGTCATCACTCGCCAGGACCGCCGAGACTTCAGCGCCGCCGAAATCCTGCGGGCCATGACTCAGCTCGGCTTCACCTGCCGCGCCGTTCCCAAGACGGCGTCCCCGGGCCTTCTCAGCCCGGTGCAGCACGCCTCCGCGATGCTCGGCAGCCCCGTCACGGTCTGACCGGGTTAACAGTCCCGAGCCGTCTCCTGACCAGCAGTGTGGGCCAAAACCGTCAGTACATCCACACCCTCTGCCTTCACGTGGCGCGAGAGCCGACCGACCGGTGAGGACAGCGCCACCGGTGACCCGGTCAGGGACTCCGGGGGCTCTGGTCGCGATCCACCCGGGGCGCCGACGTCGGCGACCAACTCGTCAGGCAGCGACAGGGGCGGACCATGTTCGCCGGCCTGCGGGGCCTCCGTCCCGGCCGGTGGAGTTCCCCCGACCGGTGGAATCTCCACGAGGCGCAGTGTTGGCCCGGCGCCCGCCGACAGTGGCCGCGGCGCGGTCGGCGACGTCACCAGCCCGACCTGGCCGCATGGCGGGGGAATCCCCGCGCTGGACCGAGCCTCGGAGTGGCCTGAACCAGCCACGGGCCGGCCGAGGCGGGTTACCTCGTCTTCGAGCACGCGGAAATCTATCCCAGCCGCAGTAGACATTTGGTGGCGGTGTGGTTATGGTTTCTCTCGTAGGCGAGATCGAGTGAGCCCGGCAGAGATGAACTGCCGGGATGCAGTACCGCAGTTGCAGTGCGCAGGACGGTTCGGTGGTGGAGTTTCGAAGCCAGAGCGGTTGCAGGACGGCAACGGGACTGACGACCGGACCGGGTGGCCCGCAGTGATCAGGGGCCGCCATGAGCAGTGCCGCAGTTGATCAAGAGGAAGAACGGAGGAGCCGAGCGCCATCAGGATCGCCCGGGCGGAAGTCTTGGACCCGGGTACCGCAGGACATCGATAGTGAGGTGGTCTCCGGTCGAGCAACCGCGATCCCCGCGTCCCCGACAGTGTCTCGGTCGGGTCCGCGGAAACTAGAGGGCCGGTGCAGTATCAAGGCCGGCAGATGGTGTAGTAGTTCCTTCGGGGCCCTGGCGGCAGTACGGCGCCAGGGCCCCTCAACGCGTACCGCAGAGAGGTGCAATGACAGCAGACGACACGTTCGGCCGTCTCGACGACGACGATTACCCCGCCTACACCATGGGCCGAGCAGCCGAGTTGCTCGGCACCACTCCTGCCTTCCTCCGCGCCCTCGGCGAAGCCCGCCTGATCACCCCCCTGCGCTCCGAAGGCGGACACCGCCGCTACTCCCGCTACCAACTGCGCGTCGCCGCGCGCGCCCGGGAACTCGTCGACCACGGGACCCCCATCGAGGCCGCCTGCCGGATCGTCATCCTCGAAGACCAGCTCGAGGACGCCCAGCGCATCAATGCCGAGTATCGCCGCGCCGCCGAGTCGGTGAAGCCGGCGGCAGCAGAATGAGATGAGCGTGCCCGTCAGCGTCGGCGGGCATCGCACGCACGGTCTCGGTGTGCGGAGTGATCCCTTCCTGTGGTGACGCGGTGTGTGGGCGTGTAACGTCTGGTTCAGCTGTCGTGGTTCGGAATCCCCTGCCCGCGCCTCTGGTGTGGGCATTTTGCTGTGCTGTGCCGCAGGAACCAGGGCGATCACCTCCGTCTGCCACACCGAGTGGTAGGCGTTCATCGACTGGAAGGCATAAGACATGGCTACGGGTACTGTGAAGTGGTTCAACGCGGAGAAGGGCTTCGGCTTCATCGCCCAGGACGGCGGCGGTCCGGATGTCTTCGCGCACTACTCCGCGATCAACTCCACCGGCTTCCGGGAGCTCCAGGAGGGCCAGGCCGTGACGTTCGACGTCACCCAGGGCCAGAAGGGCCCGCAGGCCGAGAACATCAACCTGGCCTGACCTCGCAGACCTGCTCGGGGGATCGCGCACGCCGCGTCCGGTGGCCGACGCTCACCTGGACGAAGGCGCCTGCTTCCCGGGCCGGTGCAGGATGAGGGGCCGCGCAGCCATTGCTGCGCGGCCCCTCATCTGTGGAGGCCCCGGGCCGCTTCGACTTCGGCTTGGAACTTCCTGACCTCAGTCGCCGCAAGCGTCGTCGGGCACGGGAGCCGTACGTCGGGCGCGGCTACCGTGCAGGTCGGAGCAGCCGATGTTCAGACGCTCGTCCAGGCGTCGAGGAAGGCCTGCCGTCCAGCCGGATCGTCCGACCTGCGGTCCGCGTGCAGGACGCGCCAGGCGGTGAGTTCGAGATCGCGGAGCCACAGTTCTCCGATGACCTGTGTCTTGAGGTCGGGCAGATGGTCGGACTCCACGAGGGCCTGACCGATCACCTCGCCGGCCGCGAGGCGCTGGGGCGGCGTCATCTCATCGACGGCCGAGAGGACCTGCCGGGCCAGGGCGGTTCCCTCTCCTGCCAGCGAACGCAGCACCGAATCCCTGATGTTGACGGGCAGCAGGTACGCGGTGCCGGAAGACTTCCACAGGGCCGACCAGAAGCGCTCTCCTGTCGCGGTGGGGGCAGGCAGCGCGGCCAGCAGCCCGAGGAGATGGCCGGTGGCCGCATAGCCGTCGGAGTGGGCGGCCGCGACCACTGCGACGCCGGCGACGCCCTCCACATCGAGCCGGCCCGCCTCGAGATGCGGGGCCAGGTCCAGTTGGTGTTCCAACTGGTCCGCGAGCGCGGTGGATACGTAGGAGCGGACCTCAGGAAGCATCGGTGATCCTTGCGCGTAGGCGAGCGGAGATGCCCGTTCGTAAGCCCTGATCGTTCCCAGGGCCAGCCGTTCTACTCGGCTTCGGCAGGCCCAATTGGCGGTAGGTCAACGGGCTGGGGTTCCCACGGTGGCGAACCGGCTCAGGCCCGGCGAGGTGCCTCTGTTCCGGGCCCTGAACGGCCTGACAAAAAGGCGTCGTTCGCGGCGCTGTGCGGCGCCCGGGAGTGACAGACCGTCGCATCTCCGAGGCGCCCAACGCCACGCGGCCTCCGGGCTGGGAGAGCAGGGGCAGGCCCGGCGCAGAGGGAACCGGACCTGCCCCAACTTGTCGGCGCCTGCGAACCCTCCCCCCGGAGGATGGGCGCCATGACCCCGCCCGGGGTCACTTCCCACAGCGCGCCGCGGGTCAGGAGTGTCACGGGGGAACGGCGATGGTTGCGAGACCGACAATTCTGTGAAGAAACGCCCTGGATTTCTTCATAATCTGCTCACGCGGCACGCGAACACCGGTGACCGCGGACTGCGGCGGCACGCAATCACGCTCCTCCATTCCGCCCGGAAAATTGCCATGGCAGGTGAACATGCGGGTAAATGCCTGTATAGGCAGCCATATACGACCGGTCGCAGGCGCCGCCCGAGGCGCTGGCGGCGGCCCCGCGCGGACTTCTGCCGCTTGAGGAGCCACGGCTCGCGGGGTGGTGCGAGCATGTCGCTTTCGCTGCCGGAGCCACCGTCTCGCCCGAACTCGCGGCCGTGCAGCGGAGTCACTGGCTGCGCTGCATGCGCGAGCGCAGTGCTCTGCCACTGCTTAACTTCATGCTGGGCTTTTCATCCACGCGACGAGCCGGGTCCACCAGTCATCCTTCGATCGGCCCGGTGAACTGTCCAGGCGTGGAGGAACATGTGCGTGGCGCACCGTCCCGCCGCGTCCGGCCGGTTCCGACCCCGTTCGAGACATCGGCCCCCCTGTGCGTACCGGCTTCGGCTCCGCCGACTCACACACGCACCGCTGAGGTGTCGGTACGCCGTCGAGCACTTGCTCCACGTGTCTCCCGCAGCCCTCATACGTCACCTTCCGACATGACGGGCAGACAGCGCGTCGGCACATGATTCCCCTTCGGTAGCCCCGGTATCGACGACCAGTAATACCAACAGTTTCGTCACAGCCGAATTTCACAACCCCGTCACAACCAACACCCATACGTGCACCGTTTCCACGAACAACCGACTCGCGCCACCAGGCGGACCCACTATGAGGGCGTGTCGCGCTCACAGCGGCCTCGACCTCGGCCGCGAATATCCAGCCATACGAGACATAAGACATAAATCTCGCGTGGCATGTCTCGCTCCATGGCGTCAAGTGGTCACAGTCGGATACGCCCTGAGGTTGCTCGGGACCCCGAAACAGTGATTCCATCTCGCCCGGTCGAAGGAATGGAAGGCACTGCTCCGTATTGTGACAGGCCGTCACCGCGTCTTTTTGAGATCGTCGGCCCAGGGCGCGGCTGGGGCAAGAGACCGAGAACGGCGACCGCCCTCACGGAATGAGTGGTGTGCGCCGGTCAGAAGGGAGCAACGTGAGTTGCTCGCACGCCGCAGGATGCCCCCTTTTCCCCTTGCTCAGGGCGAGCTTGCAAGGATGGCGCGACTTCTACTGCGACAGCGAGGATCAGTGGCTCGGCTGTGCGCGCTACCAGGTGTCACTCACCGGCGAGCGTGTGCCGATCAGCCTGCTGCCCAACGGAGCCCGCGCGCGACACCTTGAAGACGCGTCCACCGGCCAGGACCGGCCCGGTGCCGCCGGCCCGGACCTGGGACCCCAGCAGGCCCCTCCACCACAACACAACGCCGGGCCGCCGGAGAACGCGTCCTGGTCGCAGCAGGCACCGGCTTGGCCGTCAGAGCCGGCAGAACCTGTGGCCGCGGCACCGGAGACCATGGCGCAGTTCGGGGCAGCGTCTCCGACGATTCCGGTCTCGCATCACCGACCGTCCTCACCGCCGCCGTTTGCCCAGTCCCCGGACCGCGCGTCCCGACGCGAGGGGCAGAGGCCCGGCGCGAAGCGCGGCTGGTGGGCTCGTTTCACCGAATGGATGGGAGGCCCCGCATGAGTGGCTACTGGCCCTGGTGGGCCGGCGCTGCCGGGCTCGCTCTGATCACCATCAACTACGCCCTCACCACGGACCGGTCGTTCGGGGTGTCGTCCGCATGGGACCGCGTGTTGCACTGGCGCAGGGAGCGCCGCCTGGAGCGGATGGACGAGGAGTTCACCGACGAGCGTGCCCTCGCCGACGCTCTCGCCGCAGCCACAGCGGAGCACTTCGGCACCCGCCCCGCCGCGCCCACCGCGCCGCCGGCTCCGTACGGGACGTCACAACTGCTCGAAACGGAGGCCCAGTCGGCGGTGGGCGAGGGCACCTCGGTCACGAGCCCGGGCCCCGCCCCACTGGTCACCCAGGCTGCCCTGCTGGTGTCGATCTTCCTCGGCGGACTGATCGCCGCTCTCACCTCCGGGCGGTTCCACCTCCGCTTCGACATGGGACCGGGATTCCGGGACGTGGTCACCGCCAATTCGATCACCATGATCGTCCTGTTGTTCGTCGGAGGCGTGCTGGTCGGTTTCGGCACCCGGCTGGCCGGCGGGTGCAGCTCCGGCCACGGACTCAACGGCTGCGGCCGTCTGCGCCCGGTCAGCCTGGTTGCCACCGCCGTGTTCTTCGGCACCGCCGTCGCGGTGTCGTTCCTGCTGTGGAAGGTGATCTGATGCGTACTCGGGGCGCGATGCTGCTGGCCAACATCATCACCGGACTGACTCTCGGCTATACCGTCTCCAACATCGGCTTCGGCGACTACACCGAACTGAACCGCATGTTCACCTTCCAGGACCTGCGCATGTTCCTCTCCTTCGCCGGTGCCGTGGTGATCATCGTGTGCGCATTCGCTCTGCTGCGGGTCCGCCGCACCCCGGGGCGTATCCACGCCGGCGTGATACCCGGCGCGGTGCTGTTCGGCACGGGCTGGGCGATCTCCGGGGGGTGCCCGGCGATCCCGATCGTCCAAGTCGCGAGCGGCTACCTGCCCGCCCTGGTCACCATCCTCGGCGTCACCGTCGGTATCCGGCTGTGCCGCTGGGCCAACGCCCGCTACTTCCACCTCGACCGCGGTTCCTGCGGCCTCTGACCAGGGGCGACGTCCATCGGCACACCCCGCCGGCGCAAACAACCGCGTGGGGCTGAGCCCCCGTCTCTCCGGTCCGGGCCATCCGGTCGCGCCCTGCCTCGGCCATGCGCGTCCGGGGCGTACCGAGACCGCGTGGGGCTTCGCGCCGACGGCGGCAACCGGTCCGGCGCGCCCCGGCCGTACGCCAGGGCATGCCACGTCCGCGAAGCGCAACCGCCCATCGACCGGCCAGTGCCGAACGAGTACGGCCAACCACGCGGCCACGAGCATCGCCCTGATGGTCGGCTGGAGCGGTCACGATGCCCCCCCGCGAGGGGGCATGTGATCTTCTGCCCCGGGTCACGAGAGGGGCGGCCCGGGTCGGACTGCCTGGTGGCGAGACAGGGCGCTGAAACTCTCCAGCGCCTCCATACCCGCCGCGCCCTCGTCCTCGCGAGGGCCGGTGTGGGCGGCGGTGGCGGCCACGCCCGCTTCGGGCTGCCCGGGTTCCGAGCGAGCTCCCGGCGGGCCACGCGTACGCGGTTGCGCGGCTCCTGCACCCGGCGCCGCACCCTGAGCGCCCACACCCGGTCCGGGAAGTGCCGCTCGACCTCGCCGGTGCTGGTCGGCACGGGCGTGACTCTCGAAGGCGCCGGCGATCCGGGGCGCCATGGGCAGCCAGGCGTCGACGAGTTCGTCGCGCACCGCGTCCCGCCCGGGACCGTCGGCCAGGTGCGCCAGCCGGGCGAACAGCCCCGCGGTAGCGGGGGCGTCGTCATGGGTCCCCCGCTCAGGACCGGAGCGGGGCAAGGCCCGCCGGGTCCACCCCGGCTAGGTGACATCTCATGACAGATGAGAGGCTCAGGCGGGTGAGTGAGACACCGATGAACACCCTGCAATACCGCTTCGACGGGCCGGAAGACGCTCCGGTCCTCATCCTGGGTCCCTCACTGGGCACCACCTGGCACATGTGGGACCGTCAGGTCCCCGAGCTGACCCAGCAGTGGCGTGTCTTCCGCTTCGACCTCCCCGGGCACGGCGGCGCCCCGGCGCACCCGGCCGGTTCCGTCACCGACCTCGCCGAGCGGCTGCTCGCCACCCTCGACGCTCTGGGCGTGCAGCGCTTCGGGTACGCCGGGTGCGCGCTCGGTGGCGCGGTCGGCATCGAGCTGGCGCTGCGCCACCCCGAGCGCGTCGCGTCGCTCGCCCTGATCGCCGCGTCCCCGCGCTTCGGTACCGCCGACGAGTTCCGGCAGCGGGGCGTGATCGTGCGGTCCAACGGCCTCGACCCGATCGCCCGCACCTCGCCCGACCGCTGGTTCACCTCGGGCTTCGCGGCCGCGCAGCCCGCCATCACCGAGTGGGCCGTACAGATGGTGCGCACCACCGACCCCGGCTGCTACATCGCCGCCTGCGAGGCCCTCGCCTCCTTCGACGTACGGCCCCAGCTCGCCGGCGTCACCGTGCCCACCCTCGTCCTCGTCGGCTCCGACGACCAGGTCACCGGGCCCGCCGAGGCCCGCACGCTGGTCGCCGGGATACCCGACGCCCGGCTCGCGGTCGTCCCCGGCGCCTCCCACCTCGTGCCCGTGGAGCAGCCCGCCGCCGTCACCGACCTGCTGGTGCGGCACTTCTCCACCGCCTGGCAGCCCGCCTACGACTCCACCACCGGCCAGCTGGCCGTGGTCGCCGCGCCCGTCCGGCCGGCGCCGGTCGCGGCGCCCGTGCAGCCCGCGCCCATCGCCGAGATCGCCCCTGCCGTCGTCGCCCCGCCGCAGTCGGCCGGCCGCCCGGATCCGTACGACGCCGGGATCAAGGTCCGCCGCGAGGTCCTGGGCGACGCGCACGTCGACCGGACCCTCGCGGAGGCCGACGAGTTCTCCGGCGACTACCAGGAGTTCGTCACCCGGTACGCCTGGGGGGAGATCTGGGACCGGCCCGGCCTCGACCGGCGCACCCGCAGCTGCGTCACCCTCACCGCGCTCGTCGCGGGCGGGCACCTCGACGAGCTCGCCTCCCACACCCGTGCCGCCCTGCGCAACGGCCTCACCCCCGGCGAGATCAAGGAAGTGCTGCTCCAGGCGGCCGTCTACTGCGGTGTCCCGGCCGCGAACAGCGCGTTCAAGGTCGCCCAGCAGGTCATCCGCGAGGAGACCACCCCGGAAGGGTGAGCGTCCGCCGCCCACGCACGTCAGGATGGACCCATGAAGCTCACGAAGAAGTCGCACGCGTGCGTCCGGCTGGAGAAGTCCGGCCGGACGCTCGTCATCGACCCCGGCGGGTTCACCGAACGGGACGCCACGGCCGGCGCCGAGGCGATCCTCGTCACCCACGAACACTCCGACCACTTCGACGAGGGACGTCTGCGCGCGGCCCTGGAGGCCGACCCGGCGACCGAGATCTGGACCCTGAGGTCCGTCGCGGAGCAGCTCTCGGCGGCCTTCCCGGGGCGCGTGCACACGGTCGGCCACGGCGACACCTTCACCGCCGCCGGCTTCGACGTCGAGGTGCACGGCGAGCTGCACGCCGTCATCCACCCGGACATCCCGCGCATCACCAACGTCGGCTATCTCGTCGACGGCGGCAAGGTCTTCCACCCGGGCGACGCCCTGACCGTCCCCGACCGCCCCGTGGAGACGCTGATGCTCCCGGTCATGGCCCCGTGGAACAAGATCGCCGAGGTCATCGACTACGTCCGCGAACTGAGGCCGCAGCGCGCCTACGACATCCACGACGCCCTCCTCACCGACCTGGCCCGCCCGATCTACGACCGCCAGATCGGCGCCCTCGGCGGTACGGACCACCTGCGGCTCGGCCCGGGGGACTCGGCCGAGGTGTGAGGGGGCGTGCCCCGGGCGGGACCGCGTTGTCGGACCCGCCCGGTAGGTTGTGAGGCATGCGTATCGCGACCTGGAACGTGAACTCGATCACCGCCCGCCTGCCCAGGCTGCTCGCCTGGCTGGAGAGCAGCGGCACCGATGTGCTGTGCCTGCAGGAGGCCAAGGTCGCCGAGGAGCAGTTCCCCTTCGACGCGCTGCGCGAGCTCGGCTACGAGGCGGCGGTCCACGCCACCGGCCGGTGGAACGGCGTGGCGGTGCTCTCCCGCGTCGGCATCGAGGACGTCGTCAAGGGCCTGCCCGGCGACCTCGGCTACGACGGCTCCGTGGAGCCCCGCGCGATCTCCGCGACCTGCGGCCCGGTCCGCGTCTGGTCGGTCTACGTGCCGAACGGCCGCGAGGTGGACCACCCCCACTACGCCTACAAGCTCCAGTGGTTCGAGGCCCTGAATGCGGCCGTCGCCGGGGACGCGGCCGGCAGCCGCCCCTTCGCGGTGATGGGCGACTACAACGTGGCGCCGACGGACGACGACGTCTTCGACCGGTCCGCCTTCGAGGGCTCCACGCACGTCACCCCGGCCGAGCGCGCCGCGCTCGCCTCCCTGCGCGAGACGGGCCTGACGGACGTGGTCCCGCGCCCCCTGAAGTACGACCACCCGTTCACCTACTGGGACTACCGCCAGCTCTGCTTCCCCAAGAACCGCGGCATGCGCATCGACCTCGTGTACGGCAACGAGGCGTTCGCCAAGGCCGTGAGCGACGCCTACGTGGACCGCGAGGAGCGCAAGGGCAAGGGCGCCTCCGACCACGCCCCGGTCGTGGTCGACCTGGACGTCTAGCAGCGCCCCGGCAGGCCGCTCACGGCACCAGCGACCGCAGGTCCACCGATCCGGCCAGCGCGGCGAGCCCCGCGTCCCCGGGGTGCAGATGGTCGCCGCTGTCGTAGGCCGGCAGCATCCGCGACGGGTGCTCCGGATCGCGCACCACGGCGTCGAAGTCGAGCACCCCGTCGAAGACGCCCGCCCCGCGGATCCAGTCGTTGATCCTGGCCCGCTCGGCGTCGACGGCCGGGGTGCAGCGCGCCTCGCCCTCGCACGGCAGGATCGTCGCCGCCAGCATCCGCAGCCCGTGCGCGTGCCCGCGCTCGGCGAGCGCCCGCAGCCCGGCGACGACCTGCTCGGCCGTGGCCTGCCAGCGCACGTCGTTGATCCCCTCGAAGACCACGGCCGTCCGCACCGACGTCTGCGCCAGGACGTCCCGGTCGAAGCGGTGCAGCGCGCTCACCCCCGAGGTGTCGGTGGACACGCCGTCACCCGGATACCGGTCGGAGACCACGCGGTTGCCGGAGATCCCCTCGTTGAGCACGCCGTAGCGCGGCACCTCGCTCTGGTCGCGCAGCCGGTCCGCCAGCACGTCCGGCCACCGCCGGTCGGCGTCCGGCGTCGACCGGTCGCCGTCGGTGATGGAGTCGCCGAGCAGCACCACCGACCCCGGGCCGCCGGACACGTCGACCCCCGTCAGCAGCGGCCAGCTGGTCAGCACGGTCGGGAAGGCCGCCGCGGAGACGTCCCCCGTGTGGTCACCCGGCTCGCTCACGTAGGACCGCTGCTGCGCCAGCCGGTGCACGGGCGCCGCCGGCACGGTCTCGGGCAGATGGAAGCTCACCAGCAGATGCGCGTCCCCGGGCACCCGGAAGCCCAGCGGATCGCTGTACGCCTGGGCGCCCGCCGGGATCCGCACGCCCCGCGCCCCGCCGAAGGACAGGCGCACCGGCTTGCCCGTCGCCTCCGCGCCCGACCGCTGCACGGACACGGTCGCGCTTCCGATCCGCACCGGCCCCGTCGCGAAGGTGTTGTCGAACCGCAGCCGCACGCGTGGCCCGCCCACGGAGGTGTGCACCACGAGCCGCAGGGTCCGGTCCGTCCAGGGTCCGACGGCCGGGTGGCCCCCGGTCGCGGTCGCCCAGCTGCCCGTCCAGCCGGCCGCGGGGGCGCGGACGGCGAGCGCGAACACATGCATCGCCGGCGCCCGCGGGAGCCGTACCGAGGCGACCTCGCGCCCGGCCGCGAGGGGCACCGTCACGACGTACAGCCGGGGTCGTTCGGCGAGCGGACCGCCGGGCGTGTTGAGGTGCGCCAAGGCGACCGCCTTCGTGGCGAGCGGGCCGGTGCGCCAGTCGGGTCCGGTGAGGGCGTACGCGGACCGGGTGCCGTCGGCGTAGGTGACGGCACCGGTGCCGGTCACGTCGGCGCCGGCCGTGCCCGCCACCAGGAAGGCGAGGGCGTCGCCCCGGCCGCGCAGCCGTACCTCCTGCCCCGCGGCTTGGACGTTGTCCGCAACGCCGCCCCGTCCGGGCCAGGTCAGCCGGGCGCCCCGAACGGTGAGGGTGCGGCCCGGCGTCCAGCCGGCGGCGGCGAGGGACTGCGCGGACAGCGAGGCGCCGGATCCGTCGAAGTCGGCCTCGGAGGGCCGGGTGTCGTCGCTGACGGCCGTGTTGTCGAACAGCCGTTCCAGCGGCAGCGGTCCGGGTCCGCGCGCGGAGGCCGCCTGTGCCGGGGCGCCGGGCACCAGCACGGTGAAGAGGGCCAGGACGACGGCGGAACTCCACCTGCGTCGGCGCACCTTCGACTCCTCCCGTTCGCGTCCGCACCTGACGTCGGACGAGTGGTTCTCCTGAGACGCGTGACGCACCGAGAAAGTAGGGAGGGAGCGGTGACCCCGTCAACGCGCCATGCGCGAACTCGGCGTGAACTCGACCCGAATCGACGGTCCGCGCGCCTGTGGTGCGTTCGGTCGTGCGAATGACACGCTGGAGGTATGAAGATCCCTTTTCTGGGCGGCCGGCCGGAGAAGCGCGGGACCGTCGACCCCGAGGGCATCGCCGAACTCCTGGCCGAGTGTGAGCTGTTGAGGTCCCTCGCCTTCCGGGCGGGGGTGCGACTCGACGACAGCGCCGAGTCGTTGGAGGCGCTCGACCAGATGCTGCCGCGGTGGCGGGACGACGCGGAGATCCTGCCGTGGCTCGGCAACGACGCGGGGCTCTACCTCGGCACGGTCCTCGTGCGCACGGTGCGGGGGGCGGAGTGGATGATCCGGCCCGACGGCCAGCCGGTGGTACGGCTCGCCTCGGGACGGGAGTTCGACGTCGTGGCCGCCGGGCACGAGTGGGCGGTGAACGGGGTGCCCGAACTGTCGCAGTGCTACGGGGAGGTCGCTGAGACGTGAGGCTTTGACCTGCACTTCTGGAATAAGTGCGGTGTAAATACGGCTTATGCCCGAAAGGTGCGTGTCGTGCGTCGAGTCCCCTTCGGCCTGGATAGTTTGCGGCCACCGCATCACACCTGAAGAGGACTGGGGCTGGGCATGACCGGCGATCCGATGGCCGAACCGCGAGACGTCGACGCACACGAAGGGGACCCGCCCGTCCGGGAGGGTGGAGCGGGTGTGGTCGAGGGGCTTTTCACCCACCGCGATCCACGCCCGCCACGACCTCGACTACGATGATTCGTCCGTCCCCAGGGCCATGGAGGTGGCCCCGGCCGCGACCAGGGACGCTGCTGCCGGGTGGGGATCCCCCCACGGCCTCGGGACAACGGGGCGGCAGGGGGCAGCAGTCACAGAGCCATACCCGCCCGGCGCCGGCCGGAGATCACTGCTCGCGCAGGGGGATCGACACGTACGACGGGTCGTCCGCCGGTGAGGAGAAGGTCAGCCGCGCGCCGGACGGGTTGTGCTCGATGTAGAGCGGGTCGACCGTGTCGACCACCAGGGCCAGCCGGTGCCCGGCCGGGACGTCCCAGGCCGTGGAGTACAGCTCCAGGTCCAGACCGAACGGCTGCCCGGGCGTGCGCCCGTGGAAGGTGTACGGCGCGTTGCTGACCAGCTTGCCGAGGCCCAGCGGGCCCACGTCGTACAGATAGGCGACGAGGGTGCCGCTCTCCTCGGTCGGGGTGACGGTGGTGTGCAGCTTCGCCGTCCCGCGGATGTGCTGCGCGGCGGGGTACTTGCCGGACTGCCACACGGCCGCCCAGCGCCGGGGGAGGAGCGGGATCGAGGCCATCGGGGGCAGGTGGGCGACCTGGTCGAGGATGCTGGAGAGGAACACGACGCCGGCGTCCGCCCCGGAGTCCACGTTCGCCCGGATCGTGGTCGAGTCGCCGAGGGGGAGCTTGCGTTCGGTGGCGGCGACGGACTTCCAGTCCGGGTAGCTCTCGTAGCCGCCGGTGGAACGGGGCTTGAGCTGGACGGGCGGTTCGCGGTCGATGCCGTTGTCCTCGCCCCGCAGATGCCGGTCGAACCAGCGCTCGGTGTCCTTCCAGACGTCGTTGGGCACGCCGAGCAGTCCCGTGATTTCCGGGGTGGCGTGGTCGCCGGGGCGCATCTCCAGGCGCTTGGGGCCCGTCAGCTTCTCGTAGAAGTCCGCGACCTGGTTGGGCGGGAAGACGGTGTCGCCCCAGGCGTTGGCCAGCATGACCGCGGCGCCGCTGTCGTTCAGCTGGTCGACGTAGGTCACGGCCGAACGCTTCTTCCCCCAGTTGATCAGCTCCTGTTCCCGCGACAGGTCGGAGGTGTAGAAGTCGTGCCAGATCCCCTTCAGTTCCGCGCTCTGGCGTCCGGTGACGCGGCCCGCGCCGTCCAGCAGGGCCCCGGCCTGCACGTGCTGGGTGCGGCCGGAGTAGATCGAACCGATCAGATCGGCCCAGCCGCTGAGCGCGGCGACCGCCCGGACCCGCTTGTCGTGCGCGGCGGCGAGCAGGCTGATCCCGGCGCCGTACGACACGCCCGCCATGCCGATGTGCCGCGGATCGGCCGGGGTGTTGGCCAGGGCCCAGTCGATGACCTTGGAGGCGTCCGCTATGTCCGGTGGCCCGGCGACTTCCACCTCGCCGCCGGACTGCCAGAAGCCGCGCACGTTGTAACTGACCACGATGTACCCCGAGTCGGCGAGTTTCTGCGCCTGCGCGAAGTACTGGACCTGGGGCAGGCCCCAGCTCGTGGGCAGGACGAGCAGCGGGTGGCGGGTGCCGGCGTGGGTGTCGGAGGGCGTGACGACGTTGGCCTTCAGGGTGATGCCGCCGTCGCCGGTGATGTCCACGAAGCGGACGCCGTTCGGGGCCGCCTGGGCCGCCGGGGCGGACCCGAGGACGCCACCGGCGACGAGGGTCGCGGCGACGATGCCCACGGTGGTCGTGCGCGGGGCATGACGTTGGATTCCCACGGGTCACTCCTCACTCGGCTCCCTGCAAAGTGACCCGACGGTAACCGCAGTCGCTTACCGTGAGTAACCCGTCGGTAAGTTACGTGCCAGTAACGATTAGTGGAATGTGATGTACCTCAAGAGGCGCGGTGGCTACTGCGCGCGGGCGCGGGCAACGCCGTCTGCGCCGCCCGCGTGACGTCCGCGACTAGTTCCACCACGTCCGGCCCGTACGCCTGCGAGTTGACCACCTTCAGCAGCAGCACGAACGAGCCGGTGCCGTGCTTGCGGGACAGCCGCTCGAGGTTGCGGGCGAGATAGCGGGTGGCCGCCTGGTTGGTGATGGCGGTCTGGCCGCAGAACAGGAAGACGGGCCGCGGCCCCTGGCTCTGGCCGACGGTGAGCCGGGCGAGCAGCGCGTACTCCTCCTTGCCGACCTCCACCTGGTAGCGCTCGGAGCCGATGTGGAACGATCCCCGCTCCGGCCCGGGTTCGGAATCCGTGTTCACCTGCACACCCGGCAGCAGCGAGGCCAGATGCGCGGCCATACGGCGGTTGGACGCGGGCCCGCCCACGCAGAACTCGGTGCGCTCGCCGAAGCCCTGCCGTGCCGCGTCGTGCGGGATGATCTGCGCGTGGGCGTTGCAGTCCTTGATGAGGGCGGCGAGTTCGAGCAGGGCGAACACGTCGTAGCGCATCACCGTCAGCTCGGGCCCGCCCGCCCCGCGGTTGACCACAAGCAGTGATTCCGCGTTGTCGGGCAGCCCGAAGAACGCCTGCTTGCGGCGCAGCCTGCGCTTCCACAGGTAGGTGCGGGCCAGCCAGCCGAGCGCGGCGCTGAGACCGGCCGCGACCACGCCCAGGACGATGTTGCGCACGTCGTCATTCATGGGCGCGCATGCTAGCGGCCCGACGCCTCTGGTACGTACCGGTGTTCGAGACGTGGCGTTCGTGTGGCGGTCGACCGAGGGGGTCTGTCGGGACCCCCGGGATGCGGTTACGCTGCGCGGACGGTCCTGACTGGAGGTGCGGATGCGTCGCCCTGTCGCGCGGAAACTGTCGGTCCTTGCGGTCTCGGCCGCCGTGGTCTCGGTGGGGGCGGCGGCGCCGCCCGGCCCCGGGGCCGCACGGCCCGTGGAGAAGGTCCCGGTGGCCGCCGGCTACGGCGGAGCGGTGGCCAGCGTCGACGCGGACGCCACCGCCGCCGGCATCGAGATCCTGCGCGAGGGCGGCAACGCGGTCGACGCCGCCGTCGCCACCGCCGCCGCGCTCGGCGTCACCGAGCCCTACTCGGCCGGCGTCGGCGGAGGCGGCTACTTCGTCTACTACGACGCGAAGTCCCGTTCGGTGCGCACCCTCGACGGCCGGGAGACCGCACCGCTCAGCGCCGACTCCCGGCTGTTCGTGGAGAACGGCTCCGCGATCCCCTTCGCCGAAGCCGTCACCAGCGGGCTCAGCGTCGGCACCCCCGGCACGGCCGCCACCTGGCGCAAGGCCCTGGACGCCTGGGGCAGCAAACGCCTCGGCACGGTGCTGGAGCCGGCTGAGCGGCTGGCCCGCGACGGCTTCACCGTCGACGAGACCTTCCGCTCGCAGACCGCGGCCAACGAGACGCGGTTCCGCTACTTCCCGGACACCGCGAAGCTGTTCCTGCCGGGCGGCCGTCTGCCCGTCGTCGGCTCCACCTTCAAGAACCCCGATCTCGCCCGCACCTACGCCGAGCTGGCCCGCAAGGGCGTGGGCGAGCTGTACCGCGGCGACCTCGCGCGGGACATCGTACGGACGGTCGACAAGCCGCCCGTGGACCCCGGTTCCGGCTGGAACGCCCGGCCCGGCGACCTCACCGCCAAGGACCTCGCGACCTACCGCGTCCGGGCGCAGGCGCCGACCAGGACCACCTACCGCGGTCTCGGCGTCTACTCCATGGCGCCGTCCTCCTCCGGCGGCACGACCGTCGGGGAGGCCCTCAACATCCTGGAGAGGACCGACCTCTCGCGTGCGAGCGACGTCCGGTACCTGCACCGCTACATCGAGGCCAGCCGCATCGCCTTCGCGGACCGCGGCCGCTGGGTCGGCGACCCCGCCTTCGAGGACGTACCGACGAAGGAGCTGCTGTCGCAGCGGTACGCCGACACGCGGGCCTGCCTCATCAAGGACGACGCGGTGCTCACCAGCCCCGTCGCGCCCGGAGACCCCCGCCACCCGGCCGCCTGCGACGCGCGCGGCACGGCCGCCCCCACCACCTACGAGGGCGACAGCACCACCCACCTCACGGTGGCCGACAAGTGGGGCAACGTCGTGTCCTACACGCTCACCATCGAGCAGACCGGCGGCAGCGGCATCACGGTGCCCCGCCGCGGCTTCCTGCTCAACAACGAGCTGACCGACTTCTCCTTCACCCCGGCCGCCCCCGCCGTGCACGACCCGAATCTGCCGGGCCCGGGCAAGCGGCCGCGGTCGTCGATGTCCCCGACGATCGTCCTGGACCGGCACGGCAAGCCCGTCGTGGCGCTCGGCTCGCCCGGCGGCGCCACCATCATCACCACCGTGCTGCAGACGCTCACCGGCTTCCTCGACCGGGGGCTGCCGCTCGTCGACGCGATCGCCGCGCCCCGTGCCAGCCAGCGCAACGCGGCCACCACCGAACTCGAACCGGGCCTGTACGACAGCCCGTCGCGCTCGCGCCTGGAGGCCATCGGACACGGCTTCCGGCTCAACCCGGAGATCGGCGCGGCCACCGGTGTGCAGCGACTGCCGGACGGCCGGTGGCTGGCCGCCGCCGAGAAGGTCCGGCGCGGCGGCGGCTCCGCGATGGTGGTGCGCCCGGCGGGCTGACGCCGGGCGCGACGCTCACAACTCGGGGGCGGGCGGCAGCTCTTCCGTACGGAAGACCAGCCGCCCGTCCGCCACGTCGACGGTGACCCGGCCGCCCTCGCCGATCCGGCCGTCGAGCAGCAGCCGGGAGAGCTCGTTGTCGACCTCCCGCTGGATGGTGCGGCGCAGCGGGCGGGCGCCGTACTCGGGCTGGTAGCCGCGCTCGGACAGCCACTCCACGGCCGCGTCGGTGAACTCGACGGTGACGCCCTGGGCACGCAGCATCCGGCGGGTCTTGTCCAGCATCAGGTTGGTGATGCTCTTCAGCTGATCGGTGGTCAGCTGCCGGAAGACGACGATCTCGTCGATCCGGTTGAGGAACTCGGGCCGGAAATGCTGGCGCAGCGGGCGCAGGATGCGCTCGGTGCGGGCCTCCTCGTCGGCCTGCCCGTCGCCCGACCCGAAGCCGATCCCGGTGCCTCCCTTGCCGATCGCCTCCGAGCCGAGGTTGCTGGTCATCACGATGACCGCGTTGGTGAAGTCCACCGTGCGGCCCTGCGAGTCGGTGAGCCGGCCGTCGTCCAGCACCTGGAGCAGGACGTTGAAGACGTCCGGGTGGGCCTTCTCGATCTCGTCGAGCAGCAGCAGCGAGTACGGGTGCCGCCGCACCACCTCGGTGAGCTGACCGGCCTCCTCGTGCCCGACGTAGCCGGGCGGGGCGCCGATCAGCCGGCTGACGGTGTGCCGTTCCTGGTACTCGCTCATGTCGAGGCGGACCATGCGGTCCTCGCTGCCGAACAGCGCCTCGGCGAGCGCCCGGGCCAGCTCGGTCTTGCCGACGCCGGTCGGGCCGAGGAACAGGAAGCTGCCGATCGGCCGGTCCGGGCTCGCGAGACCGGCCCGCGAGCGCAGCACCGCGTCGGAGACCACACGTACCGCCTCGTCCTGGCCGACCACCCGCTTGTGCAGATGCTCCTCCAGGCCGAGCAGCCGGTCCTTCTCCTCCTCGGTGAGGGCGCTCACCGGGATGCCGGTCTGCCGGGAGACCACCTCGGCGATGTCCTCCGTGGTGACCATCAGGTCCATGCCCTCGTCGACCTCGACGTTACCGCCGGCGTCCTCGATGCGCTGCTTCAACTCGACGATGCGGTCCCGCAGCTGGGTCGCCTGCTCGTACTGCTCGTCCGCGACGGCCTGGTCCTTGTCGCGGGTCAGCTGCTCGACCTCGCGCTCCATGGTCCGCACGTCCGTGCCCTTGGTGCGGGAGCGCAGCCGCACCCGGGCGCCCGCCTGGTCGATCAGGTCGATGGCCTTGTCGGGCAGGCGGCGGTCGGTGAGATAGCGGTCGGACAGCTCCACGGCGGCGACGAGCGCCTCGTCGCTGTAGCGGACCTGGTGGTGGGCCTCGTAGCGGTCGCGCAGGCCGCGCAGGATCTCGATGGCGTCCGCGATGGACGGCTCGGGGACCAGGATCGGCTGGAAGCGGCGGGAGAGCGCGGCGTCCTTCTCGATCCTGCGGTACTCCTCCAGCGTCGTCGCGCCGACGACGTGCAGCTCGCCGCGGGCCAGCGCCGGCTTGAGGATGTTCCCGGCGTCCAGGGCGCCGCCCTCCCCGCCGCCACCGGCGCCGACGACGGTGTGCAACTCGTCGATGAACACGATGAGCCGGTCGGAGTTGGCCCGGATCTCGTCCACGATCGTGGTGAGCCGCTCCTCGAAGTCGCCCCGGTAGCGGGTGCCCGCGACGACGCTGGTCAGGTCCAGCGCGATGACCCGGCGGCCGCTGAGGATGTCCGGTACGTCCCCGTCGGTGATCCGCTGGGCCAGCCCCTCCACGATCGCGGTCTTGCCGACGCCGGCGTCGCCGATGAGCACCGGGTTGTTCTTGCCCCGCCGGGAGAGCACCTCCACGGTCTGCTCGATCTCCTCGTCGCGGCCGATCACCGGGTCGATACGGCCCTCCCGGGCGAGGTCGGTCAGATCGCGGCCGTACTTGTCGAGGGTGGGCGTGCCGGTCTCGACGCGTGGCCGCTGGTCGGTGCCGGGCCGGGGCTGCGCCGCCTCCGGGGCGTCGAGGGACCCGCCGGTGGGGGTGAAGCGGGCCGCGTTGAGGATGTGCCCGGCGGCCGAGTCGGGGTTCGCGGCGAGGGCGCCGAGCACGTGCTCCGGGCCGATGTATCCGGCGCCCCGCGTCCTGGCCAGGTCGTGCGCGTCGAGCAGCGCCCGCTTGGCGGCCGGGGTGAGGGAGAGCGACGTGGGCGGCGGGGACTCGCCCGGCGGGTGGACGGGTCCCGAACGCGCGTCGATCTCCGTGGCGAGGGAGTCGGGGTCCGCGCCCGCCCGGCTGAGCAGGCTCCGGGTCGGCTCGGACGCCAGGGCGGCCCGCAGGAGGTGCTGGGTGTCCAGGTCCCTGCTGCCGTGCTCGGCCGCGTACTGGGCGGCCCCCTTCACCAGCTCCCGGGCCGGCTGGCTGAGCAGCCGCCCGATGTCGACCTGGCGGGGGCCGGGGCGAGGTCCGCCGTAGAAGCGGGCGAGGAATTCTCCGAAGGGGTCGTAGTCGTCGTCCGGACCACTGAAGCCACTGGTCATGGGCGTTCCCATCCGGCGTCCCTGCGCGGGCAGGGTCGCCCTCGCTGATCGACTGCCGGAGTCGCGTAACCTCGACGAGCGCCGGTTACACCTGGCCGCGTTCGTAGAACACCTTCGCACGATCGATGGGATGAGGCACCTCCAGGCGGTGCGGTGGAGGCACCCCCGTGAAGGGACCGAGGTCAGCGTGCCGTGAGGATGCGCGGGCCGTCGGCGGTGATCGCGACGGTGTGCTCCACATGGGCGGCGCGGGACCCGTCGTTCGTCCGCAGGGTCCATCCGTCCGGGGCCGCGTGGTAGTCGTCGCGGCCGCTCGCGGTGACCATCGGTTCGATGGCCAGGACCAGGCCGTGCCGCAGCGGCATGCCCCGGCCCGGCCGGCCCTCGTTCGGCACGGACGGGTCCTCGTGCATCCGGCGGCCGATGCCGTGCCCGCCGAAGCCGTCCGGGACGCCGTACCCCGCGGACCGGCACACCGAGCCGATCGCGTGTGCGATGTCGCCGATGCGGTGGCCGACGACGGCCGCCTCGATGCCCGCCGCCAGGGCCCGCTCGGCCGTCTCGATCAGCCGGACGTCGGCGGGGCGCGGGGTGCCGACGACGAAGCTGATCGCCGAGTCGCCGGCCCAGCCGCCCAACTGGGCGCCGCAGTCGATGGAGACCAGGTCCCCGTCGCGCAGCCGGTAGCCGTCCGGGATGCCGTGCACGATCGCGTCGTTGACCGAGGCGCAGATGACGGCGGGGAAGGGCACGGGCGCGAAGGAGGGGCGGTACCCGAGGAAGGGCGACGTCGCGCCCGCCTCCCTGAGCACCCCGCGTGCCACCTCGTCCAGTTCCAGCAGGGACACGCCCACGTCGGCGGCCTCGCGCACGGCGGTGAGCGCCCGGCCCACCACCTGTCCCGTCACCCGCATCGCGTCGATCGCCGTGTCCGTCTTCAGTTCCACCATGCCAATTACTATACCGGTATTTTAATGGGGTGCCGACGGGGGCGGTATTAGAATGGGCGCCATGGTGCGCACCCCTCTCACCCCCGAACAGCGCGAACGCGGCGAGCGGCTCGGCCGGCTGCTCCGCGAGGCGCGCGGCGACCGCAGCATGCCGGCGGTCGCGGCGAGCGCCGGTGTCTCGGCCGAGACCCTGCGGAAGATCGAGACGGGACGCGCCCCCACCCCCGCCTTCTTCACGGTGGCCGCGCTGGCGGCGGCCCTCGGGCTGTCCATGGACGACCTGGTCGGCCGGTGCGCGCCCGAGGACGGCGCCGAGGCCGCGGCCTGACGTCCGTCACCTTCCGGCAGGACGAGCGCACTCTGAGTCCCGCCGGAAAACCCCCCGTAGCGCGTTCGTAACACGGTTGGTGTTGCCTGACGGACCGGAGTGTTCCGGTCTGGCGGGGGTTGGGCGATGTCGGTGGAACAACTCCCGGCCGAGGCACGGGAGTTCGCGAAATGTCTGGACGGCCTTCTGGCGCGCCTCGACCAGGGCGGCGGCTGGTGCGGGGTGTTCTGGGAACGGGACCCGGAAGGCATGCGGGCCTGCCTGGACGGACGCGAGGTGCCGCCCTGGGACGTCGTGGAGTCCCTGCTGGGCGACCTCGCCGCCCGGTACGGCGCGGACGACGCGGCCCCCTGGGCCGAGCAGGCCGGCGCGCTGCACGCCGCCGCCGTCGCCGCCCACGACGCCCGGCCCGGCGGACGCGACGCCCTCGGCGACCGTCTCGACGTCATGCTCCGCGAACAGCGGTACGCCGCCGAACGCCGCACGGCCCTCGAGCACGCCCTCACCTCCGCGACGACCCGCGCCGAGGCCGACGCGCTGCGCCTCGACCTCGCCTGGGCCCGCGACGACCACGCACGCGCGAGCGCCCGCTGCGAGGAACTGCGCCGCCGCATGGCGGCCCTCGACCACCGCGACCTGCCCCCGCGCGGGCACATCCCGGGAGCGGAGCCGGACGGGTCGGTCTTACGGCCCGAGGCCGGACGGCACCGCGACGAGCGCCCCGGGAGCGGGCGTTCCGCCGACCGCGCCCCGGCCGTGCCCGAACAGCGCAGGCGCCGTCGCGGCGGGGCCCGGTTCGCCGGGGCGGCCGAGGAGGACACCGGCCCCGTCGCCGTACCGCCGGCCGTCGGGGACCCGCTGCCCCTGCCGGCCGTCACCGGGCGCGGATCACCGCGCGGCGCCCGGTTCGCCGGCGTCGCCGAGGAGACGCCCGAGGCCGCGCCCCGGCCGCCCGCCGAGGAGTTGGGAGCGGCCGACCGTGAGGAGGTCCTCGCCACGGTCGAGGCGTTGGGGCGGCTGCGTGGCGCCGGACGGAGCGGCGAGGCCCACGCCCTGCTCGTGGAGATCTCGTACTGGCCCGCCGCCCGCTTCCCGCTGCTCGCCACCGAGATGCGGCACGCCGGGCTCGCCGCCGACTGGGCGACCCTGCTGTGGGAGGCCGCCTCCCTGCCCGCCGAGCGCCTGGTGGCCGCCGCCGACGCCCTGACGGCGGCCGGACACGCCGAGGACGGCGAGCGCATCCTGCGGGAGGGCGTGGTGCGGCCCGCGCCGGAGATAGGGCGGGCCGTGACGGGCCTGGCCGACGAGGGACGGCACCGGGAGGTGCGGGCGCTGCTCGACGCGTACGTCCGTGTCCGCACCCCGGAGGAGGCCGCCCGCAGCGTCGCCGCCGGCCCCGGGACGCTGGTGCCGCTCCTGCTGGACGCGGCCCGGGGCGTCTCCGACGAGCGGTACTGGGACCTGGTCCACGCCCTGCGGGTCGCGGGCTTCACCGCCTGACGGGCCGGCCGGAACCCCATCCGCCGGGTCCCTCCCACCGGCCCCTTCCGTCACCCTCAGGGGTGTGAAACGAGATGGAGTCAGCGGGTTAACGACGATGGTCTTGGCAAGGCTGTTCCAGGGGCTTACTTTCGAGCCTCTACGGCCCCCTCTACGGGCGTAGAGGCTCTGACGTCCCGTCGAAGGAGCAGCTCATGGCCAACGTCGTTCGTGCCGCTCTGGTCCAGGCCACCTGGACCGGTGACACCGAGTCCATGGTGGCGAAACACGAGGAGCACGCCCGGGAGGCGGCCCGGCAGGGCGCGAAGATCATCGGCTTCCAGGAGGTCTTCAACGCCCCGTACTTCTGCCAGGTCCAGGAGCCGGAGCACTACGCCTGGGCCGAGCCGGTCCCCGACGGGCCGACCGTGCGGCGGATGCGGGACCTCGCCCGCGAGACCGGCATGGTGATCGTCGTGCCCGTCTTCGAGGTCGAGCAGTCGGGCTTCTACTACAACACCGCGGCCGTGATCGACGCCGACGGCACCTTCCTCGGCAAGTACCGCAAGCACCACATCCCGCAGGTCAAGGGCTTCTGGGAGAAGTACTACTTCAAGCCGGGCAACCTCGGCTGGCCGGTCTTCGACACCGCCGTCGGCAAGGTCGGCGTCTACATCTGCTACGACCGGCACTTCCCGGAGGGCTGGCGCCAACTCGGCCTGAACGGCGCCCAGCTGGTCTACAACCCGTCCGCCACCCACCGGGGTCTGTCCTCCCACCTCTGGCGTCTGGAGCAGCCCGCGGCGGCCGTCGCCAACGAGTACTTCGTCGCCGCGATCAACCGCGTCGGCGTCGAGGAGTACGGCGACAACGACTTCTACGGGACGTCGTACTTCGTCGACCCGCGCGGACAGTTCGTCGGCGAGGTCGCCGACGACAAGGTCGAGGAACTCCTCGTCCGCGACCTCGACTTCGACGTCATCGAGGAGGTGCGGCAGCAGTGGGCGTTCTACCGCGACCGCCGCCCCGACGCCTACGAAGGGCTGGTGCAGCCGTGACCAAGGACCTGCTGGGACGCCACCACGCCGTCCTGCCCGACTGGCTCGCGCTCTACTACGAGGAGCCGCTGGAGATCACCCACGGCGAGGGCCGCCATGTCTGGGACGCCGAGGGCAACCGCTACCTCGACTTCTTCGGCGGCATCCTCACCACGATGACCGCGCACGCCCTGCCCGAGGTCACCAAGGCGATCAGCGAGCAGGCCGGGCGCATCCTGCACTCCTCCACCCTCTACCTCAACCGGCCGATGGTCGAACTCGCGGAGCGGGTCGCCGAGTTGAGCGGCATCCCGGACGCCCGCGTCTTCTTCACCACCTCGGGCACCGAAGCCAACGACACCGCGCTGCTGCTCGCGACCACCTACCGGCGCAGCAACACCGTCCTGGCGATGCGCAACAGCTACCACGGCCGCTCCTTCAGCGCCGTCGGCGTCACCGGCAATCGCGGCTGGTCACCCACCTCGCTCTCCCCGCTGCAGACGCTCTACGTGCACGGCGGCGTGCGCACCCGCGGCCCGTTCGCGCACCTCGACGACCAGGAGTTCATCGCCGCCTGCGTCGCCGACCTCAAGGACGTCCTCGGCCACACCCGCCCGCCGGCCGCGCTGATCGCCGAACCCGTCCAGGGCGTCGGCGGCTTCACCTCCGGCCCCGACGGCCTGTACGCCGCCTTCCGCGAGGTGCTCGCCGAGCGCGGCGTCCTGTGGATCGCGGACGAGGTGCAGACCGGCTGGGGCCGCACCGGCGACCACTTCTGGGGCTGGCAGGCGCACGCCCGCTCCGGCCCACCGGACATCCTGACCTTCGCCAAGGGCATCGGCAACGGCATGTCCATCGGCGGGGTCGTCGCCCGCGCCGACGTCATGAACTGCCTGGACGCCAACAGCATCTCCACCTTCGGCGGCACCCAGATCACCATGGCGGCCGGCCTCGCCAACCTGGCGTACCTCCTGGAGCACGACCTGCAGGGCAACGCCCGGCGGGTCGGCGGACTGCTGCGGGAGCGGCTGCGGGCCGTCGCCGCCCAGGTGCCCCATGTGCGGGAGGTCCGCGGGCGCGGCCTGATGCTGGGCATCGAGCTCACCCGGCCCGGGACCGAGGAGGCCGACCCGGCGGCCGCGTCCGCCGTGCTGGAGGAGGCCCGCGCCGGCGGTCTGCTCATCGGCAAGGGCGGCGGCCACGACACCAGCGCCCTGCGTATCGCCCCACCGCTGACCCTCACCGTGGCCGAGGCCGAGGAGGGCGCCGCGATCCTGGAGAGCGCCCTGCGGAGCCTGTAACGGGCACCGTCCGGACCCATGAGCGAGGGAACACCGCCATGACCACCACCCCGGAGCCCTGGGAACCCCTCCAGTCCGCACTGTCGGTCCGTCAGGTCCTCACCCTGGAAAGGGTGCTGGCCGGCGAGCCCGAGGTGGTGGCCGCGGCCGGCCAGCTCGACCGGCCGGTGCGCTGGGTGCACGTCGCCGAGGCCCCGGACGTCGGCGTGATGCTCAGCGGCGGCGAGATGGTGCTGACCACCGGGGTGCTGCTCGCGGGGGACAAGGAGAAGCAGGCCGAGTACGTCCGCTCGCTTCACCGGGCGGAGGCCGCCGCCCTCGTCCTGGGCCTCGGCCGCGCGTTCCCCGCCCCGCCCGACGTGATGCGCCGGGCCGCCGAGCGGTGCGGGCTGCCCATGGTCGTCCTGCACCGGCCCTTCCCGTTCGCGGAGCTGACCGAGGAGGTCCAGTCCCGGCTGGTGCGGCGCAAGTTCGCCGCCGTCAGCCTCTCGGAGTCGGTGCGGACCGCGCTGACCGCGCTCATCACCGGCGGCGCTCCGCTGCAGAGCCTGCTCGACGAGGTCGCCTCCCACAGCGCCTGCCCCGTCGTCGTCACCAACCTCGCCCACCGCGTCCTCGCCACCGCGGGGGAGCGGTCCGCCGTGGACGACGTGCTGCGCGACTGGGAGCGCATCGCCCGGCAGGCCGGGGGCAGCGAGGGCGGCGGCTGGATCCGCGCCGAACTCGGCGGACGCGGCGAGCGCTGGGGCCGGCTCGTGCTGTGCGGGTACCGCGGTGACACCGCCACCGGCCGGCTCCTCGCCGACCGCGCCGCCGAGGCGGTCGTCCTGCACCGGATGCTCGGCGGTACCTCCGCGCACAGCTGGGAGGAGCAGTCCGCCCAGCACCTGCTCACCGACCTGGTCAGCGGGGTCGTCCCGGCCCGTCAGCTCCTGCCGCGCGCCCGGGCGGCCGGACTGCCCGTCAACCGGCGGACGTTCGTGCCGCTCGTCGTGCGCGACGGCGAGGCCGCCCGGCTGGAGCGGGTGCTGCGCCTGCTGGGCCTGTCCGGGATCGTCGCCGAACTCGCGGACGGGGCCACCGCCGTGCTGCTCAGCCTCGCCCGGGACCAGGACGCCGGCGTGCTCGCCGCCAACTTTGCGGCCCGGGTGCGCTCGGAGGCGGGGGACGAGCGGACCGTCGTGGCCGCCGCCGACGCCCGGACCGTGTGGGACGAGGTGCCCACCGGACTGCGCGAGGCCCAGCACGTGGCGGACGCCGTCGCCGACTCCTCCGCGGCCCTCGACCTCCCCGCCGTCGTCCGGCTGCGGGACGTGCATCTGCGCGGTCTGGTCCGGCTGCTCCGGGACGACCCGCAGGTGCAGTCGTTCGCCGAGCGCGAGCTGGACGGGCTGCTCCGCGGACCCGACGAGGACCTCCTGGCAGTCCTGCGCACCTATCTCGCCACCGGCCGCAACAAGTCCCGCACCGCCCAGCTCCACCATGTCTCGCGGCCCGCGCTGTACCGCCGCCTGGAGGCGATACAGACCCGGCTCGGGGTCGACCTCGACGACTTCGAGCAGGCCGCCTCGGTGCACATCGCACTCCTCGCGCATGACGCGCAACACGGCTGAAACATCCAATGACCTGGGAGAACGGCGGTGAAACATGGGTCCACGACAGGGTGACACCGTGGCACGCGCCACGGCCGCAGACGTGACACGGTGCCACTCAAAGCCGATCACCGGGCTTCCTACGCTCGCAGCACACCGAGCGACCCGGAGGTCCCGATGAGCCCAGTGATCCGCGCCGCCCTCTTCCAGGCCGCCTGGACCGGCGACAAGGAGACGATGATCCAGGTGCACGAGCAGGCGGTCCGGGACGCGGCCGCCCAGGGCGCCCAAGTGCTCTGCTTCCAGGAGCTGTTCTACGGCCCGTACTTCTGCCAGGTGCAGGACAAGGCGTTCTACGAGTACGCCGAGCAGGTGCCCGAGGGCCCGATCGTCCGCCGCTTCCAGGACCTCGCCCGCGAGCTGGGCATCGTCCTGATCCTGCCCGTGTACGAGGAGGAGCAGCCCGGTGTCCTCTACAACACGGCCGCCGTGATCGACGCGGACGGCTCGTACCTGGGCAAGTACCGCAAGCACCACATCCCCCAGGTGCCGGGCTTCTGGGAGAAGTTCTACTTCCGGCCGGGCAACCTGGGCTGGCCGGTCTTCGACACGGCCGTCGGCAAGGTCGGCGTCTACATCTGCTACGACCGGCACTTCCCGGAGGGCTGGCGGGCACTCGGGCTGGCCGGCGCCGAGATCGTCTTCAACCCGTCGGCGACCTCGCGCGGACTGTCCCGCTACCTCTGGCAGCTGGAGCAGCCCGCGGCGGCTGTCGCCAACGAGTACTTCGTCGGCGCGATCAACCGGGTCGGCGTCGAGGACCTGGGCGACAACGACTTCTACGGCACCACGTACTTCGTGGACCCCGAGGCGCAGTTCGTGGGCGAGGTCGCCGGCGACAAGGAGACCGAACTCGTCGTGCGCGACCTGGACCTGGCGAAACTCCGCGAGGTCCGCGACCGCTGGCAGTTCTTCCGGGACCGCCGGCCCGACGCCTACGGACCGATCACCGCCCCGTAAGACCCAGTGCCGAGCACGGTAGGAGAGGGAGAATGAGCAGCCGTACCGTCATCCGCGGTGGTCTCGTCATCACCGCGTCCGACGAGATGCACGCCGACGTCCTGATCGAGGACGGCCGGATCGCCGCCCTCGCCGCGAGCGGCACCCCGGCCGCCGAGGCCTGGACCGCCGAGCGGACCATCGACGCCACCGGCAAGTACGTCATCCCGGGCGGCGTCGACGTCCACACCCACATGGAGCTGCCATTCGGCGGCACCTTCGCCTCCGACACCTTCGAGACCGGCACCCGGGCCGCGGCCTGGGGCGGCACCACCACGATCGTGGACTTCGCCGTGCAGAGCGTGGGCCACACCCTGCGCGAGGGCCTGGACGCCTGGCACGCCAAGGCGGAGGGCAACTGCGCGATCGACTACGGCTTCCACATGATCGTCTCCGATGTGAACGAGGAGACGCTCAAGGAGATGGATCTGCTGGTGGAGGAGGGCGTCACCTCCTTCAAGCAGTTCATGGCCTACCCGGGGGTCTTCTACTCCGACGACGGCCAGATCCTGCGCGCCATGCAGCGCTCCGCCGACAACGGCGGGCTGATCATGATGCACGCCGAGAACGGCATCGCCATCGACGTCCTCGTCGAACAGGCGCTGGCCCGCGGCGAGACCGACCCGCGCTACCACGGCGAGGTGCGCAGGGCGCTGCTGGAGGCCGAGGCCACCCATCGCGCCATCAAGCTCGCCCAGGTCGCGGGCGCGCCGCTGTACGTCGTGCACGTCTCGGCGGCGGAGGCGGTCGCGGAGCTCGCGAGGGCGCGCGACGACGGGCTGAACGTCTTCGGGGAGACCTGCCCGCAGTACCTGTTCCTGTCCACCGACAACCTGGCGGAGCCGGACTTCGAGGGGGCGAAGTACGTGTGCTCGACGCCGCTGCGGCCGAAGGAGCACCAGGCGCAGCTGTGGAAGGGGCTGCGGACCAACGACCTCCAGGTCGTCTCCACCGACCACTGCCCGTTCTGCTTCGTGGGCCAGAAGGAGCTGGGACGCGGGGACTTCTCGAAGATCCCCAACGGCCTCCCGGGCGTCGAGAACCGCATGGACCTGCTGCACCAGGCCGTGGTCGACGGGCACATCTCGCGCCGCCGCTGGATCGAGATCGCCTGCGCCACACCGGCCCGGATGTTCGGCATGTACCCGAAGAAGGGCACTCTCGCGCCGGGCGCGGACGCGGACGTCGTGATCTACGACCCGCACGCCGAGCAGGTCATGTCCGCCGAGACCCACCACATGAACGTCGACTACTCGGCGTACGAGGGCCGGCGGACCACCGGCCGGGTCGAGACGGTCCTCTCGCGCGGCGAGCCCGTCATCACCGAGCGGGAGTACACCGGCCGCGCCGGGCACGGTGTCTACACGCCCCGCTCCACCTGTCAGTACCTGAACTAGGAGCGGAGCACATGGACTTCGGACTCGTCCTGCAGACGGACCCGCCGGCCTCGCGGGTCGTCGACCTGATGCGCCGCGCCGAGGACAACGGGTTCACCTACGGCTGGACCTTCGACTCGGCCGTGCTGTGGCAGGAGCCGTTCGTCATCTACAGCCAGATCCTGGCCCGCACGCGGCACCTGAAGGTCGGCCCGATGGTCACCAACCCGGGCACCCGCACCTGGGAGGTGACCGCCTCGACCTTCGCCACGCTCAACGACATGTTCGGCAACCGCACGGTGTGCGGGATCGGCCGCGGCGACTCGGCGATGCGCGTGGCCGGGCGCAAGCCCAACACGCTGGCCCGGATCAGCGACGCCATGAAGGTCATCCGGGCGCTCGGCAGCGGGCGGGAGGCCGACCTCGGCGGCGGCACGGCCGTCCGGTTCCCCTGGATCAAGCCCGACGCCGAACTCCCGGTGTGGATGGCGGCGTACGGCCCGAAGGCGCTGAAGATGACCGGTGAGGAGGCCGACGGGTTCATCCTGCAACTGGCCGACCTCTATCTGACCGAGTACATGGTGAAGGCCGTGAAGGACGCGGCGGCCGCCGCGGGCCGCGACCCGGCCGAGGTGACGATCTGCGTCGCCGCCCCCGCCTACGTCACCGAGGACGACTCGCCCGAGGCGCTCGCCCACGCCCGTGAGCAGTGCCGCTGGTTCGGCGGGATGGTCGGCAACCACGTGGCCGACCTGGTCGCCAAGTACGGTGCGCACTCCTCGGCCGTACCCGAGGAGCTGACCGACTACATCAAGGCCCGGCAGGGGTACGACTACGCGCACCACGGCCGGGCCGACAACCCCGACACCGCCTTCGTCCCCGACGAGATCGTCGACCGGTTCTGCCTCGTCGGACCGGTGGAGAGGCACATCGAGAAGCTGAACGCGCTGCGTGAGCTCGGCGTCGACCAGTTCGCCGTCTACGACATGCACGACGCGCAGGAGGCCGTGATCGACGCGTACGGATCGTCGGTCATCCCCGCCGTGAACTCCTGACCCATGTAGGCGCGTTCGCCTGACGGCTGCACCCGACCCCCCACCCCTCGTCACCCTCCCCGCCGTCCCGGGGAGGGCCCTGGGGCCCGCACGGCCTCTCCCGTCCCACCCGATTGATTGGCCTGCCCATGACAGACACAGTCCCCACGGGGTCATCCATACCGCAGACCGCCCTCCCCGGCGGCCGCGTCGAACTCGCCCCCGAGGCGTTCCCCTCCGACAGCCCCTTCGCCAACGAGGACCTGCGCCCGGTCCCGGTCGCCGAGCGCAAGTGGACGACGTACAACTTCGCGGCGCTGTGGATCTCCATGGCGCACTGCATCCCCAGCTGGACCCTGGCCTCCGGCCTGGTCGCCCTCGGCATGGACTGGAAGCAGGCCGTCTTCACCATCGCGCTCGCCAACGTCATCGTGCTCCTGCCGATGCTGGCCACCGGGCACGCGGGACCCAAGTACGGCATCCCCTTCCCGGTGCTCGCGCGCGCCTCCTTCGGGCTGCGCGGCGCCAACATCCCGGCGATGATCCGGGCGGCCGTGGCCTGCGGCTGGTTCGGCATCCAGACCTGGATCGGCGGCAGCGGCATCTTCGCCCTCGGCTCCAAACTCACCGGCGGGCACTGGGAGAACGCGGGGAAGATCGCCGGCAACCCCTGGCCGCTGTGGCTGTGCTTCCTGCTGTTCTGGGCCGTGCAGATCGCCATCATCTACCGCGGCATGGACTTCCTGCGGCACTTCGAGAACTGGGCCGCGCCCTTCGTGATCGTCGGCGCGCTCGTGCTGCTCGTCTGGATCGCCGTCAAGGCGGACGGCTTCGGAGCCCTGCTCGACCAGCCCTCCAAGCTCGGCTGGGGCGCCGACTTCTGGCCGGTCTTCTTCCCCTCCCTGATGGGCATGATCGGCTTCTGGGCCACCCTGTCCCTGAACATCCCCGACTTCACCCGCTTCGGCTCCAGCCAGCGCGCCCAGACCTGGGGCCAGTCGCTGGGTCTGCCCACCACGATGACCCTGTTCGCCGTCCTCGCCGTCCTGGTCACCTCCGGCTCCGAGGCGGTCTACGGCGAGGCGATCTGGGACCCGGTCGCGCTGGCGGCGAAGACCGACAGCGCGTTCGGCCTGCTGTTCGCGCTGGTCGTCGTCCTGATCGCCACCGTCTCGGTGAACATCGCGGCCAACGTCGTCTCCCCGGCGTACGACCTGGCGAACCTGGCTCCCAAGCTCATCAACTTCCGTACGGGCGCGCTGATCACGGGTGTCGTCGGCGTCCTGATCTTCCCGTGGAAGCTGATCTCCACGCCCGAGTTCTACATCTTCACCTGGCTCGGCGTGGTCGGCGGTCTGCTCGGCACGGTCGCCGGCATCCTCATCGCCGACTACTGGATCGTGCGCCGCACGGTCCTGCACCTCGCGGACCTGTACACCCCCGGCGGACGCTACTGGTACTCCTCCGGCTGGAACTGGCGGGCCATCGCCGCCTTCCTGGTGGGCGGCGTCCTCGCGGTCGGCGGCTCGTACTCCGGGGTGGGCGCCGACGGCAGCCGGACCGGCCCCTTCCCGGCCGACGGTCTGATCCCGTTCCTCAAGCCGCTCGCCGACTACGGCTGGGCGGTGGGCCTGGCCACGTCGCTCGTGCTGTACGTGGTGCTGATGGGCGGCCGCAGGGAGCCCGCCAGGGCCTGACGGGCGCGGCGCCGGAGGACGGTCAGCCCTTGGGGCCGTCCTCCAGCGCGGCCACGGCCTCCTTGGCGGCCTTGATGGCGCCCGTGTTGATCTCGTCGGTGGCGGGTGCCTTCTTCGACTCGAAGTCGCTTCCGCTGTAGGTGACGGAGACCAGCGCGTTGGACGTCCGGACGATCACCACGCCCTCACGGGTCTGCTGCTTGTCCTCGGTGGTGAGGTTCACGACGGAGTAGCCGGAGTCCCCGACGCCCGGGACCGCGCCGCCGCCGCCGCGGTCCTCGATCCGCCCCTTGTAGGTCTCCGCCGCCGCATCCTCGGACTGCTGGATCTCGATGGACACGTCCAGCCACCGGTACTCGTACCCCTTGAGGGCGTTCCAGGAGCAGGTGCGGCGCAGCGTCTTGTCGGTCGACGGTATCTCCTTGCCGGCCGTCTTCGCCCCCGGCACCAGCGCCTTGACCGACTTGGCGGAGAGGGTGCCGCACGGCGAGGGGGCGGCGGTGTACGTCTTGGCCGCGGCGGCCGTCGCGGGCGCGTCCGGCGCCTTTTCCTCGGTCCGCTGCGCGGCCGTACGGTCCTCGGGGGCCGGCGTCGCGTCGGGTCCGGACGAGAGCGCCCAGCCCGCCGTGGCGAGCACGACGACGGGTGACAGGCGCGCGGTGAGGGCGAGCGGCAAGGGAAGTGAACGCACGGCGCACTTTTCGTGGGGGACGGTGCGGAGGGGGTCCGCACAGCGGACGGGACGCCAGTGTCACACGACTCTCCGTGAGGCGGAAGGGTCAACTCGCTCCGTACCGACGCCGTCACGGAACAGGCCCGAACGCCGGGTGTCCTGGGCGAGTTACGGAGCCTCCAGGGTGGTTCGGGCGGAAAGTGGGCTTTGGACACGGTCCACGGCGATGAAAGCCCCGTAGGCGATCAGGTGCACCGGGCGAGTTGGGCGCGGTCGCGGGCGCCCAGCCTGGTCACGGCCCTCGCCTACGAGTCGGGGCTCGTCGCGCCGCGCTCGCCCTCGAACGCCGCGAGGATCCGCTCGGCGGCCAGCGTCGCCGTCAACTCGCCGTCCCTGACCCGCTGTTCCAGCACCGGCGCCAGGGAGCGGACCGCCGGGTCCGCGTGGAGGCGGCCCAGCAGTTCGTCACGGACCATGGTCCACGTCCAGTCGACCTGCTGGTCGCGCCGCTTGGCGGCGAGCCGGCCCGTGGAGTCCAGCAGCGCCCGATGCTGCTCCAGACGGTCCCAGACGGCGTCCAGACCGATCGACTCACGCCCGCTGCAGTGCAGCACGGGCGGCGTCCAGACGGCGTCCTTGCCGTGCATCAGGCGCAGGGCGCCCGCCAGTTCCCGCGCGGCCGCCCTGGCGTCCCGCTCGTGCGGGCCGTCCGCCTTGTTCACGGCGAGGACGTCGGCCAGCTCCAGCACGCCCTTCTTGATGCCCTGCAACTGGTCGCCGGTGCGGGCCAGCGTCAGCAGCAGGAAGGAGTCGACCATGTTCGCCACGGCCGTCTCCGACTGGCCCACGCCGACCGTCTCCACCAGCACCACGTCGTAGCCCGCTGCCTCCATCACCACGATGGACTCCCGCGTGGCCTTGGCGACCCCGCCGAGCGTCCCGGCCGTGGGGGAGGGGCGGATGAAGGCCGCCGGGTCGACCGCCAGCCGCTCCATCCGCGTCTTGTCGCCCAGGATCGACCCGCCCGTCCGGCTGGACGAGGGGTCGACCGCCAGCACCGCCACCCGGTGCCCGAGACCCGTCAGCATCGTGCCGAACGCGTCGATGAACGTGGACTTGCCGACGCCCGGCACCCCGCTGACCCCGATCCGCCGCGCCCGCCCGCTGTGCGGCAGCAGTTCGGTCAGCAACCGCTGGGCCAGCGCCCGGTGCTGCGGCCGGGTCGACTCGACGAGGGTGATGGCGCGCGCGACGATCGCCCGCTTCCCGTCGAGCACGCCCTTCACGTACGCGTCGACGTCGATCACAGCTCGTGCCCGAGTCCGTCCGCCAGCCGCCGCACCAGGTCGTACGCCGCGTCCGGGATGACCGTGCCGGGCGGGAAGACCGCCGCCGCGCCCATCTCGAGCAGCGTCGCGACGTCCTGCGGCGGGATGACCCCGCCGACCACGATCATGATGTCCTCGCGGCCCTCCTCGGCCAGCGCCTCCTTGAGCGCCGGTACGAGGGTGAGGTGCCCGGCCGCCAGCGACGACACCCCGACGATGTGCACGTCCGCCTCGACGGCCTGCCGGGCGACCTCGGCGGGCGTCTGGAACAGCGGGCCGACGTCGACGTCGAAACCGAGGTCGGCGAACGCGGTCGCGATCACCTTCTGGCCGCGGTCATGGCCGTCCTGGCCCATCTTGGCGACCAGGATGCGCGGGCGGCGGCCCTCGGCCTCCTCGAAGTCCGACACGAGGGCGCGGGTGCGGTCCACGGCGGGCGACTCCCCGGCTTCGTTGCGGTACACGCCGGTGATGGTACGGATCTGGCTCGCGTGCCGCCCGTACACCTTCTCCAGGGCGTCGGAGATCTCGCCGACGGTGGCCTTCGCGCGGGCCGCGTCCACGGCCAGCTCCAGCAGGTTCCCCTCGCCGCCGGCCGCCCGCGTCAGCGCGTCCAGCGCGTCCCGGCAGGCCGTCTCGTCCCGCTCCTCGCGCAGCCGCCGCAGCTTGGCGATCTGCTGGGCGCGCACCGAGGAGTTGTCGACCTTGAGCACGTCGATCTGCTCGTCGCTGTCGACGCGGTACTTGTTGACGCCGATGACCGGCTGGCGCCCGGAGTCGATGCGCGCCTGGGTGCGGGCCGCCGCCTCCTCGATGCGCAGCTTCGGGATACCGGCGTCGATCGCCTTGGCCATGCCGCCGGCCGCCTCGACCTCCTCGATGTGCTGCCAGGCGCGGCGGGCGAGGTCGTACGTCAGCTTCTCCACGTAGGCGCTGCCGCCCCACGGGTCGATGACCCGGGTGGTGCCCGACTCCTGCTGGAGCAGCAGCTGGGTGTTGCGGGCGATGCGCGCCGAGAAGTCGGTCGGCAGGGCCAGCGCCTCGTCGAGCGCGTTGGTGTGCAGCGACTGCGTGTGCCCCTGCGTCGCCGCCATCGCCTCGACACAGGTGCGTGTGACGTTGTTGAACACGTCCTGTGCGGTCAGCGACCAGCCCGACGTCTGCGAATGGGTGCGCAGCGACAGCGACTTGGAGTTCTTCGGGTCGAACTGCTTCACCAGTTTCGCCCACAGCAGGCGCGCCGCGCGCAGCTTGGCGACCTCCATGAAGAAGTTCATGCCGATCGCCCAGAAGAACGACAGCCGGGGCGCGAACGCGTCGACGTCCAGGCCCGCTTCACGTCCGGCCCGGATGTACTCGACGCCGTCCGCGAGCGTGTACGCCAGCTCCAGGTCGGCCGTCGCCCCGGCCTCCTGGATGTGGTAGCCGGAGATGGAGATCGAGTTGTAGCGGGGCATCCGCTGCGAGGTGTACGCGAAGATGTCGGAGATGATCCGCATCGACGGCTTCGGCGGATAGATGTAGGTGTTGCGGACCATGAACTCCTTCAGAATGTCGTTCTGAATGGTCCCGGCCAGCTTCTCGGGCGGTACGCCCTGTTCCTCCGCCGCCACGATGTACAGCGCGAGCACGGGCAGCACCGCGCCGTTCATCGTCATCGACACGGTCATCTTGTCCAGCGGGATGCCGTCGAACAGCTGCCGCATGTCGTAGATCGAGTCGATCGCCACACCGGCCATGCCGACGTCACCGGTCACGCGCGGGTGGTCGCTGTCGTACCCGCGGTGCGTGGGCAGGTCGAAGGCCACCGACAGGCCCTTCTGACCGGCCGCCAGATTGCGCCGGTAGAACGCGTTGGACTCCTCGGCGGTGGAGAAGCCCGCGTACTGGCGGATCGTCCAGGGCTGGTTGACGTACATCGTCGGGTACGGCCCGCGCAGATACGGCGCCACACCCGGGTACGTGTCCAGGAAGTCCAGGCCCTCCAGGTCACGCCCGGTGTACAGCGGCTTGACCGCGATGCCCTCGGGCGTCTCCCACAGCGGCTCGTCCCCGCCGGTGGCCTGCTTGACGGCCGTACGCCACTCGTCGGAGCCGCCCGCCGCGTCCGGGGTCCCCAGTTCGATCCCGGTGAAGTCGGGGATTCCCATCAGGACACTCCCATGCGGTCGAGGGTGGCGGACAGGACGGCGACGGCGTCACAGCCCGCGAAGACATGGCCGTCGACGCCGGGGTGGTCCCCGGGCCGCCCGGCGAGGAACACATGCGCGGCGCCGGCCGCCTTCAGCCGTCCGGCGACCTCGGCCGCCTGCTCCTCGTACACGGCGTCGCTGGAGCACAGGCACGCCTCGGTGGCGCCGCTCTCCTCGAAGGTGCCCTCGGTGACGGGCTCGATGCCGCCGGCCTGGAACAGGTTCGAGGCGAAGGTCAGGCGCGTGGTGTGGGCCGCGGCCGGGCCGAGCGCGGCCAGGTAGATCCGCGGCCGGGCGCCGGTCGCGGCCAGATGCGCGTCGGACCGGGCGCGCAGCGCCTCGTACGCCTCGTCGCGGCGCACGCGCGGCAGGCCCCCGGACGGCGGCTCGGGCGCGGGCTCGCGCACCACGGGCTGCTCGGCGAGATACGGGAACTCGCTGACACCGGTGACCGGTTCGCGGCGCTTCGCCAGCTTGCCGGTGCGGGCCTCCCAGGTGGCGGCCAGGTCGTCCCGCAGCCGGCCCGAGCGCAGCGCGGCGGCCTGGCCGCCCGCCTGTTCGATCTGCTGGAAGAACTCCCAGCCCGCGTGGGCGAGTTCGTCCGTCAGCCGCTCCACGTACCAGGAGCCGCCCGCCGGGTCGATGACCCGGGCCAGGTGGGACTCCTCGATGAGGATGGTCGAGGTGTTGCGCGCGATGCGCCGCGCGAACGCGTCGGGCAGGCCCAGCGCGTGGTCGAAGGGCAGCACCGTCACCGAGTCGGCGCCGCCGACGCCGGCCGCGAGCGTGGCGACCGTCGTGCGCAGCATGTTCACCCACGGGTCGCGGCGCGTCATCATCACCGGCGAGGTGACGGCGTGCTGCACCTGGGCGCTGGGTGCCCCGGACACCTCGGTCACCCGCGCCCACAGGCGGCGCGCCGCCCGCAGCTTGGCGATGGTCAGGAACTGGTCGGCGGTGGCCGCGTAGCGGAACTCCAGCTGGGCGGCGGCCTGTTCGACCGTCAGGCCGGCCTCGGTGAGCTCGCGCAGATACGCCACACCGGTCGCCAGCGCGGAACCGAGCTCCTGCGCGGCCGAGCCGCCGGCCTCGTGGTACGGCAGGGCGTCCACGGTCAGCGCCCGCAGCCCCGGGTACTCCTCGGCGCACCGCCGGGCCAGCACGGCGGCCGGCGCGAACGGGAGGGACCTGCCGGTGCGGGCCTCGTGGCCGAGCGGGTCGGCGCCGAGGTTGCCGCGCGCCGCGTCCTTGGCGACGCCGCGCTCCGCGTACAGGTCCAGCAGGGCGTGCGCGGCGGCCTCCGTCGCGGCGCCCGCGTCCAGGACGACCGGGGCGAGGTCGAGGTAGACGCCGTCGAGGGCCCGGCCGAGGGAGGACACCGGGATGCCGGCGTCGCCGAGGACCAGCCAGAGCGAGGTGACGCCGTTCTCCAGGTCCGCCAGCACCACGCCGTCCGTGGCCGTGGTGTGCCGCTGCCGTACGTCCCAGCCGCCGGCCGTGCTGCCCTCGGGGCGCCCGCCCCGGACGAACGGGGCGAAGCCGGGCAGGCCGGGGTCGGGCGCGGCGTCGCGCGCGGTGTACAGGGGGCGGGAGCGCATCCCGTCCTCGAGTGGGGTGGACAGGGCGTCCTCGGCAGCCGTCCCCGACACGTCCTTGCCCGCCTTGCGCAGCACACCCTCCACCAGGTGTTGCCACTGCTCATGGGTTGCGTCAGGGAACTCGGCGGCCAGCGAGAGCCCGTCGTCAGGCAGGACCGTCATGCTCGGATGCTAGGTCAGATCGTCAAAGGAGCAGCAGGGGGCACGGCTGTGACCTTGCCCTCTTCCAGATTGTGACCTGCGTCTCCGCGCTCCTCCGGGGCCTGCGCGGGCACGGCGAAGGAGCGGCTCACGGCCCCGGCTTGATAGCCTCGCGGAGCTGGTCGAGCCCTTTGCGGGGCCAGGGAATCCGGTGCGAATCCGGAACTGACGCGCAGCGGTGAGGGGGACGGGCGGGGCAGGCACGCCACTGGGAGACCGGGAAGGCGCCCCGCCGGGACGAACCCGAGTCCGAAGACCTGCCGGCACCTCCGCGCCCCCGGGCGGGGAAGTCCTCCGCAGGCCGGCTCCGCGTACGAGCCCCGACCCGAAGGCAGTCATGCCCGTACTCCCGCCCCCGCCGTCGTCCGAGCCGCCGCTCCCGGACCGGCGCCCCCCGTCCACGCCCTGCCGGGTCGTGCTCTGCCGCGACTGCTGCTGCGGCAGCCCGAAGGTGACCGGTGTCGACCATGCCCGCCAGGCGGCCCGGCTGAGGGAGAGCGTGCCCGTGCGCGTCTCGGACTGCCTCGACGTCTGCGACCACGCCAACGTGGTCGTCGTCCAGCCCTCCGCCGCGGCGCGGGCGGCGGGCGCCCGCCCGGTCTGGCTCGGCCTCGTCAACGATCCGGACGCCACCGAGGACGTCATCGCCTGGGTCCGGGCAGGCGGCCCCGGCGTCGCCCCCTGCCCCGAGATCCTCGGCCTCCACACCTTCCCCCCGCCCCCGTCCCGCGCCCCCCGGAACGACTGACCGTCAGCAAGGTCGTCGTCACCTCCACCGCCGGGCGCGTGCCGCCGGCCGTGCTGCCCCTCCCGCACACACGGGCCCCCAGGAGGGTCGGTGATCGGGACCCGTACAGCCGCAGCGGCCTGACCGGGCCGGGCGGCCTGATCCGGCCCGCCCGACCTCCACACCTTCACGCCACCCTCGCTCCACACCCCCATGAACGGTTGAACATCGAACGGGCGGTCACGGAAGATCGGACGGACCCGTCCGCGCCGACCGCGAGGTGACGCCCGCCATGTTCACCACCCGTCCCACCCTCCAGGGCACCTTCGGCATGGTGTCCTCCACGCACTGGCTGGCCTCGCAGTCCGCGATGGCGGTCCTGGAGCGCGGCGGCAACGCCTACGACGCCGCCGTGGCCGGCGCGTTCGTGCTGCACGTCGTCGAACCGCACCTGAACGGGCCGGCCGGCGAGGTGCCGATCCTCCTCGCCCCGGCGGGCGGCGAGGTGCGGGTGCTGTGCGGCCAGGGCGTCGCCCCCGCGGGCGCGACCGTCCCCCACTACCGGGGCCTCGGCCTGGACCTCGTCCCCGGCACCGGACCGCTGGCCGCCGCCGTGCCCGGCGCCTTCGACGCCTGGATGGTCCTGCTGCGCGACCACGGCACCCTGGCACCCGCCGACGTCCTGGAGTACGCCATCGGCTACGCCGAGCAAGGACACGCGCCCGTGGAGCGCGTCGGCGAGACCGTCGAGACGGTGCGCGAACTCTTCGAGACCGAGTGGACCTCCTCCGCCGAGGTGTACCTGCCGGACGGCGAGCCGCCCCGCCCCGGCACGCTCTTCCGCAACCCGGCGCTCGCCGCCACCTGGAAACGCCTGCTCGACGAGATCGCCGGAGCCGGCGACCGTGTCGCGCGGATCGAGGCCGCGCGCGCGGTGTGGCGCACCGGGTTCATCGCCGAGGCGCTGGTCCGGCAGGCGAACCGGCCCACCCTCGACACCAGCGGCGAGCGCCACACCGGCACCCTCACGGCCGACGACCTGGCCGGCTGGTCCGCCACCTACGAAGCGCCGGCGACGTACGACTGGAACGGCTGGACCCTGTGCAAGGCCGGGCCCTGGAGCCAGGGCCCGGTGCTCCTCCAGCAGCTCGCCCTGCTCCCGGCCGAACTGCCCCCGTACGGGTCCGCCGACTACGTCCACCTGCTCGTCGAGGGCTGCAAGCTGGCCATGGCCGACCGGGAGGCCTGGTACGGCGACGCCGCCGAGGTGCCCCTCGCCGACCTGCTGTCCGACGCCTACAACGCCGGCCGCCGCCGGCTGGTGGGCGACACGGCCTCCTTCGAGCTGCGGCCCGGCAGCCCCGGCGGCCGCACGCCGAGGCTCGGCGCACACGCGCGGGGCGCGGCCGTCGCCGCACCCGGCTCCGTACCCGGCGCCGGGGAGCCGACGGTCGCCAAGTCGCCCCGGTCCCCGGTGCCCGGCGAGCCCGAGGTGGCCGCCGACGGCACCACCCGCGGCGACACCTGCCACCTCGACGTCGTCGACCGGTGGGGCAACATGGTCGCGGCCACCCCGAGCGGCGGCTGGCTGCAGTCCAACCCCGTGGTGCCCGAACTCGGCTTCCCGCTCGGCACGCGGCTGCAGATGACCTGGCTGGAGGAGGGCCTGCCGAGCTCCCTGACGCCGGGACGGCGCCCCCGCACCACGCTCACCCCCACCATCGCGCTGCGCGACGGTGTGCCCGTGCTGGCCTTCGGCACCCCCGGCGGGGACCAGCAGGACCAGTGGCAGCTGCACTTCTTCCTCGCCGTCGCCCTGCGCGGCCGGGTCCGCGGCGGCCTCGACCTCCAGGGCGCCATCGACGCCCCGAACTGGCACAACGACAGCTTCCCCGGATCGTTCCACCCGCGCGGCACGCGGCCCGGGAGCGTCACCGTGGAGGCCCGCACCGATCCCGCGGTGGTGGACGCGCTGCGGCGGCGCGGCCACGACGTCACGGTCGGCGACGCCTGGTCGGAGGGCCGGCTGTGCGCGGTCGCGCGCGACCCCGGCACCGGGGTCCTGTCCGCCGCGGCGAACCCGCGCGGCATGCAGGGCTACGCCGTCGGACGCTGACGGGCCCCGGGGCGTCCGCCCCGCGAGTTCACCGGGAGGCCGTCCGCAGGTCACCCGGCGGGCGGGCGTTGTCAGCGGCGCGTGTTCTCATGGACGGGTGATCGAAGACAACGAAACCATCGAAGAGTTTCTCGCCCGGCACGCCACCGACGTGGAGGACGCCGTCCGCAAGGCGGCGGCCGCCGAGATCATGCCCCGCTTCCGCCGGCTCGCCGACCATGAGGTCGACCGCAAGAGCGGGCCGCACGACCTGGTGACCGACGCCGACCGGCTCGCCGAGCGGTACCTCACGGAAGCCCTCGGTGCCCTCCTGCCCGGCTCGGTCGTCGTCGGCGAGGAGGCGGTGCACGCCGACCCGTCCGTGTACGACGCGATCCGCGGCGACGCCCCGGTGTGGATCGTCGACCCCGTCGACGGCACCCGGCAGTTCGTGCACGGCGACACCGGCTTCTGCACCCTGGTCGCCCTCGCCCGGCACGGCGAGGTGCTCGCCTCCTGGACCTACGCGCCCGCCCTCGACCACCTGGCCACCGCCGTCAGGGGCCAGGGCGCCTTCCTCGACGGCGAGCGGCTGCGCGCCGGAGCCCCGGACCCCGGCCGCGACCTGCGGGTCGCCACCTCCCACCCGGACTTCACCACCGACGAGCAGAAGAGGTCCCTCCTCGGCCTGTGGACCGACGGGGTCGCCCCGCGCGCGTGCGGATCGGCCGGCCTGGAGTATCTGGCCGTCGCGCGGGGCGACTTGGAGGCCACCGTCTTCGGGTGGGAGGCGGCCTGGGACCACGCGGCCGGCCTGCTCCTCGTGGAGGAGGCGGGCGGCGCCCACCTGACGCACACGGGCGAGCCGTTCCGTATCACCGGGGGCAACGCCCTGCCGTTCACGACGGCCCGCGACGCGGCCACGGCACGGCGGGTGGCGGGACTCCTGTCCGGCGGAGCGCGCCGGGCCGCGTAGGAATAGAGTCGGCCGCGGGGGAGCGGAGGTGGGGCGTATGAGCCCCGGCCTATCCTGATCCCTCTAGGCCGCCGCCTGACGAAGGGGTCCGAACGTGCCGTCGATGCTCGACGCAGTCGTGGTGGGTGCGGGACCGAACGGCCTGACCGCCGCCGTGGAGCTGGCCCGCCGCGGTTTCTCCGTGGCCGTGTTCGAGGCCCGGGACACCGTCGGCGGCGGGGCCCGCACGGAGGAGCTGACGCTTCCCGGCTTCCGGCACGACCCGTGTTCGGCCGCCCACCCCCTCGGCATCAACTCGCCCGCGTTCCGGGCGATGCCGCTCGACCGCTACGGGCTCCAGTGGCTGCACGCCGGGCTGCCGATGGCCCATCCCTTCGCCGACGGCACGGCCGCCGTGCTGTCCCGGTCCGTCGCCGAGACGGCCGCCTCCTTCGGTCCGCGCGACGCGGGGACGTACCGCCGGCTGGTCGCCCCGTTCCTGTCCAAGTGGGACACGCTGGCACGGGACTTCATGTCGCTGCCCCTCACCGCGCTGCCCCGGGACCCGGTGACCCTCGCCCGGTTCGGTCTGACCGGGCTGCCGCCGTCGACCTGGCTGATGCGCCGCTTCCGCGACGAGCGGGCGCGGGCCCTGTTCTCCGGCCTGGTCGCCCATGTGATGGCGCCGCTGAGCGGCTTCGCGACCGGCGCCATCGGCCTGGTCTTCGCCCTCGCGGCGCACGCCCGCGGCTGGCCCGTGGCCCGGGGCGGCTCCCAGTCCATCTCCGACGCCCTCACCGCCTACCTCGAGGATCTCGGCGGTGCCGTGCACACGGACTTCGAGGTGAAGCGGCTCGACGACCTGCCGCCCGCGCGGGCGTACGTCTTCGACACCTCGCCCACCGCGCTGGCCCGGATCGCGGGCTTCGGCGGTTACTACGACAACTACCGGTACGGCTCCGGAGTCTTCAAGATCGACTACGCGCTGGACGGCCCGGTGCCCTGGACCGCCCCGGAGGCCCGGCGGGCCGGCACCGTGCAGATCGGCGCGGACAGCGCGGAGATCGGGGCGGCACTGCGGGCCGCGTCGCGGGAAGGACGCGCACCCGACCGGCCGTTCCTGATCACCGTGCAGCCCAGCGTCGCCGACCCCACCCGCGCCCCCGAGGGCAAGCACGTCTTCTGGGCCTACGGCCATGTCCCCAACGGCTGGACCGGCGACCTCACGGACGCCCTGGAACGCCAACTGGAGCGCTTCGCGCCCGGGTTCCGCGACCGGGTCCTCGCCCGCGCCACGGCCGGCCCGGCCGAACTCGCCGCCCGCAACGCCAACTACGTCGGCGGCGACATCGGCTCCGGCGCCGCCACCGGACTCCAGCTCCTGCTGCGCCCCAAGCTCTCGCTGTTCCCGTACCGCACCCCGCACCCCGCGATCTACCTCTGCTCGTCCGCGACCCCGCCCGGCCCGGGCGTGCACGGCATGTCGGGGCACAACGCAGCCAAGGCGGTCTGGCGGCGCCTGCGCCAGGAGCCCTGACCCGCGGGCCCGGCCCTGCGAGGACCCGCTCCCCCCTGCTAGGAAGGGGGCATGACCACCATCGGACTCGTACAGGGCGACATCACCCGTGAGGCGGCCGACGCGCTCGTCAACGCCGCGAACTCCTCCCTGCTCGGCGGAGGCGGCGTGGACGGCGCCATCCACCGGCGCGGCGGCCCCGAGATCCTCGCCGAGTGCCGCTCGCTGCGGGCCTCCCGGTACGGCAAGGGCCTGCCGACCGGGCAGGCGGTCGCCACCACGGCGGGGGAGCTGCCGGCGCGCTGGGTGATCCACACGGTGGGCCCCGTCTGGTCGTCCGGCGAGGACCGCTCGGACCTGCTGGCCTCCTGCTACCGCGAGTCGCTGCGCGTCGCCGACGAGCTCGGCGCCCGCACGGTCGCCTTCCCCGCCATCTCCACGGGCATCTACGGCTGGCCCATGGACGACGGCGCCCGGATCGCGGTGGAGACCGTCAGGGCGGCGGCGACCGCCGTCGAGGAGGTGCGGTTCGTGCTCTTCGACACGGCCGCGTACGAGGCGTTCGCCCGGCGGCTGGAGGCGTGAACACCGTCCGCGGCTGATCCGTACCCCTCGCCGTGGAGACGCACCAGACGCACCGGGCACCCGTGAGGACTCGAGGACGCGGCGACCGCAGGGGCGGCGCGGGCCGCCGCAGGGCCGCCGGACCGGTCGCGATCGCCGGCGGTCCGGCGCCGCTGCTCCTGGCCATCGCGTGCGCCGGGGGCGACGCCGGTCCCGCCACCGCGTCGAGCGGCCCGCCGAAGGTCTCCGCCACCGGGGCCGGGGTGGTGGCGCCGGCGGAGGTCGGGGTGATCGCCGGCCTCACCGGGTGCGAGGAGAGGATCAGGACCGAGGCCGACGAACTGCGCGAGGGCGTCTGCCGGACGAAGCGGGGCGACTACCTCGTCACGACGTTCCCCGAGGAGAGGCTGAAGCGGGACCGGCTGGACGCGGCCGCCGTCTACGGCGGTACGTACCTGGTCGGCACCCGCTGGGTGGTCAGCGCCGAGCCCGCCGTGCTGGAGCGGCTGCGGCCCCGGCTGGGCGGCGGCATCGAGCGACTGCGCGGCGTCGGCCCGAGCGCCCCCGCGTCCCCCTGAGGCGATCCGCCGATTCCCAGCCCAGCCGACGTCCGCGTCGGATTCTCGCCAGCGCGCGCCCGCCCGCGTCCCCGATGCTGGACCCATGAACCAGGGGATGCACACCGACGTCGAGCGCTGCGTGCGCGCCGTGCGGTCGAAGGACGCCCGCTTCGACGGGTGGTTCTTCACGGCGGTCGTCACGACCGGGATCTACTGCCGGCCCAGCTGCCCCGCGGTCCCGCCCCGGCCCGCGAACATGCGGTTCCTGCCGAGCGCCGCCGCCTGCCAGCAGGCCGGCTTCCGTGCCTGCAAGCGGTGCCGCCCCGACACCAGCCCCGGCTCGCCCGAGTGGAACCAGCGCGCCGACCTCGTGGCGCGCGCCATGCGGCTGATCGCCGACGGCGTAGTGGACCGCGAGGGCGTGCCCGGCCTCGCCGCACGCCTCGGCTACAGCACCCGGCAGATCGAACGCCAGCTCCTCGCCGAGCTCGGCGCCGGCCCGCTCGCCCTGGCCCGTGCGCAGCGTGCCCAGACCGCGCGGCTCCTCATCGAGACGACGTGCCTGTCCATGGCGGACATCGCCTTCGCGGCCGGTTTCGCCTCCGTGCGCACCTTCAACGACACCGTCCGCGAGGTCTTCGCCCTCGCCCCGACCGGCCTGCGTGCCCGGGCACCCCGTTCCGTCCAGGGCGGCACGGCGGGCGCCCTCACCCTGCGCCTGCCGTTCCGCGCCCCCCTCAATCCCGACAACCTCTTCGGGCACCTCGCGGCGACCGCCGTGCCCGGCGTCGAGGAGTGGCGGGACGGCGCGTACCGGCGCACGCTCCGGCTGCCCTACGGCCACGGCATCGTGGCGCTGAGCCCGCGCCCCGGCCACATCGCCTGCCGCCTCACCCTCAGCGACCTGCGCGACCTCACCGTCGCGACCAGCCGGTGCCGGCGGATGCTCGACCTGGACGCCGATCCGGTCGCCGTCGACGACCAGCTGCGCGCCGACCCGGTGCTCGCGCCGCTGGTCGACAAGGCACCCGGACGCCGGGTCCCGCGCACGGTCGACGAAGCCGAGTTCGCCGTACGCGCCGTGCTCGGGCAGCAGGTCTCCACGGCGGCCGCCCGCACCCACGCGGCCCGCCTGGTCACCGCGCACGGCGAGCCGGTGGAGGACCCCGAGGGCGGCCTCACGCACCTCTTCCCGGAGCCCGCCGCCCTGGCATCCGTCGACTCCGAGGCACTGGCGATGCCGCGCAGCCGGCGCACCACCCTCACGACCCTGGTCCGCGGGCTCGCCGACGGCGACATCCGCCTGGGCCCCGACAGCGACTGGCCCGGGACCCGGGCGAAGCTGCTGTCCCTGCCGGGTTTCGGCCCCTGGACCGTCGACGTCGTCGCGATGCGCGCCCTCGGCGACCCCGACGCCTTCCTCCCCACCGATCTCGGCGTCCGCCGCGCCGCCCGGGAGCTGGGCCTGCCGTCCACCCCGGCGGCCCTCACCGCCCGCGCCGCAGCCTGGCGGCCCTGGCGGGCGTACGCCGTCCAGTACCTGTGGGCGACGGACAGCCACCCCATCAACGTCCTCCCCGCATAAGGAGAAACCGGTGCGACAGCACACCGTCATCGACAGCCCGTACGGCCCGCTCACCCTCGTCGCCGACGACGGCGTCCTGTGCGGGCTGTACATGACCGACCAGCGCCACCGCCCCGCCGAGGAGACCTTCGGCCCCCGCGACGCGACGCCGTTCGCCCAGGCCGAGGAACAACTCGAGGCCTACTTCGCGGGCGGGCTGCGGGAGTTCACCCTGCCCCTGCGCCTCACCGGCACCCCGTTCCAGCGCAGCGTCTGGGACGCGCTGCGCACCATCCCCTACGGCGAGACCCGCACCTACGGCCAACTCGCCGACGCCCTCGGCAAGAAGGGCGCCTCCCGCGCCGTCGGCCTCGCCAACGGCAGAAACCCGATCGGCATCATCGTCCCCTGCCACCGCGTCGTCGGCGCGTCCGGCGCCCTCACCGGCTACGGCGGCGGCCTCCCCCGCAAACAACGCCTCCTGGCCTTCGAGAGCGGGGCGTCACTGTTCTGACGTCCGGCTCAGGCGTCCTTCCCTACCCGTCGCAGCAGCTCCGGCAGCGCCGTTCCGATCGGTTGCCGTACGACCTCGTCGGCCAGGTCGTCGTACGGGGTCGGTTCGGCGTTGACGACGATCAGGCGGGCGCCGTGGTCGGCGGCCACGCCCGCGAGGCCGGCGGCGGGCTGGACCTGGAGGCTGGAGCCTACGGCGACGAAGACCTGGCACGCCTTGGTGATCGCGACCGCCTGGCCGAGGACCTCCGGGTCGAGCCGTTCGCCGAACATGACGGTCGCGGACTTCAGGACGCCCCCGCACTCCAGGCACGGCGGGTCGTCCTCGCCGGCGTCGACCCGGGCCAGCGCGTCGGCCATGGGGGAGCGGGCGTGGCACTTGGTGCACACCACCTGCCGTTCGGTGCCGTGAAGCTCCAGGACCTTGCGGGCGGGCAGGCCGGCGAGCTGGTGCAGCCCGTCCACGTTCTGCGTGAGCACCCGCACCGGCACCCCCGACCGCTCCAGCTCGGCCACCGCCCGGTGCGCCGCGTTGGGCTCGGGGCGCCGCGCGTGGTTCTCCCGCCGCATCAGCCAGGACCGGCGCCGGATGTCCGGGTCCGCCATGTAGTACTCGTACGTCACGAGCTTCTCGGCGTCGGGGTCGCGCCGCCACAGGCCGTTCGGCCCGCGGTAGTCGGGGATGCCCGAGTCGGTCGAGATGCCGGCACCGCTGAGCAGGGCCACGAGGGGCTTGGTCATGCGGCCGAGGGTAGGACGGGCGGCGGGAACGCGGCGAATGGATATTCGGGCGAGCACCCCGTACGCCGGACGGCCCGGTGCTAGCGTTCCGGCATGGCCAAGGTCACCGTCTCGCTCGATGCCGAACTCGTCGTCGAGGCCATGGTCCTCGCGGGCGTCGGCAGCCCCCAGGACGCCGTCGAACTCGTCCTGCGCGACTACGTCCAGCGCGGCCACCGCACCGAGGCGCGGGTCGCCGAGCGCGACGACGCGCTGCGCGAGGTGGACGCCCGCCCCCGGGACGTCGAGGGCTGAGTCCGGCTCAGGCCACCCGCTCCCCGTTCTCCAGCTCCACCGGCCCCGTGCCGTCCGCCAGGGCGTCCAGCGCGGCCAGGACGCGGCGGCCCAGGGCGCCCGGCAGATGGTCGGTCACCTCCTCGCGCGAGACCAGCCGCCAGGACAGCAGCTCCTCCTCCTGCAGCCGGATCGCCTTCAGCTCGTCCCCGGTGAGCACACCGCCGTCGTACAGATACGCCACCAGCGGCGGCCGTCCGACGCCGTGCACCCAGTCCACCGCCAGCAGCCGGCCGAGCGCGCGGTCCAGGCCGATCTCCTCCAGCGTCTCGCGCCGCGCGCCCTGACGGGGCGTCTCGCCGTCGTCGGACTCGATCGTGCCGCCGGGCAGCGCCCAGCCCTCGCGATAGTTCGGCTCCACGAGCAGCACCCGTCCCTCCGCGTCGCGGAAGAGGGCGGCGGCGCCCGCGAGGATGCGGGGGAGACTCGCGATGTACGCGGCGAAGTCCGGCGTCGAGGTCATCCAGGAAGAGTAACCAGACCGGCCGCCGCCGCACTCGCCTCCCTCAGACGCCCAGCTCCGCCAGCCGCACCGTCCGCCGCGCCAGCTCGCTGATCCGTGCGCCGTCGAACCCGAAGACCGCGCTGCGCACCGTGTCCTCCAACGGCTCCGTCCACTGGCCCGGGATTCCCGCTGCGCCGCTCAGCACCCCGGCCACCGAGCCGGCCGTCGCCCCGTTGGAGTCGGTGTCCAGGCCCCCGCGCACGGTGAGCGTGATCGTGCGGGTGAAGTCGCCGTCGCCGTACAGCAGCCCCGCGGTGAGGACCGCCGCGTTGGGGACCGTGTGGATCCAGCCCTGGCCCGCCGTCTCCTCCGTCACCGTGCTGAGCGTGTCCTCCCAGGACATCCGCGTCTCGTGCAGGGTCGCCACCCGGCGCACGGTGCGGGCGAGCCGGCTGCTCGCCGGGATCACGGAGAGCGCCCGGTCCACGGCCTCGCGGATCGTGGACGCGGTGAACGCCGCCGCGATCAGGGCCGCCGCCCACATCGCCCCGTACACGCCGTTGCCGGTGTGCGAGAGCACCGCGTCCCGGCGGGCGAGGGACGCGGCGCGGTCGGGGGCGCCCGGGGAGGTCCAGCCGTAGACGTCGGCGCGGATGAGGGCGCCGATCCACTCCTGGTACGGGTTGTCGTAGGTGGCGGTGAGCGGCGGTTTCAGGCCGTTCGCGAGATTGCGGTACGCCGCCCGCTCCGCCGTGAACGTCTGGAGGTACGGCAGCCGCAGCAGCCACAGGTCGCCGACCTGCTCGGTGCTGAAGCCGAAGCCGTGCCGCTCCAGCAGGTCGAGCCCTAGGATCGCGTAGTCGACGTCGTCGTCACGGCAGCTGCCGTGGATACGGCCGCGCACACACTCCCGCCACTCGGGGCGCAGCGAGCGTCCGTCCTCCTCGTCGGCCGGCTCGGGCAGATAGTCCGTGAGCGGCAGGGCCGCCGCCCGGCGCAGATAGCGGTCGATCCGGTCCCGCGTCCACACATCGCCCTGCTCGACCGGTTTGCCGAGCATGTTGCCCGCGATCCGGCCCAGCCAGCCGCCGAGGACGCGGTCGGCGAGCTCCGGGTCCGTGCCCACAGAGGTCATAGAACCGGTCTACCCGATTCCGGCGGCCCACGCGCCCGGCACACCGGGGTCGTCCCGTGCCCCGGCCGTGTCATGGCGGGTCCGGGGTGCCGCCGGTTAAGGTCGCAGCGGCGCGACTGGCCCCGACCTGTGCGGGGCTCGGAGAGCAAGGGGATACAAGTGACACAGCGCGTGCTCATCGCCGCGGACAAGTTCAAGGGGTCGCTCACGGCCGTGCAGGTCGCCGAGCGGGTCACCGCCGGTCTGCGCCGGGCCGCCCCGGGCGTGGAGGTCGAGGCCATGCCGGTCGCCGACGGCGGTGACGGCACCGTCGACGCGGCGGTCGCGGCCGGTTTCGAGCGGCGCGAGGTGCGGGTCGCCGGACCGCTCGGCGACGAGGTGACGGCGGCGTTCGCGCTGCGCGGCGACACCGCGGTCGTGGAGATGGCGGAGGCCAGCGGCCTCCAGCGGCTGCCCGCGGGCGTCCTCGCCCCCCGCACGGCGTCCACCTACGGCTCCGGCGAGCTGCTGCGGGCGGCCCTGGACGCCGGCGCCCGCACCCTCGTCTTCGGCGTCGGCGGCAGCGCCACCACGGACGGCGGCGCCGGGATGCTGAGCGCGCTCGGCGCCCGCCTGCTCGACGCGGACGGCGAGCCGGTGGCACCCGGCGGGGGCGGACTCGCCGATCTGGCCACCGCCGACCTGTCGGGGCTGGACCCCCGGCTGGCCGAGGTCGACCTGCTGCTCGCCAGCGACGTCGACAACCCGCTGACCGGCCCGACGGGCGCGCCGGCCGTGTACGGCCCGCAGAAGGGCGCGTCCCCGGACGACGTGGCCGCGCTGGACGCGGCCCTCGCCCACTACGCCAAGGTCCTGGAGGCCGCCCTCGGTCCCCGGGCCGCCGAGCACGCCTCGGCGCCGGGCGCCGGAGCCGCCGGCGGCATCGGGTACGGCGCCCTCCTGCTCGGCGCCCGCTTCCGGGCGGGCATCGAGGTCATGCTCGACGTCCTGGGTTTCGCGCCCGCCGTGGAGCGCGCCGACCTGGTGATCACCGGCGAGGGCTCGCTGGACGAGCAGACCCTGCACGGCAAGGCGCCGGCCGGGGTCGCGGCGGCGGCCCGCGCGGCGGGCAAGGAGGTGGTCGCCGTCTGCGGGCGCCTCGCGCTCGCGCCGGAGGCACTGGGCCGGGCCGGCATCCGGCGGGCGTACCCGCTGACCGAGGAGGAGCCGGACGTGGCGGCGTGCATCGCGGACGCCGGTCCGATCCTGGAGCGCGTCGCCGAACGCGTCGGGCGTGACTTCCTGCTCTGAGCCCGGGCCGAGCACCCCGGGCACGCGAAAGGGCCCCGGACCAGATCGGTCCGGGGCCCTTCTCGGCACGGTACGCGGATCGCTACGGCAGCTGCGCCGCCCGCGCCTCGCGCCGGTTGTCGCGGAAGTTGTTCACCCGGCGGGCCGTGGCGAACAGCGGGATCACCGCGCCCATCACCAGCTGGAGCGCGCAGCCCGTCTGGAGGAGGAGCTGACCGCTCGGGGCCTCGAACGCCCAGGCGGCGAGCAGACCCATGGACACGACGATCCAGGACAGCATCGCGATCGCGAGGCGGCCGCGCGGCTTCGGGTACTCGACCCGGCTCACCATCAGCCAGGCCGTGCCCAGGATCGCCAGGAGCGTCGCCACGAAGGGCAGCTCCAGCAGGACGATCGAGACCACCGTCAGCGCGCCGAACGGCGACGGCATCCCCTGGAACATTCCGTTGGGGACGGACACGCAGGAGAAGCGCGCCAGCCGCAGCACGACCGCCAGCAGCACCACGATCGCCCCGACCGCGGCCACTCTCTGGTGCGCGTCGTCGGCGACCATGCCGTAGACCAGGACGAAGTACGCCGGGGCCAGGCCGAAGCTGATCAGGTCGGACAGGTTGTCCAGCTCGGCCCCCATCGGGGACGAGCGCAGCTTGCGTGCGACCAGGCCGTCGAACAGGTCGAAGACCGCCGCGCAGAGCATCAGGATGACCGCCGTGGCCGCGCTGTGGCGGGCCATGCCGGACTCCTGGCTGCCCGTGAGGTGCGGGATCAGGATGCCGGTGGTGGTGAAGTACACCGCCATGAAGCCGCACGTGGCGTTGCCGAGGGTGAGGGTGTCCGCTATCGACAGGCGCAGAGAGAGCGGCATCTCCTCCTCGTCGTCCTCGTCGGCCCCCGGCACCCAGCCCGGTTGCGTATCTGGATCAATCACGGTCAATGCGAGTCACCCCAGCCACGGTCTTCTGCCCGACCTCGACCGCGACCTCCACGCCCTCCGGCAGGTAGATGTCGACACGGGAGCCGAAGCGGATCAGACCGATGCGGTCGCCCTGCTCGACCTTCGTGCCCTGCGGGATGTAGGGGACGATGCGACGTGCCACGGCGCCGGCGATCTGGATCATCTCGATGTCGCCGAGTTCGGTGTCGAAATGCCAGACTACGCGCTCGTTGTTCTCGCTCTCCTTGTTGAACGCCGGCACGAACCCGCCCGGGATGTGCTCGACGGACGTCACGGTGCCGGAGAGCGGCGCACGGTTGACGTGGACGTTGAGCGGGCTCATGAAGATCGCGACGCGGGTGCGGCCGTCCTTCCACGGCATGATGCTCTGCACCACACCGTCGGCGGGGGAGATGACCCGGCCCTGGGCGATCTCGCGCTCGGGGTCGCGGAAGAACCACAGCATGCCCGCCGCCAGAGCGGTGGCGGGTACGGCCACGGCCTTGGCGACGCCGGAGCGGCGTGCGCGGGCCAGGCTGAGGGCTGCGGTGGCGACGGTCGGGAGAAGCCACGGCGATGCTCCGCGCGCGAGGCGTACGCCGGCCCGGCTGTCGCGTGGTGCAGAGGTTTGGCTGTGGGGCATGGATGACCTTCGTAGCGGATGATGCCGCGCTTCAACGGGGGACGGCGGCTTTCCCGGGATCGTACCGGTCGCGGCCCACAACTGGGCAAGCCAGGAAGCCGAGTCGGCGGCTGAAGAGTCTGTACGGGGTGTGATCTTCTTCTCGAAGAAAACACCCCGAACTCGGACATCTATCCCTGGAACCGATACTCTTCGAGCAGCCTGCGACCGATGATCATTTTCTGGATCTCGGCGGTACCTTCGCCGATGAGCAGCATCGGAGCCTCACGGTAGAGGCGCTCGATCTCGTACTCCTTGGAGAAGCCGTAGCCGCCGTGGATCCGGAAGGAGTCTTCCACGACCTCCTTGCAGTATTCGCTGGCGAGGTACTTCGCCATCCCTGCTTCGAGGTCGTTTCGCTCACCCGAGTCCTTTTTGCGAGCCGCGTTCACCATCATGGCATGCGCGGCCTCCACCTTGGTAGCCATCTCGGCCAGTTTGAACTGGATGGCCTGGTGCTGGGCGATCGGCTTGCCGAAAGTGTGACGCTGCTGGGCGTACTGGACACCCAGTTCGAAGGCACGCTGAGCGACGCCGCAGCCACGCGCCGCCACGTTGACGCGGCCGACCTCGACGCCGTCCATCATTTGGTAAAAACCTCGGCCGGTGACGCCGCCGAGCACCCGATCGGCCGGAACGCGCAGGCCGTCCATGATGAGCTCGGTCGTGTCGACACCCTTGTAGCCCATCTTGTCGATCTTGCCGGGGATGGTGAGTCCCGGGCGGACCTCGCCGAAGCCGGGCTCCTTCTCCACGAGGAACGTCGTCATCGACTTGTGGGGCTTGGCGGCCGCCTCTTCAGGGGAGTGTCCTTCGTCACTTCGGACGAGAACGGCGACCAGAGAGGACGTCCCGCCGTTCGTCAGCCACATCTTCTGGCCGTTGAGGACGTACTCGTCGCCGTCCTTCACCGCCTTCGACGTGATGGCGGACACATCGGAGCCGAGGCCCGGCTCCGACATCGAGAAGGCGCCGCGGATGTCGCCGGCCGCCATCCGCGGAAGGAAGTGCTCCTTCTGCTCCTGCGTGCCGTGCTGCTTCAGCATGTACGCCACGATGAAGTGCGTGTTGATGATGCCGGACACCGACATCCAGCCGCGGGCGATCTCCTCCACGCACAGCGCGTACGTCAGGAGCGACTCGCCCAGACCCCCGTACTCCTCGGGGATCATCAGGCCGAAGAGGCCGAGCTCCTTCAGACCGTCGACGATCTGCTGGGGGTACTCGTCACGGTGCTCCAGCTCGGTGGCGACCGGGATGATCTCCTTGTCCACGAAGTCGCGGACGGTGGAGAGGATCTCCTGCTGGACGTCGGTCAGACCGGCGGTCTGGGCGAGACGGGCCATCGCTTACTTCCCCTGTTCCTTCAGCTCGGGGCGGCCCGGCTGCTCGCCGCCGCGCTCCTTGATGTACGTCTCGGTGGGCACCATCACCTTGCGGCGGAAGACACACACCAGCGTGCCGTCCTGCTTGTAGCCCTTGGTCTCGACGTGGACGATGCCGCGGTCGCTCTTCGACTTCGACGGCCACTTGTCGAGCACGGTCGTCTGACCGTAGATGGTGTCGCCGTGGAAGGTCGGCGCCACGTGCTTCAGCGACTCGATCTCCAGGTTGGCGATCGCCTTGCCGGAGATGTCCGGCACGGACATGCCGAGCAGCAGGGAGTAGACGTAGTTGCCCACGACGACGTTCTTGCCGAAGTCCGTCGTCTTCTCCGCGTAGTTCGTGTCCATGTGGAGCGGGTGGTGGTTCATGGTGAGGAGACAGAACAGGTGGTCGTCGTACTCCGTGACCGTCTTGCCCGGCCAGTGCTTGTACGTCGCCCCGACCTCGAACTCCTCGTAGGTGCGTCCGAACTGCATGACGGTCAGGCCTCCGGGATCTCGAACTTCGACGTGCGCTGCATGCCGGCGGCGCGGCCCTTGCCCGCGATGACCAGGGCCATCTTGCGGCTGGCCTCGTCGATCATCTCGTCGCCGAGCATCGCGGAGCCCTTCTTGCCGCCCGCCTCGGACGTGTAGTAGTCGTACGCGTCCAGGATCAGCTCGGCGTGGTCGTAGTCCTCCTGCGAGGGCGAGAAGATCTCGTTGGACGCCTCGACCTGGCCCGGGTGCAGCACCCACTTGCCGTCGAAGCCGAGCGCGGCGGCGCGCTGGGCGACCTCGCGGTAGCCGTCGACGTTGCGGATCTGCAGGTAGGGGCCGTCGATCGCCTGGAGGTCGTTGGCGCGGGCGGCCATCAGGATCTTCATCAGGATGTAGTGGTAGGCGTCCGCCGGGTAGCCGGGCGGCTGCTCGCCCACGACGAGCGACTTCATGTTGATGGACGCCATGAAGTCGGCCGGGCCGAAGATGATGGTCTCCAGGCGCTGGGAGGCCTGGGCGATCTCGTTGACGTTGTTCAGGCCCTGCGCGTTCTCGATCTGCGCCTCGATGCCGATCTTGCCGACCTCGAAGCCCATCGTCTTCTCGATCTGCGTCAGCAGCAGGTCCAGCGCCACGACCTGCTGGGCCGTCTGCACCTTGGGGAGCATGATGCAGTCGAGGTTCTGGCCGGCCCCCTCGACGACCGTCACGACGTCCCGGTACGTCCACTCGGTCGTCCAGTCGTTGACGCGGACGACGCGCGTCTTGCCCGTCCAGTCGCCCTCGTTGAGGAACTTGACGATGGTGTGCCGCGCCTCGGGCTTGGCGAGCGGCGCGCAGGCGTCCTCGAGGTCAAGGAAGACCTGGTCGGCGGGGAGGCCCTGCGCCTTCTCCAGGAAGCGCGGGTTGCTTCCCGGTACCGCCAGACAGGAGCGGCGGGGACGAAGGCGGTTGACGGTCGTCATGCGGGGACCTCCAGAGGGTCGAGCTTGTTCGCTTTCCGGATCTCGTCGACGATGCGGCCGATGATCCCGGTGATGTCGAAGTCCTTCGGGGTGAAGACGGCGGCCACTCCGGCTTCCTTCAGCTGCTCGGCGTCACCATTCGGGATGATGCCACCGGCTATCACGGGTATATCTGTGGCACCGGCCACACGGAGGCGTTCCAGGACGTCCGGGACCAGCTGCGCGTGCGATCCGGACAGGATCGACAGGCCGACCGCGTGGACGTCCTCGGCGAGGGCCGCGTCCACGATCTGCTCCGGCGTCAGCCGGATGCCCTGGTACACCACCTCGAAGCCGGCGTCCCGGGCGCGCACGGCGATCTGCTCGGCGCCGTTGGAGTGCCCGTCCAGGCCGGGCTTGCCGACCAGGAAGCGCAGCTTGCCCACGCCCATGTCCTGCGCCGTCAGCTCCACCTTGCGGCGCACCTGGGCGAGCGCGGAGCCCTCCTCGGCGGGGATCGCGACCGGCGCCGAGGAGACCCCGGTGGGGGCGCGGAACTCGCCGAACACCTCGCGCAGGGCCCCGGCCCACTCGCCGGTCGTGACGCCGGCGCGGGCGCACTCCAGGGTGGCCTCCATGAGGTTGTCGGTGCCCTTCGCGGCCTCCTTCAGCCGCTCCAGCGCCTTGCAGGGGCGCGGGTGGTTGAAGGGCGGCTGGTACCGCGTGTCGCGCCAGTGCCGGAGCGAGGCGATGACCCGGGCCTCGACGGCCGGGTCGACCGTCTGGATCGCGGTGTCCAGGTCGGCGGTCAGCGGGTTCGGCTCGGTCGTCTCGAAGATGTTGACGCCGACGATCTTCTCCTGGCCGGACTCGATCCGGCCCCGGCGCTCGGCGTGCGAGGCGACGAGCTGCGACTTGAGGTAGCCGGACTCGACGGCCGCCATCGCGCCGCCCATCTCCTGGATCCGCTCGATCTCGGCGAGGGACTCCTCGACGAGCGCCGCGACCTTCGCCTCGACGACATGCGAGCCCTCGAAGATGTCCTCGTACTCCAGCAGGTCGCTCTCGTGCGCGAGGACCTGCTGGATGCGCAGCGACCACTGCTGGTCCCAGGGGCGGGGCAGGCCCAGCGCCTCGTTCCAGGCGGGCAGCTGCACGGCACGCGCGCGGGCGTCCTTCGACAGCGTCACCGCCAGCATCTCCAGCACGATCCGCTGGACGTTGTTCTCCGGCTGTGCCTCGGTCAGCCCGAGGGAGTTGACCTGGACGCCGTAGCGGAAGCGGCGCTGCTTGGGGTTCTCGATGCCGTACCGCTCGCGCGTGATCCGGTCCCAGATCCGCCCGAACGCCCGCATCTTGCACATCTCCTCGATGAAGCGGACGCCCGCGTTCACGAAGAAGGAGATACGGGCCACGACGTCCCCGAACTTCTCCTCGGGGACCTGCCCCGAGGCGCGCACGGCGTCGAGGACGGCGATGGCGGTGGACATCGCGTACGCGATCTCCTGGACCGGCGTGGCGCCCGCCTCCTGCAGGTGGTAGCTGCAGATGTTGATCGGGTTCCACTTCGGGATGTGGGAGACCGTGTACGCGATCATGTCCGTCGTCAGCCGGAGCGAGGGCCCCGGCGGGAAGACGTGCGTCCCCCGCGACAGGTACTCCTTGACGATGTCGTTCTGGGTCGTGCCCTGGAGCCTGGTGATGTCGGCGCCCTGCTCCTCGGCGACGACCTGATAGAGCGCCAGCAGCCACATGGCGGTGGCGTTGATCGTCATCGAGGTGTTCATCTGCTCCAGGGGGATGTCCTGGAACAGCCGGCGCATGTCACCGAGGTGCGCGACCGGCACCCCGACCCGGCCGACCTCGCCGCGGGCGAGGATGTGGTCGGAGTCGTACCCGGTCTGGGTGGGCAGGTCGAACGCGACCGACAGACCGGTCTGGCCCTTGGCCAGGTTGCGCCGGTACAGCTCGTTGGACGCCTCGGCCGTCGAGTGGCCGGCGTACGTCCGCATGAGCCACGGACGGTCCTTCTGGCGCTCTGTCATCGCCCGGCCCTCAGATGTTCCGGAAGCGGTTGATGGCGTCGAGGTGCTTGGCGCGCTTCTCCTCGTCGCGCACGCCCAGGCCCTCCTCGGGGGCGAGGCACAGCACGCCGACCTTGCCCTGGTGGAGGTTGCGGTGCACGTCGTAGGCCGCCTGGCCGGTGTCCTCCAGCGAGTACACCTTCGACAGCGTCGGGTGGATCTTGCCCTTCGCGATCAGCCGGTTGGCCTCCCAGGCCTCGCGGTAGTTGGCGAAGTGGGAGCCGATGATGCGCTTGAGCGACATCCACAGGTAGCGGTTGTCGTACTCGTGCATGTAGCCCGAGGTCGAGGCGCAGGTGGTGATGGTGCCGCCCTTGCGGGTGACGAAGACCGAGGCGCCGAAGGTCTCGCGGCCGGGGTGCTCGAAGACGATGTCGATGTCCTCGCCGCCGGTCAGCTCGCGGATGCGCTTGCCGAAGCGCTTCCATTCCTTCGGGTCCTGGGTGTTCTCGTCCTTCCAGAACTTGTAGTCCTCGGCGTTGCGGTCGATGATCGCCTCGGCGCCCATCGCGCGGCAGATCTCCGCCTTCTGCGGCGAGGAGACGACACAGATCGGGTTGGCGCCGCCGGCGAGGGCGAACTGCGTGGCGTACGAGCCGAGTCCGCCGCTCGCGCCCCAGATCAGGACGTTGTCGCCCTGCTTCATGCCGGCGCCGTTGCGGGAGACCAGCTGGCGGTAGGCGGTGGAGTTCACCAGGCCCGGGGCCGCGGCCTCCTCCCAGCTCAGGTGGTCCGGCTTGGGCATGAGCTGGTTGGACTTGACGAGGGCGATCTCGGCGAGACCGCCGAAGTTGGTCTCGAAGCCCCAGATGCGCTGCTCGGGGTCGAGCATCGTGTCGTTGTGCCCGTCGCTGGACTCCAGCTCGACGGACAGGCAGTGCGCGACGACCTCGTCGCCGGGCTTCCAGGAGTTGACGCCCGGGCCGGTGCGCAGGACGACGCCCGCGAGGTCGGAGCCGATGATGTGGTACGGCAGGTCGTGGCGCTTGGCCAGCTCGCTGGTGCGGCCGTAGCGCTCCAGGAAGCCGAAGGTGGACAGCGGCTCGAAGATCGACGTCCACACCGAGTTGTAGTTCACCGACGAGGCCATGACGGCCACCAGGGCCTCGCCCGGGCCGAGCTCGGGCAGGGGCACGTCGTCGAGGTGGATCGACTTGCGCGGGTCCTTGTCGCGGGTCGTCAGCCCCGCGAACATCTCCGTCTCGTCCTTGTGCACGGTGATCGCGCGGTACGACTCGGGGAGCGGGAGGGCGGCGAAGTCCTCCGACGTGGAGTCGGGCGACTGGATCGCGGCCAGGATGTCCTTCGTGGTCACGTGTTGCCTCCGGCGGTGAGCACCCTGAGGAGGGGCGCTGAGGGTTACGTCGGTGCTGCTGAGGGTTTTTTTCGGGGGAGCCGTCGGTTCGGCCGGTGGTGCTGATCGGCAGCGCATGGTGGCGCGGGAGGTTGCCTGTGACGCAGGCGCCGGGCGCGCAGGCCCCGGGAGGGGCTTGCGGGGACAGCCGGCGTACGAAAGGTCTCTGCACGCCGGCCGCCCGGACTCCTTCAACGTATGGCACGCCGTGTCATCCGGCAAGGCACTGCGTGCCAGAAGTTGCTCTCAGATGAAATCTTTACGTGACAAATGAGCGATGATCGATCGAACGGGCTCGGAGAGCTCCCCCAAAAAGGCCCCTGACATGCCAAAACGGCCACCCGGGCGGGTGGCCGTCATCACAGCGGGGGAGTGGCCGAACCCACTCCCGTCCAGGCGCTTCAGCGCTCCTTGAGGGCCTGCTCGATGGTGCGCATCACCTCGTCCAGCGGCGCGTCCGTCCGCGCCACCGTCACCAGGACCTCGCCCTCGGTCGCCACCGAGGCCGTCGTGGTGCGCGAGGCGGTGTCCCGGCCCGCGCCGATCCCCGTCCCGAACGTGCGGCGCACGATCGCGAAGGCGTGGTCGAGCTGCGCCTCCACGTCGCCCTGCGCGCCGGCCCGCAGCCAGCGCCGCAGCACGTGGTTGTGGGCGGTGACCACCGCCGACGCCGCGACCTCCGCCAGCAGCGGGTCGTCGTTGGCGTCGTCGTCGTGCGCGTGCTCGTCGAAGTGCCCGAGCAGGTAGCGGGTGAACAGGCGCTCGTAGCGGGCCACCGAGGCGATCTCCGCCTCCCGCAGGGTGGGCACCTCACGGGTCAGCTTGTAGCGGGCGACCGAGATCTCCGGCCGGGCCGCGTACATCCGCATGACCTCCTTGATGCCCCGGCACACCGTGTCGAGCGGGTGCTCGTGCGGCGGTGCGGCGTTGAGCACCGCCTCGGCGCGGACCAGGGTGTCGTCGTGGTCCGGGAAGATCGCCTCTTCCTTGGAGCGGAAGTGCCGGAAGAAGGTGCGGCGGGCCACCCCGGCCGCGGCCGCGATCTCGTCGACCGTGGTCGCCTCGTATCCCTTGGTCGCGAACAGCTCCATGGCCGCGGCCGCCAGTTCGCGGCGCATCTTGAGCCGTTGGGCGGCGGCACGGCCGCCCGCGGCACTCTCCGGCGCGTCGGGCGTAGCTGGTGTACGTGAGGACTTGGCGGGCTGGGACATGACCCGAACGTACTGCATGTCCGCAGCTCGATGCGCGTGTACGGGGTTTCCCCCGCCCTGTGCGGGCGGGGGTCCTCCGGCCGGGTCGAGCAGTCCGCCCCAGTCGCGGTCGCCTCGGAACCAGTCGCCGATGCCGTCAGCGGCGGGCATATTCACGGAAGCCGCGGCCGGTCTTGCGGCCGAGGCAGCCCGCGGCCACCAGGTGCTCCAGCAGGGGCGCCGGAGCGAGGCCCGGGTCGCGGAACTCGCGGTGCAGGACCTTCTCGATGGCCAGCGAGACGTCCAGCCCGACGACGTCCAGCAGCTCGAACGGGCCCATCGGGTAGCCGCCGCCCAGCTTCATCGCGGCGTCGATGTCGTCGAGCGACGCGTAGTGCTCCTGCACCATCTTGATCGCGTTGTTCAGGTACGGGAACAGCAGGGCGTTCACGATGAACCCGGCCCGGTCGCCGCAGTCGACGGCGTGCTTGCGGATCTTGCCGCAGACCTCGCGGACCGTGGCGTGCACGTCGTCGGCGGTCAGGACCGTGCGGACGACCTCGACCAGCTTCATGGCCGGCGCCGGGTTGAAGAAGTGCATGCCGATCACGTCCTGCGGACGCGAGGTGGCCCGGGCGCAGGCGACGACGGGCAGCGAGGAGGTCGTGGTGGCGAGCACCGCGCCCGGCTTGCAGACCTTGTCCAGCGCGGTGAACAGCTGCCGCTTGACGTCCAGGTCCTCGGCGACGGCCTCCACGGCCAGGTCGACGTCGGCGAACGCGTCGTAACCGCCGGCCGCGGTGATCCGGTCCAGGGTCTGCGCGGCGGCCTCGGCGGTCATACGGCCCTTGTCCACGGACCGCGACAGCGACTTGCCGATGCGCGCCTTCGCGGCCTGCGCCTTCTCCTCGCTCCGGGCGGCGAGGACGACGTCGTACCCGGCCTTGGCGAAGACCTCGGCGATGCCGGACGCCATGGTGCCGGAGCCGGCCACGCCGACGGAGCGGACGGTCCGGCCGGGCGTCAGGGCGGCGCCCTCCAGCGGCGTCAGCGCGTCCCGCACGACGGTGGCGCTGCCTGGAGCCTCGTAGGTGTAGAAGCCGCGGCCCGACTTACGGCCCGTCAGGCCGGCCCCGCTGAGCTGCTTGAGGATCGGGGCGGGCGCGTGCAGCCGGTCGCGGGACTCGGTGTACATGGCGTCCAGGACCGTACGGGCGGTGTCGATGCCGATCAGGTCGAGCAGGGCGAGCGGCCCCATGGGCAGCCCGCAGCCCAGCCGCATCGCGGCGTCGATGTCCTCGCGGGAGGCGTACTTCGCCTCGTACATCGCGGCGGCCTGGTTGAGGTAGCCGAACAGCAGGCCGTCGGCGACGAATCCCGGCCGGTCGCCGACGGCGACGGGCTCCTTGCCCAGGTCCAGGGCGAGGTTGGTGACCGCCGTGACGGCGGTCGGCGCGGTCAGCACCGAGGAGACGACCTCGACGAGCTTCATGGCCGGCGCGGGGTTGAAGAAGTGCAGGCCGAGCACGCGCTCGGGCCGGGCCGAGTCGGCCGCGAGCCGGGTCACCGACAGGGCGTTGGTTCCGGTCGCGAGGATCGTCTCGGGGCGGACGATGGCGTCCAGCTCCCGGAAGATCTGGTGCTTGATCTCGTACGACTCCGGAGCCACCTCGATGACCAGGTCCACGTCGGCCGCGGCCCGCAGGTCGGTGGAGGTGCGGACGCGGGCGAGGGCGTCCACGCGCTCCTGCTCGGTGAGCCGGCCGCGTGCTACCGCACGGGCGGTGGAGGACTCCAGGGCGGCGACGGCCTGGGCGGCCACGGCCTCGCTGACGTCGATGCCGACGACCTCGCGGCCGGCCTTGGCGAGGACTTCGGTGATGCCGGTGCCCATCGTGCCGAGGCCGACCACGGCGACGGTCTTGAGAGGGGACAGGGAGGTGTCGGACAGGGGAGTGGCCATCGCGGGACTCCAGGAATGAAGGTGACGACTGGGAACGCGCCCGGACGCGCCGGATGCGGAAGGAGTGCGGGTGTTGCCGGGCTGCGAGCGCACACGCCCGGTGCCGTCGCTGCGGACGTGCACACGTCCGAGGAGCGGTGATGACCGACCGGCCCTGTCCCGTGGCCGCGTCGTACTGAGGTACCTGGGTACCGAACCGACTGCTCTCGCGAGGGCTGCGTCACCAGGCCGCCGCGAGGGGGTGCGAGTGGGTAACTCGCTCTTCTGAGCTTAACTGCCGGGTAACGAGCGCGCCACCCCCCGGGTTTGTGATGTAGGTCCCGAGTCCGCGACGTCGCGCCTAATCTCTTCCCATGAGCGAAGAGTTGCGATCACTCACGGAGCGCTTACGGCAGGAGTCCGGAGCGACACCCGCCTACGAGCGCCTCGTGGCCACCGGCGACCTCGACGAACTGGCGGAGGTGCTGATCGCGCCAGGACAGCCCCTGTGGGCCAGGGAGTTGGCCGCGTTCCGGCTCGGACTCGCCGGGGACCGGCGGGCGTTCGAATCCCTCGTCCTGCTGCTGAACCACCGGGACCCGCAGCGCTGCGCCTCCGCGGCGCACGCCCTCGCCCGGCTCGGCGACCCCCGTACGGCCCGCGCGGCGGCCGCCCTCGCCACCAACGAACTGCGGGTCGCCTACGCGCTGCACCCGGTCCGTCTGCTGGTCGAACTGCGCGCCCCCGAGGCGGTGCCCGCCCTCATCACCACGCTGGAGCGGCGGCTGCGCCCGCACGACCCCTACCGCCGGGTGGCCCTCGCCTGCGTCGAGGGGCTGGGCGCGCTCGGCGACGACCGGGCGCGGCGCGTCCTGAACGAGGCGCTGGCCCACCCGGCCCTGGCGGAGGCCGCGGTGCGGGCCCTGGGCCGGATCCCGCGCCAGCGGTGAGCGTGCGACCGGCCCGCCTCCGTCAGCCGGCCGCCAGGTCCCGGGCGTACCGCACCTCGGGCACCGCCACCCCGTCCACCTCGAAGGGCTCCTCGGCGCCGTCCGGCCCGAAGCCCGCCCGCGCGTAGAAGTGCCGGGCGCGGGCGTTGTCCTGCAGCACCCACAGCAGCACGCGCCGGTACCCGGCGAGCGCGCACCGGCGCATCGACTCCGTGAGCAGGGCGCGACCCGCCCCGGTGCCGATCCGGGCCGGGTCCACGTACAGCGCGTACAGCTCGGCGTCCTCGGTGCGGGCGTCGCCGTCGCGGCAGGGGCCGTGGCAGCCCCAGCCGACGACCCGGCCGCCCTCCTCCGCCACCAGGTTCACCACCGCGGCGCCGGCCGCCGCGAGATGGGTACGGCGCTGTTCGGCGTCCTCGGCCACGTCCATGGCGTCCAGGTACGGCTGCGGCACGATCCCCTGGTAGGCGGCGCGCCAGCCGCCGACGCGGATCTCGGCGACCCGGTCGCAGTCGGCCGGGGTCATGGGGCGGATGGTCAGGCGATCGTCGTCCATGACGGCACTCTAGGGACCGGCCCGCCCGGCCGGCCTCCCGCCAAGCGGGCAGCAGCGCGAGCGCCCAGACCTCCCTCAGGAACTCCGGCCGGACCAGCGCGGCCACCTGTACCGCCGACGCGGCGGGCAGCCGGTCGTCGGGCAGGTGCTCGGCGCGGGCCGCGCGGAGGGCGGGCATGAAGGGCGTGTCCGTGACGAAGCGGGTGAGCTTCACGACGTCGTCGAAGGTCGCGCCCGCCGCCGCCGGACACCGCCGCGGGTTCTCGAAGACCTGACGGGCCTGGGCCGCCGGGGCGCCCGCGCCCACGAGCGCGCCGTCCTGGTCCACCGCGCGCCGGCCGGAGACGGCGACGAGGCGGCCGGTGCCGAGCATCACATGGCTGGACCGGGCGGCCGGGGCGACCCGGTCCATGGCGGACCAGGGCTCCCGTCCCCGCCCCCGACGGGTCGTCAGGCGGTCAGGGCCGGAAGCCGACCAGCTCGTGGAGCTCGGTGCCGCGTGCCGTCGCCGCCGTCGTCTTCGCGGTCGTCGGTTCCGGTTCGGGCGAGGCCGCGCAGGTCGCGTCGACCTCACCGGAGCCGCGCGGCAGCGTGCCGTCGGCCAGGTAGGCGGAAAGATGCCGGTCCAGACAGCCGTTGCCGACCAGGGTGACGGCGTGGTTGCCGCCGCCCCGCTCGACGACCAGACGGGAGCCGGCCAGCCGCCGGTGGACGGTGACGGCCCCCTGGTACGGGGTGGCCGCGTCGTCGGTCGCCTGGAAGAGCAGCACCGGCGGCACCTCGGTGTTGACCACGTCCACCGGCCTGAGCGGCTTCTGCGGCCAGAACGCGCACGGCGCGTTGTACCAGGCGTTGTTCCAGGTCATGAAGGGCGCCTTGGTGTGCGCGGCCCAGTTGTCCGCCCGCCAGCGATGCCAGTCGCGCGGCCAGGCGGCGTCTCGGCACTGCACGGCGGCGTAGACGCTGTAGCCGTTCCCGCTGCCCTCGTCCGCCGCGCCGAACCGCTTGTACGCCTCGACGAGCGGGCCGCCGTCCCGGTCGTTCGCGTACGCCGCGAACGCCTGGGCGAGCTGCGGCCAGTAGCCGTTGTAGTAGCCGCCGGGCAGGAAGGTGTCCTCCAGTTCGGCCGGGCCCACCGTCCCGCCGGCCGGGGTCCGCGCCAGCGCCGTCCGCAGGGCGTACCACCGATCCTCGACCCGGGCCGGGTCCGTGCCGAGCCGGTACGTCCGGTCGTGCCGGGCGACCCAGGCCAGGAAGGCGCGGTGCCGGTCGTCGAAGGCGAAGTCCTGGGCGAGGTTGTCGTCGTACCAGACGCCGGTGGGGTCCACGACCGAGTCCAGCACCGCCCGCCGCACCCGCTGCGGGAAGAGCTTGGCGTAGACCGCGCCGAGATAGGTGCCGTACGAGTAGCCGAAGTAGCTGATGCGGGGCGCGCCCAGGGCGGCGCGGATCAGGTCCAGGTCGCGCGCGGCGCTGACGGTGTCGATGTACGGCAGCACGTCGGCGTACTTCTCGCCGCACGCGCGGGCGAACTCCTTCGCGCGCCGCAGGTTGGCGCGCTCCACCCAGGGCGTGCTCGGCACGGACTCCGGGCGCACGGGCGCGAAGTGCGTGGGACGGCAGTCCAGCGCCGGGCGGCTCCTGCCCACGCCGCGCGGGTCGAAGCCGACGACGTCGTACTGCGCCGCCACCGCCTTGGGCAGGGCCGAGGCGACGAAGCCGGCCAGCACGAGACCGCTGCCGCCCGGCCCCCCGGGGTTGACCAGGAGCGGGCCCTGGTACGTCTTCGCGGTGTGCGGGACGCGGGAGAGGGCCAGCGTGATCGTGCTGCCCTTCGGGGCGGCGTGGTCGAGCGGCACCTTCAACGAGGCGCACTGGAGCGTCGGGTACTTCGAGGTGCCGCACTTCTTCCAGGTGAGGGGCGCGGCCTCGGCGGCGGTGGGCGGGGCGCTCGCCTCGGCGGGGACGGCGGTGAGGCTTCCGGCCACGACGAGCGCGGCGCCGCACAGAACGGTTGCGCGTTTTCCCATGGGTCCTCCCAGGACGGAGGGTCGCGGGCCGCGCGTGCCACGGCCCTGGCCGCATTCGTCCCGGAACGGGCGCCCGGAGGAACGGGTTCCGCCTGGATGTGACCCGATCGGGTCGTGAGATGCCCCCCGATGCCGCCTGACACCCCCTAGAGCAGTGTGAGCTGGGTGGGCCCGGGGTCGGGTGCCGGCTCGGCGGGGAGGGGTGCGCGGATGCGGCGGGGCGTGCCAGAGCGGGCGGGGCCGATGCCGTACTCCCGGGCGAGCTCGTGCACCTGACGGGTGATACGGCGCTGGTACCACTTCGGCGCGTAGGCGCCGTCCGCGTACAGCCGCTCGTAGCGCCGCACCAGATGCGGGTGCTCGCGGCCGAGCCACGCCATGAACCACTCGCGCGCGCCGGGCCGCAGATGCAGCACCAGCGGGGTGACGGACGTGGCGCCGGAGGCGGCGATGGCCCGCACGGTGGCCCGCAGCTGCGCCGGCTGGTCGCCGAGGAACGGGATGACCGGCGCCATCAGCACCCCGCACCCCAGGCCGTGCTCGGTCAGGGTCCGCACGACGTCCAGGCGCCGCTCGGGAGCGGGGGTGCCCGGCTCCACGGTGCGCCACAGCTCGCGGTCGACGAAGCCGACGGAGACGGAGACGCCGACGTCCGTGACCTCGGCGGACTGCTTGAGCAGATCGAGGTCGCGCAGGATCAGCGTCCCCTTGGTCAGGATCGAGTAGGGGTTGGCGTGGTCGCGCAGCGCCGCCAGGATGCCCGGCATCAGGCGGTAGCGGCCCTCGGCCCGCTGGTAGCAGTCGACGTTGGTGCCCATCGCTATGTGGTCGCCCTGCCAGCGGCGGGAGGACAGCTGCCGGCGCAGCAGTTCCGGCGCGTTCACCTTCACCACGATCTGGGAGTCGAAACCGAGGCCCGTGTCGAGGTCGAGGTAGCTGTGGGTCTTGCGGGCGAAGCAGTACACGCAGGCGTGCGAGCAGCCCCGGTACGGGTTCACCGTCCACTCGAAGGGCATGCGCGAGGCGCCCGGCACCCGGTTCACGATCGAGCGGGCCCGGATCTCGTGGAAGGTGATCCCGGCGAACTCGGGCGTGTCGAAGGTGCGGGTGACCACGGCGTCCGCGCCGAACAGACCGGTGTCGGCCCGGCTGTGGTCGGTCTCCAGGGCGAGGTTCTCCCAGCGCATGGTGCCTCCTCGGTTGCACTGACCCCAGAATAGAACACATGTTCCCTTGATCGTGCTACCCCTGGCCCGTCTTCGTTTCCGATCGCCTCGCGACCGGTTCCGTGAGCCGATCGGCACCCCGATTTGGGCGGGGTGCCACCGGGGTGGTTGGCTTGCCCCAACCCCGAGAACTCAGGTCCTGGAGGAAGTCGATGGCGCAGGTCGAGGCCACTACGGAGCGGGTCGTCGCGGCGGACGCGGAGAAGGTGTTCGACGCCCTCGCCGACTACACCGGCACCCGGCGCAAGCTGCTGCCCGAGCACTTCAGCGAGTACGAGGTGCGCGAGGGCGGCGACGGCGAGGGCACCCTCGTCCACTGGAAGCTCCAGGCCACCAGCAAGCGCGTGCGCGACTGCCTCCTGGAGGTCAGTGAGCCCACCGACGGCGAGCTCGTCGAGAAGGACCGCAACTCCTCGATGGTCACCACCTGGCGGGTCACCCCGGCCGGGGAGGGCAGGTCCCGGGTCGTCGTCACCAGCACCTGGCAGGGCGCCGGGGGCATCGGCGGCTTCTTCGAGCGGACCTTCGCGCCCAAGGGCCTCGGCCGGATCTACGACGCGCTGCTCGCCAACCTCGCCGCCGAGGTGGAGAAGTAGCCCCCGGGGCCACTCAACCCGCCGGAGTCCGGCGGCCGTTGTCGTCCTCACCGGATCGAGTGGTTCTCTTCCGCGACCGACCTGGTTCCGTAACTCGTCGCGCTTGCCCGTAGTTGTTCGCCTACGCGGACATGGTGCGGCAGCGCGACGAGGGGAGCGGGTACGTGGGCGGAAGCACTCTGGTACAGGACGAACCGGTCGTCGCACCCCCGGACGTCCCCCCGCCCGCCCCCGGCATCGCGGGCGAACTCGCCCCGCGCCGGGTGCGGTTGGTCTTCTTCGCCCTGATGCTCGCGCTGCTGCTGGCCGCGCTGGAGCAGATGATCGTCGCCACCGCGCTGCCGAAGATCGTCGGTGAGCTGCACGGCCTCGACCGGATGTCCTGGGCGATCACCGCCTATCTGCTCACCGCCACCGTCGGACTGCCGGTCTACGGCAAGCTCGGCGACCTGTTCGGCCGCAAGGGCGTCTTCCAGTTCGCCATCGTCGTCTTCGTCGTCGGCTCCGCGCTCGCGGGACGGGCCGGGACCATGGACCAGCTGATCGCGTACCGGGCCGTCCAGGGCGTCGGCGCCGGCGGACTCATGATCGGCGTCCAGGCGATCATCGCCGACATCGTGCCCGCCCGTGAGCGGGGCCGCTACATGGGCCTGATCGGCGCCGCGTTCGGCCTCGCCTCGGTCGCCGGTCCACTGCTCGGCGGCTACTTCACCGACCACCTCTCCTGGCGCTGGTGCTTCTACATCAACGTCCCCTTCGGCCTGGTCACCCTCGCCGTCGTCGCCGTCGTGCTGAAGCTCCCCAAGCCCGAGGGCCGGGCCCGGCTCGACGTCCTCGGCGCCCTGCTGCTCGCCGCCGCCTCCACCTGCCTGGTCCTGCTGACCAGTTGGGGCGGCACCGAGCACCCCTGGGACTCCCGCGTCATCCTCGGCCTCGGCGCCGGAGCGGCGGCCGCCTCGGTCCTGTTCCTCGTCGTCGAGCGCTTCGCTCCCGAACCCCTCATCCCGCTGCGGCTGTTCAGGGACTCCGTCTTCAACGTCACCGCCCTGGTGGGCCTCGTGATCGGCGTCGCGCTGTTCGGCGCGGCCAGCTATCTGCCGACCTTCCTGCAGATGGTCGGCGGGGCCACCGCCACCGAGTCCGGGCTGCTCATGCTCCCCATGATGGGCGGCATCGTCGGTGCCTCCATCATCTGCGGCCAGCTCATCAGCCGCACCGGCCGCTACCGGATCCACCCCCTGCTCGGCAGCGCCCTGGCCGCCCTCGGCATGTGGCTGCTGTCCCGGCTGGAGACCGACACGCCCCGGCTGCACTACAGCGTCTGGATGGCCGTGCTCGGCGCCGGCATCGGCATGGTGATGCCGGTCCTCGTCCTCGCCGTGCAGAACTCCGTGCGCCCGGCCGACCTCGGCACGGCCACCAGCGCCAACAACTACTTCCGGCAGATCGGCGGCAGCGTCGGCGCGGCCGTCTTCGGCACCCTCTTCGCCGACCGGCTGACCGACGCCCTCGCCGACCGGCTCCCCGCGCGGGCGGGCGCGGAACTGCCCGACGCCGAGGCCATCACCCCGCAGCTCGTCCACACCCTGCCCCCGGCGCTGCGCGACGCCTACATCCAGGCGTACGCCGACGCCATGCCGAGGATCTTCCTGTACCTCGTCCCGGTGCTCGTGCTGGGCCTGCTCATCGCCTTCTTCCTCAAGGAGAAACCCCTGGTGACCCACAACGCCCCCACCGAGGAGACCGGCCCCGCCGCCCGGCCGGCCGTCCCGCAGGCCCGCTCGCCGCACGGCGCCCCGCTCCCCGTCCGCGGCGCCGTCCAGCACGCAGACGGCACCGTGGTACCCCGCGCGGCGCTGACCCTGATCGACGTCGCCGGACAGCAGGTCGGCCGGGCCACCAGCGCGGAGGACGGGCGGTTCGCCCTGGCCGCCCCCGGACCCGGGGCGTACGTCATGATCGCCGCCGCCGGCGGGCACCAGCCGCAGGCCGTCTCCGTCACCGTGGGCGAGCGCCCCGTCGACCTCGACATCCTGCTCGGCGGCGCCGGGCGCCTCGCCGGACGGGTGCTCAGCCCCGACGGCACCCCCGTGGACGCCACCGTCACCCTCACCGACGTCCGCGGCGAGGTCGTCGCCACCACCCGCAGCGAACGCGAGAGCGGCTACGTCATCACCGAACTGATCGCCGGGGAGTACACCCTCGCCGCCAGTTCGACCGCGTTCCGGCCCGCCGCCGTCCCGGTCACCGTCAAGGCGGCCCGCGAGACCCGGCAGGACATCGAACTCGCGGGCGGCGCCGCTCTGCGCGGCACCGTCCGGGCCGGCGGCGGACGCCCCGTCGAGGACGCCCGCGTCACCCTGCTCGACGCGGCCGGCAACGTCGTGGACACCCTCACCACCGGACCCGACGGCACCTTCCGGTTCACCGACCTCTCCTCCGGCGAGTACACGGTCATCGCCGCCGGTTACCCGCCGGTCGCCACCGTGCTCCAGGTCGCCCGCGGCGGGCGCACGGAACGCGACCTCCAGCTCGGGCACGAGGACTGACCCCGCCGCCCGACCCGCCGCTGTCCTGCGGGAAAGGGGCGCGGCCGGATCTTTCCGCCCCCGCGCGCGCCGTTGTGAACCCGGTACATCAATTCCCCTATTGCCACACATCCCCGAGGCGGGGACCCGTACGGTGGTGGGGGCGCGCAGATCTTGCGGACCGTGGGGAGAGAGGGCCTGGGCCATGGACCGTGGCACCGAAAGGGACGGCGCGGCGACGGAGCACGCCGCGACCGGACGCATCCCGCTCGCCGTGGTGGTGGTCGACCGCGCGGGGCTCGTCTCCCACTGGAGCTCCGGCGCGCGCCGCCTCTTCGGCGCCACCAAGGAGGAGGCGATCGGGCACCCCGCCGTCGACCTCCTGCCGGTGTCCGGAGCACTGCCCGAGGACGACGACATCTCGCCGTACGGGCCGTACGGGGCCTACGACGACACGGGGCACGACCTGGAGACGTCCCTCGACGGGCGGCTGTACTACCCGGCCGCCGGCCGGGCCCGGCTGACCGTGCCCGAGCGGGACCGCGTCGACGTCCTGTGGTGGGCCTACCCCCTGGTGGGCCCCGGACCGGAGCGGCTGCTCGTGCTCGGCGCCGACGTCGGCCGGCTCCAGCAGGAGACCGCCGGCGACGACCCCGGCTTCGACCGGGTGGCGCCCGCCTTCGCCCTGCACACCGACTTCCCCGGCGCCGAGGAACTCGCCTCGAAGCTCCCCGAGATCCTGCCCAGCGTGAGCGTCGACGAGAGCGCCCGGATCGTCGGCCAGATCCTGGAACTCGGCTACCCCGTCCTGGAGTTCAGCCAGAACGACCGGGTGCCCGTCACCCCCGACTGGGGCGTGCCCCGGCGCGTCGAACGCCGGGCCCGCCGGGAGCGGGCCGCCCGGGCCGCCGCCCACGGCTTACCGGCACCGGCCGAGGATCCCGACGACGGTGAGGACCTGGAGTACGCCGCCGTACGCGAGCGCCTGGAGTTCCTGAACGAGGTCAGCGGCCGCATCGGCACCTCCCTCGACCTGGCGCAGACCATCGTCGAGGTCAGCAAGGCCGTCGTCCCCCGCTTCACCGACGTCGCCGGCACCTATCTGCGCGAACAGGTCGTCGCCGGCGAGGGCTTCCCCGACGGGGTGCCGGACACCACCACGATGTGGCACCGGGTCGCCCTCGAGCACACCGACGAACCCGGCCGCTGGGACGACGTCGTACCGGTCGGCGAGGCCATGCCCTTTCCGGCCCACACCCCGTTCTTCCGGTGCATGACGACCGGCGAGCCCGTGCTCGTCCCGCGGATCAGCCCCGAGGCGGGTCACGCCATCGCGTCCCAGTTCGAGAAGCGGGACATCCGCCCGCTGATCACTGGCCGCTCGATGCTGGTCGTCCCGCTCAAGGCCCGCGACGTCGTCCTCGGCTTCATGATCCTGCTGCGCCACCCCGAACGCGTCGAGTTCAACGACATGGACCGGGTCACCGGGGCCGAACTCGCCGCCAGAGCGGGCCTCGTGCTCGACAACGCCCGGATGTACACGTACCAGGAGAGCGTCGCCGAGACCCTCCAGGACAGCATGCTGCCGCAGATCCCCCGCCGCATGGCGGGCTGCGACATCACCACCCGGTACCTGCCGGGCACGCTCCTCGGCCGGGTCGGCGGCGACTGGTTCGACTCGGTCAAGCTGCCCGGCGCCCGGACCGCCCTCGTCGTCGGCGACGTGATGGGCCACGGCCTCAACTCCGCCGCCATGATGGGCCAGCTGCGCACGGCCGTGCAGACCATGGCCGCCCTCGACCTGCCGCCCGCCCAGCTGCTGCGCAACCTCGACGACCTCGCCCAGCGCCTCGGCGACAACCACCTCGCGACCTGCCTGTACGTCGTCTACGACCCCCTCGCGGGCGAGCTGCGCCTCGCCAACGCGGGCCACATCCCGCCCGTCCTGGTCCGCGCCGACAGCGGGCACGGCGAACTGCTCGACCTGCCCACGGGCGCGCCGATCGGCGTCGGCGGCGTGCCCTTCGAAGAGGCGCGCGTACGCGTCGAGCCCGGCGACCGGATCGTCATGTGCACCGACGGCCTGGTCGAGCTGCGCGGCGAAGACATCGGTGTCAGACTCACCGTCCTGTGCGAATCCGCCGCCCACCCGGCCGCGTCCATGGACGAGGCGTGCGACACCATCATCCGCGCCCTCAACCCGCGCGGCGGCCGCAAGGACGACGTCGCCCTGCTCATGGCCCGCCTCAACGGCATCGCCCCCGCCGACGTCGCCGTGCACCGGCTCGCCCTCGACCCCGCCGAGGCGGGCCGCGCCCGCGCCCTCGTCCGTGAGCAGCTGCGCGCCTGGGACCTGACCCGGCTCGCCGACACCGCCGAACTGCTGGTGAGCGAGCTCGTCACCAACGCCGTCCGGCACTCCCGCGACCGCCCCGTCGAACTGCGGCTCGTACGCGGCGAGACGCTGCTGTGCGAGGTGGACGACGACGAGCACGAGCTGCCGACCCTGCTGGACACCGGACCCGAGGACGCCGCCGGACGGGGGCTGCGCGTCGTGAGCGCGCTCGCCCGCGCCTGGGGCGCGAGCCGTACGGGCACCGGCAAGACCGTCTGGTTCGAGCTGACGCTCGCCGGCCGCTGACGTCCGGCGGAAGTTCCGGACGAGACGTGAAGGTACGCGCCGGGCGCTTGTCGGCCCCGGCCCGGCCGCGATAGACCGGACCCGCCCGTCACCCGGCGGTCGCCGGTCGTAGCCCAGGGGGAGTCGGTCATGAGCGTGACGAGTCGGTACCGGGACGCCTGGGAGGGCTTCTGGCGCGAGGCCCCGGGCGAGCAGGGCGCCGTGTTCTGGGATGCGGAGCCGGCGCTGACCGCCGGCCGTCATCTGCCCCTGCTGGAGCCGCACCTGACCGACCCGGGCCTGGTGGTGATCGACCTGGGCTGCGGCAACGGCACCCAGACCCGTTTCCTCGCCGACCGCTTCCCGCGCGTCGTCGGCGCCGACCTGTCGGCCGCGGCCCTCGACCACGCCCGCCGGGCCGACCCGGCCGGGCGGGCGGAGTACCGGCTGCTCGACGTGGCGGAGAAGGCGGACGTCCAGACACTGCACGCCGAACTCGGCGACGCCAACGTCTACGTGCGCGGTGTCCTGCACCAGGCCGACCCCGACGACCGGCAGGCGATGGCGGACGGGCTGGCCGTGCTGGCCGGCGAGCGCGGCCGGGTCCTCCTCGTCGAACCCTCCGAGGCCGCCAAGCACGTCCTCATGGGCCTGGCGCAGAGCCCCGCCGGGCCGCCGCCCAAGCTGGCCCCGGTCCTGCGGCACGGCATCGCGCCGGGCGAGGTCACCGACGGCGCGCTGACCGGGTACCTGCGCGCGGCCGGCCTCGACGTGCTCGCGAGCGGCACGCTGCCGCTGGCCACCACCGAGCACGGCCCCGACGGAACCCGCATCGAACTGCCCTCGACGTGGCTGGTGGCGGGGCGGCCCTAAGGGGTGTCTCGCCGATCATGCCGGGTTCACGGCGCGCTGATCCGGGCCTGATCGACAAGACACCCCCTACGAGGCCGTCGGCCACCGTCCCCTGGACCAGCACAAGGGTGTCGCCGAACGCGGCCGCCACCTCAAGCGCGACGGGGAGCGCGCGGACCGCCCCCGGGGACTCGTCGTAACCGCACACCACGGGCACGTCAGGACTCCCCGCCATGCACGAGGTCGGGGTCGGCCACGTCGGGGCGCTCCGCCCAGAAGGCCGGCGCCCTCAGCCGCCACACCACCATCAGCATCACGCCCGCGAGGGTGATGCCGATCCCGATGACCAGCGGCGGCCCGAGACCGAACCACGAGACGCCGCTGTAGGAGTTGGCCGGGTCGGCCATGTCGGCGATCGACTCGACGAGGAGCCACGCCAGCAGCCCGGCGCCCACCACCGGGCCGAGACCGATCAGCACGAAGGTGCGGACGCTCTCGGTGAGGTGACGCCGGTGGTAGACGGCGCACGCGAGGCCGGTGAGCGCGTAGTAGAAGGCGATCAGCAGGGATAGCGCGGTGAGCGAGTCGAACAGGGCGTTCTCACTGATCCGACGGATGACCAGGTACCAGGCGATGGCGATGCCCGCCACCCACCACGTGCTCACGTCCGGCGTGCGGAACCGGTGATGGATGTGCCCGAAGCGGGCCGGCAGGGCGTGCCGGCGGGCCATGGACAGCGCGGTGCGCGAGGCCGGGAGGATCGTCGTCTGCGTGGACGCCACAGCGGACGTCGACACGGCCAGCAGCACGATCCAGTCCCAGCCGTCCATCACCTTGCCCGCGAGGAGGGCGAAGATGAGCTCCTCCTCGTCGGCGTTCTCCGCGAGGAACGCGGGACCGGCGTAGGCCACGACCGCGATGGCGACCGACACATACGTGACCAGCAGGATGACCGTCGACCACACGGCCGCCTCACCGGGGGCGGTCGCGGAGTTCTCGGTCTCCTCGGTGAGGTTGACCGCCGACTCCCAGCCCCAGTAGACGAACACGCCGAGCAGCAGCCCCGCCGTCAGCCGCGCGCCGCCCGCGCCGAACGGGTTCAGCCAGCTGAACTCCGGTCTCACGGCGTGGAGGTCCCCGGTGCCGGCGTAGACCCGGTAGAGCGCCACCACGGCGAACGCGAGCAGGCAGGCGACCTGGGCGAGGATCAGCGCGTTCTGCACGCGGGCGGACACCTCGGTGCCGATGACGCACACCGCCGTCATCACCAGGATGAGCAGCACGGTGAGGATCTGCCGCACCCACTCGTTGTCCGCCCATCTGTCCAGCCCGAAGGCGAGCAGCGCGAACGTCACCGCGACGTCCGCCAGCGAGCCCACGACGAGGACACCGGTCATGGTGATGGCCCAGCCGCCGAGCCAGCCCGCCCACGGCCCCATCGCGCGGGTCACCCAGGAGAAGGTCGTGCCGCAGTCCTGGTCGACCTTGTTGAGGTGGTAGAACGCCGAGGCGATCAGCAGCATCGGCACGAACGCCGCCAGCATCACACCGGGCGCGTACACGCCGACCAGCGCCACGACCGGGCCGATCACCGCGGCCAGCGAGTACGCGGGCGAGGTGGCGTTGAGCCCGATGACGAGCGCGTCGAGGAACCCGATAGCGTCGGGCTTCAGCGAGTCCGGTTCCTGGGTGCCCGTGCCGGCTCCGGCCATGCCGCCTCACTTCGGTCGTACCTGACCTCATGAAACAGCGAACGGTCCGGACCGCCCGGTCGTCGCCGCGCCCGCGCCCGGACTCTCACCCGTGTGCCCAGCCGGTCCCGCGCCGGGGTGTGCGGGGGCCGCGGGACCGGTCGTGGCGGGTTCTCGCGGGGGCGCGTAACGTGGCGCTCCATGAAGATCCTCATCAGCGCCGACATGGAGGGCGCGACCGGCGTGACCTGGCCGGGGGACGTTCTGCCGGGGACCCCGCAGTGGGAGCGGTGCCGGGGGATGTTCACCTCGGACGTGGACGCGGCCGTGCGCGGTTTCTTCGACGGCGGTGCCGACTCCGTCCTCGTCAACGAGGCCCACTGGAGCATGCGCAACCTGCTGCTCGAACGGCTCGACGAGCGGGCCGAGATGCTGACCGGACGGCACAAGGCGCTGTCGATGGTGGAGGGCGTCCAGCACGGCGACATCGACGGCGTCGCCTTCATCGGGTACCACGCGGGCGCCGGCATGGAGGGCGTCCTCGCCCACACCTACCTCGCCAACTCCATCACCGGGGTCTGGCTGAACGACGTCCGGGCGAGCGAGGGTCTGCTGAACGCACACGTCGTCGCCGAGTACGGCGTCCCCGTCGTCCTCGTCACCGGCGACGACGTGGCCTGCGAGGACGCGCTCGGCTACGCGCCCGAGGCGCTGAAGGTCGCCGTCAAGGACCATGTCTCCCGGTACGCGGCCGTGTGCCGCACACCGGCGAGGACCGCCGCCGACATCCGCGCGGCGGCCGAGGAGGCCGCGGCCCTCGCGGTCCGCGGGGAGCCCGTGCAGGCCGGGCCGTACACGGTGGCCGTCGAGTTCGACGCCGAGCACCTGGCGATGGCGGCCACCGTCGTCCCCGGCGTCGCACGGATCGGCGAGCGCAAGGTGGCGTACACCAGCGAGCGCATGTACGAGGGAATCCGGACCTTCAAGGCGGTCACCACGATCGTCTCGGCCGCGGTGGAGGAGCAGTATGGCTGACGCGCAGGCACTCGAGGAGGTCGTGACGTTCACGTCCGACCTCATCCGCATCGACACCACCAACCGGGGCGGTGGCGACTGCCAGGAGCGGCCCGCCGCCGAGTACGCGGCGGCCCGGCTCGCCGAGGCCGGTCTGGAACCCACGCTGCTGGAGCGCACGCCCGGCCGCACGAACGTCGTCGCCCGCCTCGAGGGCACCGACCCCTCCGCGGACGCCCTGCTCGTCCACGGGCACCTGGACGTCGTCCCCGCCGACGCCTCCGAGTGGAGCGTGCACCCCTTCTCCGGCGAGGTCCGCGACGGCGTCGTCTGGGGCCGCGGCGCGGTCGACATGAAGAACATGGACGCGATGATCCTGGCCGTCGTACGGGCCTGGGCCCGCCAGAGCGTGCGGCCCCGCCGGGACATCGTGATCGCGTTCACCGCCGACGAGGAGGCGAGCGCCGAGGACGGCTCCGGCTTCCTCGCCGACCGGCACGCCGCCCTGTTCGAGGGCTGCACCGAGGGCATCAGCGAATCCGGGGCCTTCACCTTCCACGACGGCGCCGGCCGCCAGATCTACCCGATCTCGGCCGGCGAGCGCGGCACCGGCTGGCTGCGGCTCACCGCCCACGGCCGGGCCGGCCACGGCTCCCGGCCCAACCGGGAGAACGCGGTGACCCGGCTCGCCGCGGCGATCAGCCGGATCGGCGCCCACGAGTGGCCGGTGCGGCTGACCCCGACCGTGCGCGGCGCCCTGACCGAACTCGCCGAGCTGTACGGCATCGACACGAGCCTGGACGACGTGGACTGCCTGCTGGACAAGCTCGGCCCCGCCGCCAAGCTCGTCGAGGCGACCGTCCGCAACAGCGCCAACCCGACGATGCTGGAAGCCGGTTACAAGATCAACGTCGTCCCGGGCCAGGCCGTGGCGTTCGTGGACGGACGGTTCCTGCCCGGCCACGAGGACGAGTTCCGCGCCACCCTCGACGAACTCACCGGGCCCGACGTGGACTGGGAGTTCCACCACCGGGAGGTGGCCCTGCAGTCCCCGCTGGACTCGCCGACGTACGCCCTGATGCGGGCCGCCGTCGAGGAGTTCGCGCCCGAGGGACGCACCGTGCCCTACTGCATGCCCGGCGGCACGGACGCCAAGCAGTTCTCCCGGCTCGGCATCACCGGCTACGGGTTCTCGCCGCTGAAGCTGCCGGAGGGCTTCGACTACTCGGCCATGTTCCACGGCGTCGACGAACGGGTGCCCGTCGAGGCGCTGCACTTCGGCGTCCGGGTGCTCGACCGGTTCCTGCGCACGGCATAGAGACCTGGGGGAGACAGTGCGGACTCTGGTGTACGGATCCTGGCCCTCGCCGATCGACGCGGGGCTCGCCGCCGCGCACGACGGGCGGCCCGACTTCGTGGGCTTCGTCGGTGACGAGGCGTGGTGGACCGAACCGCGGCCCGCCGAGGGCGGCCGGCGCACCCTGGTGCGCCGCCGCGCCGACGGGCACGAGGAGTCGGTGCTGCCGCCGCCGTGGAACGTGCGCAGCCGGGTCATGGAGTACGGCGGGCAGCCGTGGGCCGGCGCCACCACCGGCGGTGGACCGCTCGTCGTCTTCGTGAACTTCGCCGACCAGCGGCTCTACCGGTACGAGGAGGGCGCCGAGCCGCGTCCGCTCACCCCGGTGTCCCCGGTGGGCGGCGGGCTGCGCTGGGCGGAGCCGCGGGTGCGGACCGACCTCGGCGAGGTGTGGTGCGTGCTGGAGGAGTTCACGGGCGAGGCGCCCACCGATGTGCGGCGCGTCCTGGCCGCCGTCCCGCTGGACGGCTCGGCGGCACACGACCGGGACGCCGTGCGCGAACTCACCGACGGGCCGCACCGGTTCGTCACCGGGGCGCGGATCTCGCCGGACGGGCGCCGGGCCGCCTGGCTGGCCTGGGACCACCCCCGGATGCCCTGGGACGGCACGGAACTGCTCGTCGCCGACATCACCGCCGACGGCACCCTCGACGACCCGCGGACCGTCGCCGGCGGCCCCGAGGAGTCCGTCGCCCAGGCCGACTGGACGCCCGACGGCCGCCTCCTGCACGCGAGTGACGCCGGCGGCTGGTGGAACCTGTACCGCGACGGCGAGCCCCTGTGCCCGCGAGAGGAGGAGTTCGGCGGGCCGCTGTGGCAGCTCGGCCTGCGCTGGTTCGCCCCGCTCGAGAGCGGCCTCGTCGCCGTCCTGCACGGACGCGGCGCCCTCCGCCTCGGCGTCCTGGACCCGGAGACCGGCGAGATCGTCGACGTGGCCGGTCCCTGGACCGAGTTCGCGCCGACACTCGCCGCCCACGGGGAGCGGGTCGTGGCCGTCGGCGCCGGCCCGCACACCGCCCACGAGGTGGTCGAACTGGACATTCGGACCGGCCACTGCCGGGTGATCGGCGCCGCCCACCAGGACGCCGTGGACCCCGCCTACTACCCCGAACCGCAGGTCCGCACCTTCACCGGCCCCGCCGGGCAGGAGATCCACGCGCACATCTACCCGCCCCGCCACCCGGACTGCGCGGCCCCGGGCGGCACCGCGCCGCCGTACGTGGTCTGGGCGCACGGCGGACCCACCTCCCGGTCGCCCCTCGTCCTCGACCTGACCGTCGCCTACTTCACCTCCCGGGGCATCGGCGTCGCCGAGGTGAACTACGGCGGCTCCACCGGGTACGGCCGGGCCTACCGCGAACGGCTCCGCGAGCAGTGGGGCGTCGTCGACGTCGAGGACTGCGCGGCCGTCGCGCTCGCCCTCGCCGACGAGGGCACCGCCGACCGCGACCGGCTCGCCATCCGCGGCGGCAGCGCGGGCGGCTGGACCACGGCGGCGTCGCTGACGAGCACCGACGTCTACGCCTGCGGCACGGTCATCTTCCCGATCCTGGACCTGACCGGCTGGGGCACCGGGGAGACGCACGACTTCGAGTCGCAGTACCTGGAGAGCCTCGTCGGACCGCTCGCCGAGGTGCCCGGCCGGTACGAGGAACGCTCGCCCGTCACCCGCGCCGACCGCCTCACCGCGCCCTTCCTGCTGCTCCAGGGCCTGGACGACGTCATCTGCCCGCCCGCCCAGTGCGAACGGTTCCTCGCCCGGCTGGAGGGGCGCCACGTGCCGCACGCCTACCTCGCCTTCGAGGGGGAGGGCCACGGGTTCCGCCGCGCGGACACCATGGTCCGCGCCCTGGAGGCCGAACTGTCCCTGTACGCCCAGGTCTTCGGGTTCGACCCGCCCGGCGTCCCCACCCTGGAGCTCACCAAGTGACCGCGCCCCTGCGGCCGTTGCGACGGCCGTCCCGACTCGCCGCCGGCGCCCGTGTGGCCGTCGTCGCGCCCAGCGGACCGGTGCCCGAGGAGCGGATCGAGTCCGGCCTCGACGTGCTGCGCGGCTGGGACCTCGACCCCGTCGTGGCCCCGCACGTACGCGGCCGGCACGACCGCTTCGGCTATCTCGCGGCCACGGACGCCGACCGGGCCGCCGACCTCCAGCGCGCCTGGTGCGACCCGTCCGTCGACGCCGTACTGTGCGCGCGGGGCGGCTACGGCGCCCAGCGCATGGTCGACCTGCTCGACTGGGACGCCATGGCGGCGGCCGGACCGAAGGTGTTCGTCGGCTTCAGCGACATCACCGTGCTGCACGAGGCGTTCGCCGTGCGGCTGGGGCTCGCCACCCTGCACGGCCCGATGGCCGCCGGCGTCGACTTCCTCAAGCACGCCCGCGCCCAGGACCATCTGCGGGCCACCCTCTTCGAGCCCGAGACGGTGCGCGTCATCGCCTCCGGCGGCTCGGCGCTCGTACCGGGCCGGGCCCGCGGCGTCACCCTCGGCGGCTGCCTCACCCTGCTCGCCGCCGAACTGGGCACCCCGCACGCCCGCGCCTCGGCGCACGGCGGACTGCTCTGCCTGGAGGACGTGGGGGAGGAGCCGTACCGGCTCGACCGGGCCCTCACCCAACTCCTGCGCGCGGGCCTGCTCGACGGGGTGCGCGGCGTCCTGCTCGGGTCGTGGGAGGAGTGCGGGCCGTACGACGAGGTGCGCGCCGTGCTGGAGGACAGGCTGGGCGGGCTCGGCGTGCCCGTCGCGGAGGAGTTCGGGTTCGGACACAGCGCGGGGGCGCTCACGATCCCCTTCGGGCTCGGCGCCGAACTCGACACCGGCACGGGCACGTTGACGCTGGACGAACCCGCGCTGCGCTGACCGCCGGTCACGGTGCGCGACCGTACGGCTGCGGCCGGCGGTCGCTCACCGTGCGGGGACCCGGGCCCGGGAGCATGCTGGAGGCATGACCCCGAAGACGTCCCGCCGCGGACCGAGCGCGGACGGCCGGCGGGGCGGCTCGGCCCGGGTGCTCACCCTCCGCCGGATCGTCGCGCTGGTGCTTGTCGTCCTCGCCCTGGTCCTCATCTTCCAGAACACCGAGGAGACCGAGATCCGGCTGCTGATCCGCGTGGTGACCATGCCCCTGTGGGGTGCTCTCCTCGGCATGGGGGTCATCGGCGCGTTGATCGGCGCCCTGCTCGTCGCGCGCCGGCGCCGCTAGCGGGACGTAGGCTGACGCGATGCCGCACCCCGCCTCGCCCTACCTCGCCGAAGGCCCCCGTGTGGGCATACGCCACTTCACCTACGAGGACGGCGCCGAGTTCACCGCACGCGTCCGCGAGAGCAGGGAACTGCACCGGCCCTGGCTCTTCCCGCCCGACAGCGCCGCCGCGTACACCGCGTACGCGGGACGGCTGATCGAGGACCGCACCAAGGCCGGCTTCCTGGTGTGCGCCAAGGACGGCGGCGGCGCCCTCGTCGGCTACATCAACATCAACAACATCGTCCAGGGCGCCTTCCGCAGCGGCGCCCTCGGCTACGGTGCCTTCGCGCACGCCGCCGGGCGCGGCCTCATGCGGGAGGGCCTGGACCTCGTCATGGACCACGCCTTCGGGATGATGGGGCTGCACCGGCTGGAGATCAACGTGCAGCCCGGCAACGCCGCCTCCATCGCTCTCGCCCGCGCCTGCGGGTTCCGGCTGGAGGGCTACTCGCCGGACATGCTGTTCATCGACGGCGCGTGGCGCGACCACGAACGGTGGGCGATCACCACGGAGATGCGCGGCCCGCGCTGACCGCGCCGCGCGGCCGGCTCAGGTCATGCGGTCCGCGTACTCGTAGATCGCCCCGTCCGGGTGCATCGCGATCAGGTTGCGGCCCACCGGCGTCGGGACCGGGCCCGCCACGATCTGCGCGCCCATCTCGCTGAGCACCTTCCGGGCCTCCTCGACGTCGGAGACCGCGATCGTCGCCGCGACCTTGCGCAGCACCTCCAGCTCCGCCGGCGGCCCGCTCATCAGAAGGAAGCACCCGACCGCGGCCACCTGCACGCCGCCGCGCTCGAAGCGCAGGGCGGTGCCGCCGGCGAGGCGTTCGTAGAAGGGGACCGCGGCCTCCAGGTCGTCGACGCACACGCGCAGCGTGGCTCCCAGAATGTCCATGCCGGAAGCCTAGTGGCGTGCCCCCGGCGCCGGTGATCGCTTCACGCGATCCCCTCACTCCCCGTTACCCGACGGTCCGTTCGGGTACCCGCCGGCCATGGACCGCCTGGATCATCTTGAGCATCTGGACAAGCACCTGGTCGACGAACTGGCGCAGGTGGCACGGGAGACCGTGCGCGACGAACTGCGCGAGCAGACGCGCCGGCAGCGCCGCCGCGCCGCGCTCTACGCCGGATCGGGCGCCGCGGCGCTGTACGCCGGAGCGGCCCTCGCGCTGGCCCTGGGCCTCGGCCTCGCCACCGGACTGCCCGACTGGGCCGCCGCGCTGATCACCGCGGCCGTGCTCGGCGCGGTGGCCTGCGCCCTGCGCGCGGCGGCCCGCCCGTCCCGGGGCCACGGTGACGCGACCCCGGCTCACGGCTCCGCCACGGACGGCCGGGGCGTGCCGTACCCGCCGATGCCGTCGGCCCCGCCCGCGACGGGCCAGGCGCCGACCGGCCCGCACGACCAGCGGTAGCCGCCCGGGCCACCGGGCCGCGGTGCCGGGGCCGGGGGACGTTTGGGGGGACGGGCCAGGGGGACGCGGAAGGCTCCCGAGGTACGCGACACGCGATCGACAAGGCCGGAGGCCCACCGTGAGTCGACCCCGCATCGTGATCGTCGGCGCCGGGTTCGCCGGGTATCGTGCCGCCCGCACCCTGTCCCGGCTCACCCGGCATCAGGCCGACATCACCCTGCTCAACCCGACCGACTACTTCCTGTACCTGCCCCTGCTGCCCCAGGTCGCCGCCGGCATCCTGGAGCCCCGCCGGGTCACCGTCGCGCTCTCCGACACCCTGCCGCACGTCCGGCTGGTGCTCGGCGAGGCCGACGGCATCGACCTCGACGGGCGCACCGTGCACTACACCGGGCCGGAGGGAGAGGGCGGCACCCTCTCCTACGACCGGCTCGTGCTCGCCGCGGGCAGCGTCAACAAGCTGCTGCCCATCCCAGGCGTCGCCGAGCACGCCCACGGCTTCCGCAGCCTGCCCGAGGCGCTGTACCTGCGCGACCACGTCACCCGGCAGGTGGAACTGGCCGCCGCGGACGACGACCCCGCACGCTGCCGGGCGCGCTGCACCTTCGTCGTGGTCGGCGCCGGATACACCGGCACCGAGGTCGCCGCGCAGGGCCAGCTGTTCACCGAGGCCCAGGTGCGCAAGCGCCCGCTGCCCGCCGGGATGCGCCCGCACTGGATGCTGCTCGACGTCGCCGACCGCGTCCTGCCGGAACTGGACGAGCGGCTCGCGCGCACCGCGGACGAGGTGCTGCGGCGACGAGGCGTCGACGTGCGGATGGGCACCTCCGTCAAGGAGGCCACCCACGACGGGGTCCTGCTGACCGACGGGGAGTTCGTGCCCACCCGCTCCCTGGTCTGGTGCGTCGGCGTACGGCCCGACCCGCTCGCCGCCTCCCTCGAACTGCCCCTGGAACGCGGCCGGCTGCTCGTCGACCCGCACCTCCAGGTGCCCGGCCGCGCCGAGCTGTTCGCCGCCGGGGACGCGGCCGCCGTACCCGACCTGGAGAAGCCGGGCTCGTACACGCCGATGACGGCCCAGCACGCCTGGCGGCAGGGCAAGACCGTCGCCCACAACGTCGCCGCCTCCCTCGGCATGGGAGAGCGGCGCGCCTACCGCCACCGCGACCTGGGCTTCGTCGTCGACCTGGGCGGCGTCAAGGCGGCCGCCAACCCGCTCGGTGTGCACCTGTCCGGAGCGGTGGCGGGCGCCGTCACCCGCGGCTACCACCTCGCCGCCATGCCCGGCAACCGGGTGCGGGTCGCCGCCGACTGGGTGCTGGACGCCGTACTGCCGCGCCAAGCCGTGCAGTTGGGCCTCGTCCGGTCGTGGTCGGTGCCGCTGGACACCGCCTCGCCGGAGCTGGTCCGCCTGCCGGGCGGCCCGCACGGAGCGGACGCCCCGGACGGCGACGAAACGGCGAAGGCCGGGTCCGGGGCGTCCGACCCCGTGCAGGACCCCGACGCCGTCAAGCACCCCGAACCCCCGGGCCCGGTGAAGGGGCCCGACCACCGTGCGCAGCGCGACGAGAAGGCGCAGCACCGCCAGAAGCCCACCGCCTCGACCTCCCGGAAGGGGACCCATGAACACCGATGAACTCGTCGAGCTCGGCCAGCAGTTGCGCGTGGACAGCGTGCGGGCCTCCGCCGCCGCCGGCTCGGGGCACCCGACGTCGTCGATGTCCGCCGCCGACCTGGTGGCCGTCCTGTTCGCCAACCACCTGCGCTACGACATGGACCGGCCCGAGAACCCCGGAAACGACCGCTTCATCCTCTCCAAGGGCCACGCGTCGCCGCTGCTGTACTCCGCCTACAAGGCCGCCGGGGCCATCGAGGACGGCGAGCTGGTCACCTTCCGCAAACTCGGCAGCCGCCTCGAAGGGCACCCGACGCCCCGGCGCCTGCCGTATGTGGAGACCGCCACCGGTTCGCTCGGGCAGGGCCTGCCGATCGGCGTCGGCATCGCCCTGTCAGGACGGCGCCTGGAGCACACCGGCTACCGGGTCTGGGTGCTGTGCGGCGACAGCGAGCTCGCCGAGGGCTCCGTCTGGGAGGCCGCCGAGCACGCCGCCTTCGAGGGCCTGGACAACCTCACCGCGATCGTCGACGTGAACCGGCTCGGGCAGCGCGGCCCCACCCGGCACGGCCACGACCTCGACGCCTACGCCCGCCGCTTCCAGGGATTCGGCTGGCACACCATCGAGGTCGACGGGCACGACGTGGACGCCGTCGACCGCGCCTTCGGCGAGGCCCGCTCCACCACCGGCCAGCCCACGGTCGTCCTCGCCCGCACCCTCAAGGGCAAGGGCGTGGAATCCGTCCAGGACCGCGAGGGCCTGCACGGCAAGCCGCTGCCGGAGGCCGACGAGGCCATCGCCGAGCTCGGCGGCCGCCGCGACCGCACCTTCCACGTGCACGAACCGCACACGTCGCGCGCGCCGCGCCCCGTGCCCGCCACGGACACCGAACTGCCCCGCTGGGAACAGGGCGAGAAGGTCGCCACCCGTGACGCCTACGGCCAGGCCCTCGCCGCGCTCGGCTCCGGCCGCGGCGACGTCGTCGCCCTCGACGGCGAGGTCAGCGACTCCACCCGCGCCGAGGCCTTCGCCAAGGAACACCCCGACCGGTTCTTCGAGTGCTACATCGCCGAGCAGCAGCTCGTCGCCGCCGCCGTGGGCCTGGCGGCCCGCGGCTGGGTGCCGTACGCCTCGACCTTCGCGGCCTTCCTGGCCCGCGCCTACGACTTCGTGCGCATGGCCTCGGTCAGCGGCGCCTCCATCAACCTGGTCGGCTCCCACGCGGGCGTCGCCATCGGGCAGGACGGCCCGAGCCAGATGGGCCTGGAGGACCTGGCGATGATGCGGGCCGTGTACGACTCGAAGGTGCTGTACCCCTGCGACGCCAACCAGACCGCCAAGCTCGTCGCGACCATGGCGGAACTCGACGGCGTCCGCTACCTGCGCACCTCGCGCGGCGCGGCCCCCGTGCTGTACGGCCCCGACGAGGAGTTCCCGGTCGGCGGCAGCAAGGTGCTGCGCTCCGGCGAGCGGGACCGGCTGACCCTGGTCGCGGCCGGCGTCACCGTCCACGAGGCGCTCGCCGCCGCCGACACGCTGGCCCGCGACGGCATCGACGTCCGGGTCGTCGACCTGTACTCGGTCAAGCCCGTCGACCGCGAGACCCTGCGCCGGGCCGCCGAGGAGACCGGCTGCCTGGTCACCGTGGAGGACCACCACGAGGAGGGCGGCCTCGGCGACGCCGTCGTCGACGCCTTCTCCGACGGGCGCCCCGTGCCCCGGCTGGTGCGCCTGGCCGTGCGGATGATGCCGGGTTCGGCCTCGCCCGACGAGCAGCTGCACGCCGCGGGCATCGACGCCGCGTCCATCGCCTCGGCCGTCAAACTGCTCGTCGAGGAGGCGGTCGTACGGTGACCGACGCCGCCACGACGGTGCGCGCGGGCCGCCGCACCGTCGAGGTCAAACGCCTCGACAAGGTGCTCTTCCCCGGCGGCGGGGGAGCGAAGGAGTACACCAAGGGCGACCTGCTCGACTATCACCGGGCTGTCGCTCCCCACATGCTGCCCCACCTGCGCGGCCGCCCCCTGATGCTGGAGCGGCACCCCGACGGCATCGACGGCCCCACGTTCATGCAGAAGAACACGCCGGAGCACTACCCGGACTGGATCACCCGCGTCGAGGTGCCGAAGGAGGGCGGCACCGTCACGCACACCGTGTGCGACGACGTGGCGACCCTGGTGTTCCTCGTCGACCAGGCGTGTCTGACCCTGCACCGCTGGCTGTCCCGCACCGGCACGGCGGGCGGTCTCGACCACCCGGACCGGCTGGTCTTCGACCTCGACCCGCCGGGGGACGACTTCGAACAGGTCAGAGAGGCCGCGCGCCGGCTGCACGAGCTCCTGGACGAACTGGAACTCCCGTCGGCGCCCATGACGACCGGCTCGCGCGGGCTGCACGTCGTCGTCCCCCTCGACGGCCGGGACGACTTCGACACCGTCCGGGAGTTCGCGCACGAGGTCGCCGAGACGCTGGCGGCGGCCCACCCGGACCGGCTGACCACCGCCGCCCGCAAGAAGGACCGCGGCGACCGCCTCTACCTGGACGTCCAGCGCAACGCCTACGCCCAGACCGCCGTCGCCCCCTACACGGTCCGTGCCCGGCCCGGTGCCCCCGTCGCCACCCCGGTGACGTGGGACGCCGTCGACGACCCGGAGCTGCACGCCCGCCGGTGGAGCATCGCCGACGCCGTCGAGCACGCCCGGACGGACCCCTGGGCGGAACTCGGCCGGGCCCGGGCCCTCGGGCCGGCCCGCCGCCGTCTCGCGACCCTGCGTGACTGACCGGGCGCCCGCCGTCAAAGGAGGCAAGTCGGCGGTTTACGGGGCGCTTTCCGGGCCACACGGCGTAGGAGGCGCCCATGAATGATTCACAGAACACATCCAAGTCATCCAGACAACAGACGGACGGGTCGGGCAAGGGGCCTACCCCCATGGAGGTGCTGCGCGAGGCGCGGGCCCAGCTCGCCGAGCTCACCGGTATGGAAGCGGAGACCGTGACGTCCTTCGATCGCACGGAGGACGGCTGGACCCTCGAAGTGGAGGTCCTGGAGCTGTCCCGCGTCCCCGACACGATGAGCCTGATGGCGAGCTACCAGGTCGAACTGGACTCCGAGGGGCAGCTCACCGGATACCGGCGTCTGGGCCGGTACGAGCGGGGGCGTTCCGACGCCCGGCGCGGCGGCCGCTAGGCCGCGCCCCACACCCAGCACACCGTCCCCGAGACCACAAGGAGGAACGGTCGGCATGACCGTTGTCCCGGCACAGCAGACCGGCGGCGGAGGCGGCAGCAGCGGCCTCTATGACGTACTTGAGCTTGTACTGGACAGGGGACTCGTCATTGACGCGTTCATCCGGGTATCCCTTGTCGGAATCGAGATCCTGAAGATCGACGTACGGGTGGTCGTGGCCAGCGTCGACACCTACCTGCGCTTCGCCGAGGCGTGCAACCGGCTCGACCTGGAGTCCGGGCCCAACAAGAGCCCCGGCCTGCCGGAGATCGTCGGTGAGGTCACCGAGTCCGGCGCGCGGGGCAAGTCCAAGGGCGCCCTCTCCGGAGCGGCCGAGACCATCTCCGACGCCTTCAAGCAGGCACGGGAGGACGGCAGCGAGGAGCGCCCGCGGCGCGCCCGTAAGTCGACGGCCTCGCGCCGGAAGGAGGAGCAGGAGTGAGCACGTACGTGTACGGCATCACCGCGAGTTCGCACCCGGCCCTCCCCGAGGACATGGGCGGTGTAGGTGACCCGGCGCGGCCCGTGCGGGTCCTGAAGGAGGGCCGCCTCGCCGCCCTGGTGAGCGACGCCCCGGAGGGGCTGCGGCCCAAGCGCCGTGAGCTGCTCGCGCACTCCAACGTGCTCGCCGAGGCGGGCGCCGCGGGGTGTGTGCTGCCGATGCGGTTCGGCAGCGTCTCGCCCGACGACGACACGGTCGTCTCCGTGCTCGCCGAACGCGCCGACCACTACACGGAGCGTCTCGCGGCCCTGGAGGGCAAGGACGAGTACAACGTCAAGGCCAACCACGTGGAGGACGCGGTCCTGCACCGCGTCCTGTCGGAGAACCCCGAGCTGCGGGCCATGACGGAGGCCAACCGGTCGGCGGGCGGCGGCAGCTACGACGACCGGCTGCGGCTCGGCGAGATGGTGGCCGCGGCCGTCAAGGCGCAGGAGGCCCAGGACGCCACCGACGTGCGGCACACGCTGGAACCCGCCGCCGCCGACATCAGTGTGGGCCCCGACTCCTCGGGCTGGCTCGCCAACGTGTCCTTCCTGGTCGCCCGGGACGAGGCGGACGCGTTCCTGGCCGCCGTGGAGCAGCTGCGCAAGGGGCACCCGCATCTCGAGGTGCGGCTCAACGGGCCGCTGCCGCCGTACAGCTTCGTCGAGCCGGGGCCGGGCGACTCCGGCCTCGCGGAGGCCACCGGCGGCGGTGCGGCCGGCGAGGTCGCCAGGGAGTGAGTCATGGGACTGCTCGGAGAGATCCTGCTGCTGCCGTTCGCTCCGGCGCGCGGCAGCGGCTGGGTCATCAGGAAAGTGCTGGAGGAGGCCGAGCGCCTCTACTACGACCCCAGTGCCGTGCGCGCCGAACTAGCGCGGCTTGAGGAGCAGTTGACCTCGGGCGAGATCGATGAGGAGGAGTTCGACCGCCGCGAGGACGAACTGCTCGACCGGCTCGACACGGGACTGCGCGCAGGCTACGGGAACGGTGACAGGACGGCATGATGAACCGAGTTGGACTGGGCCTCGCGATAGGGGCCGGATACGTCCTCGGACGGACGAAGAAGGCGAAGATGGCCTTGGCGGTGGGAGGTTTTGTCGCCGGCAAGAAGCTGAACCTCACCCCGAAGGCGCTGGCCGAGCTGGTCACCACGCAGCTGGCGGGCAACCCGCAGTTCAAGGAGATCGGCGACCAGCTGCGGCAGGACCTGCGCGGGGTCGGCAAGGCCGCCTCCGGGGCCCTGGTCGAGCGGCAGATCGAAGCGCTCGCCGACCGGCTGCACGGCCGTACCGCCGAGGTGCGCGAGCAACTGGCGGGCGGCGGCTCCGAAGGCCGTGACGAGGAGCCGCGCGCCGACGAGGACGCCTACGACGAGGACGAGGAGCCGCGCGCCGACGAGGACGCCTACGACGAGGACGAGGAGCCGCGCGCCGACGACGACTCCGAGGACTCCGAGGACTCCGAGGACTCCGACGACGGGGAGCGCGAGGAGCGGGCCCCGGTGAAGAAGGCGGCCAAGAAGGCACCGGCCAAGAAGGCACCCGCCAAGAAGGCGGCGGCCAAGAAGAGCGCCCCCGCGAGGAAGGCGGCGGCGAAGAAGACCGGCTCCGCGCGGTCCGCGGCCCGCAGGACCACGGGCGGCTCGCGTCGGTCCCAGGGTGGTGACGGAGCATGACCGAGACACTCGGCTCCGCAGGCTCCGCGGCCGGCGGAGCGGCGAAGAAGCAGCCTCTGTCCGACCTCGCGCACAGCGAGGCCGCCGACCGGCTCAAGAGCGAGGTGCAGGACTACCTCGCCGCCCAGGCCCAGCGTCTGCTCGTCGGCACCGGCCGCAAGCTCGGCGAGGCCACCGGCAAGCTCAACGACATCGCCGACGGCAACAGTCCCGGCTTCGCCAAGCTGGCCCTGGACGGCGGGAAGAAGCTCGCCGAGGGCAAGGGCCCCGTGCGCAGCGCGCTGGAGGTCGGCGCGGGCCACGCCAAGGACAAGGTGGTCGGGGCGTTCAAGAACCTCGGCGGCAAGGGCGGCAAGGGCAAGGGCAAGAAGGCCGGCAACAAGCCCACCGTCATCATCGAGCACATCGACGTCGGTGTGCCGCTGCGGACCGCGTACGACCAGTGGACGCAGTACCAGGACTTCAGCACCTTCGCCAAGGGTGTGAAGAGCGCGAACCGCGCCGACGACACCACCTCCGACTGGCAGGGGAAGATCTGGTGGTCCAGCCGCAGCTGGAAGGCGCAGACCACCGAGCAGGTGCCGGACCAGAAGATCTCCTGGACCTCCGAGGGCGCGAAGGGCACCACCAAGGGTGTCGTCACCTTCCACCACCTCGACGAGAACCTCACCCGCGTCCTGCTGGTGATCGAGTACTACCCCTCCGGGTTCTTCGAGAAGACCGCCAACATCTGGCGCGCCCAGGGCCGCCGGGTCAGGCTCGACCTCAAGAACTACGTCCGCTTCATCACGTTCAAGGGCGAGGCGGAGGACGGCTGGCGCGGTGAGATCCGCGACGGCGAGGTCGTCCGCAGCCACGAGGACGCCGTCGAGGAGGAGGAGCGGGAGCGCGAGGACGACGAGGCCCGCGACGAGACCGAGGGCGAGGGCGACGAGCCGGACGCGTACGCCGAGGACTCCGAGGACGACGAGGAGCAGGCCGAGGAGGAGGAGCCGGAGGCCGAGTACGAGGACGAGCCCGAGGGCGACGAGTCCGAGGAGGGCGAGCCCGAGGACGCCTACGAGGACGAGGACGAACCGGAGGACGGCTACGAGGAGGAGCCGGAGGCCGAGTACGAGGACGAGCGCGAGGAAGAGCCCGCGGGCGGTAGGAGCCGACGATGACCACGCCGAGCAGGCTCCCGGACCCGTACGGCCAGGGAGGCGGAGCCAACCTCGCGGACATCCTCGAACGGGTGCTCGACAAGGGCGTAGTGATCGCGGGTGACATCCGGATCAACCTGCTCGACATCGAACTGCTCACGATCAAACTGCGGCTGATCGTCGCCTCCGTCGACAAGGCGAAGGAGATGGGCATCGACTGGTGGGAGGACGACCCCGCGCTGTCCTCCCGCGCCCGTCACGACGAACTGGCCCGTGAGAACGCCGAGTTGCGTGAGCGACTGGCCCAGCTGGAGCCGACGAGGCCCCAGCGGGAGGAGGCCCCATGAGCGGTCTGCGCTACGTCTACGCCGTCTGCCACCCCTACGAGTCCCCCCTGCAGCGCCAGCTGTCGGGGGTCTCGGGGGCTCCCCCGAAGCAGCTCACCCATCACGGGCTGGTCGCCGTCGTGAGCACCGTGCCGGAGCAGGAGTTCACGGAGGAGGCGCTGCGGGCCAACCTGGAGGACCTCGACTGGCTCACCGCGACGGCCCGCGCCCACCAGCAGGTGATCGACGCCCTCACGGCCGTCACCACCCCGCTGCCGCTGCGCCTGGCGACCGTCTTCCGCGACGACAGCGGCGTGCGCAGCATGATCGAGGCCCGCGAGGAGGAGCTGCGGCGGGTCCTCGACCGGCTGGCGGGCCGGGTGGAGTGGGGCGTGAAGGTGTACGTCGAGCGGCCGCCGGAGACCTCCGACGCGACCGAGGGGGCCGGCCGGCCCCCGGCGAGGGCGGTCTCGGGCCGCGACTACCTGCGCCGCCGCCGCGACCAGACGCGCGCGCACGACGACGTGTGGCAGCGTGCCTCGGAGTTCTCCGACCGGCTGCACGCGACGCTGTCGGCGTTCGCGGAGGACTCCCGGATGCACGCCCCGCAGAACGCCGCGCTGTCCGGCGCCACCGGCCAGAACGTGCTCAACGCCGCCTATCTGGTGCCGCGCGCGGACTCCGAGGAGTTCGTGGAACTGGTGGACCGGGAGAAGGACGACGTGCCCGGCATCCGGGTCGAACTCACCGGGCCGTGGGCGGCCTACTCCTTCGCCGGGGAGTTCTCGGAGGATCCGGGGGTGGAGTCGTGACCGTCGTCGAACGGCGGGAGATCGCCCTCGTGGACCTGCTCGACCGGCTGCTCGCCGGCGGTGTGGTCGTCAAGGGGGACATCACGCTGCGCATCGCCGACGTCGACCTCGTCCGCATCGACCTGAACGCGCTGATCAGCTCCGTCAACGAGCAGGTCCCGTCGCCTTGGGGGGACTCGCCGTGACCGAACGACGCAACCGGCTCGACCTGGAACCCGACACCGTCGAACGCGACCTGGTCAAACTCGTCCTGACTGTCGTGGAGTTGCTGCGCCAGCTCATGGAGCGCCAGGCGGTGCGCCGCTTCGACGAGGGCGGCCTCAGCGAGGAGCAGGAGGAGCGGATCGGCCTGACGCTGATGCTGCTGGAGGACCGCATGGCCGAGCTGCGGGACCGCTACGGCCTGCGGCCCGAGGACCTGAACCTGGACCTCGGTCCGCTGGGCCCCCTGCTGCCCCGGGAGTGAGCGGGGCCCGGCGCTGAACCGGCTCAGGCGTCCTTGCGGCACAGGATCTCCCCGTGCAGGACGCTGAACCAGCCGTCCTCCTGGCGCCCCCACTCCCGCCAGGCCTCCGCCACCTCCCGCAGCTCCGCCGCCGTCGCGTGCCCGCCCCCGGTGGCCCGGTCCGCGTAGGCGGAGGCCACCGTGCGGTCCGCCCACAGCCCGCTCCACCAGGCCCGCTCCCCGGGTGTGGCGAACGTCCAGGTGCTCGACGTGCAGGCGACGTCCGTGAGCCCGGCCGCCCGCGCCCAGGACTTCAGCCGGCGCCCGGCGTCGGGCTCGCCGCCGTTGGCGCGGGCGACCCGGCGGTACAGGTCCAGCCAGGCGTCCATGCCGGCGGACGCCGGGTACCAGGTCATCGCCGCGTAGTCGGAGTCCCGCACCGCGATGAAGCCGTTCGGCCGGGTGACGCGGCGCATCTCGCGCAGGGCCGCCACCGGGTCGCCGACGTGCTGGAGGACCTGGTGCGCGTGGACCACGCAGAACGTGTCGTCCGGGAAGGCCAGGGCGTGCACGTCCCCGACCGCGAACCCGACGTTCTCCAGGCCGCGTCCGGCGGCGGTGGCGCGCGCCTGCTCCAGGACGCCCGGTTCCCGGTCGACCCCGGTGACGTGCCCGTCCGGGACCAGGGCCGCCAGGTCGGCGGTGATCGTGCCAGGGCCGCAGCCGATGTCCAGGATCCGCATGTGCGGCTTCAGATGCCCGAGCAGATAGGCCGCCGAGTTGGCGGCGGTGCGCCAGGTGTGCGAGCGCAGGACGGACTCGTGATGTCCATGGGTGTAGACGGCGGTCTCCCGCGTCCGCGACGGGCTCTCGGGCATGGCTGGTCCCCTCGTGTCGGCGTACCGGCTCGACGGGACGGCGCACGGCCGCGCGGTCGGTACCCTCACACCGTACGCCGTCGTCCCGCATGGTGATATCCATGTATCACCATGCGGGACGACGGAGGGGTTCAGGAGCCCGGCAGCGGCCGGTACACCGTCAGTGCCTCGGGCAGCTTGTCCAGCGTCACCTCGCCGCCCACCTCGGTCACTTCACCGTCGTACGCCAGCAGGGTCCCCGGCTCGACGCCCGTCAGCCGCAGCCGGGCGACCTGCACGGCCGCGTGGACGGGCGAGCGGCTCAGGGGCCCGGCGACGGCGGCGGCGAGCAGCCGCAGCCCCGGCCGGCGTCCGCCGTGCACGATCCGGACGTCGAGGACGCCGTCCGCGAGGTCCAGCCGGCGCGCGGGCGCGAGCCCCACCCGGTGGTAGGTGCCGTTCCCGGCGAACAGCAGCCACAACGGGTGGACGCGGCCAGCGACCTCCGCCCGCAGCGGGTGCCGGTCCCGGCGCAGCACGCGGACCGCCGCGAGGACCCCGGCGGGCCAGTCGCCGATCTTGGACGCGAACCGGTCCCGTTCCCGCACCAGTTCCGGATACACGCCCAGGCTGCACGTGTTGAGGAACACCCCCTGCCTGCCCGGGCTGCGGAAGCGGGCCACGTCCACGCGCACCGCCTCGCCGCGCAGCACGGCCCGGCTCAGATCGGCCTCGTCCTCCACGCCCAGGTCCAGCGCGAAGTGGTTCAGGGTGCCGCCGGGCAGCACCGCCAGCGGCAGCCCGTGCCGCAGCGCCACCTCGGCCGCCGCGTTCACCGACCCGTCGCCGCCGCACACCCCGAGCACCCGGGCGTGCCCGGCGGCCCGCTCCAACTCGTCGCCCATGTGGTGCGGTTCGCACTCCACGACCTCGGCGCGCGGCAGCAGGTCCAGCAGGGCGCGCATCCGCTCCGGGGTGCCCGAGCCCTTGTTGACGACCATCACCAGGCCGTCCCCCTCCGGCAGCGCGGGCACGTCCGCGCGCGGCCGGGCCGGCGGGACCCGGGGCTCGCGGGTCGGCACCAGCCCCCGTACGGCGAACGCGGCGACCGTCCCGAAGGCCGCGCCCACCAGGACATCGCTCGGGAAGTGCACCCCCGTGTAGACCCGGGACAGCGCCACCGACCAGGCGACCGGCGCCACCACCAGACCCCACTTCGGCGACTCCAGGGCGACCCCGGTCGCGAACGCCGCCGCCGACGCCGCGTGGCCCGACGGGAACGACGTGGTGATCGGCTGCCGCTTCAGCTGCCGCACCCGCGGCACCGCGTCCAGCCCGGGCCGCGGCCGGCGCACCGACCGCTTGCCGAGCGTGTTGATGGTCAGCGACGCCAGGCCCAGCGAGGCCAGACCGCGCGCCGCCGCCCGGCGGCCCCGGGGCGAGCGGGAGGCGGCGATGGCGGCGGCCGCCGCGAACCAGAGCACCCCGTGGTTGGCGCTGCGGCTGAGTCTCGGCAGGACGGGTTCGGCGAACGGCCAGTTCCGCTCGGCCGCGAACTCGAACAGCCGCGAGTCGAGCGCGAGGAACCGGTCGCGCAGCGCGTGCCGGCCGGGCAGGGGGACGGTGAGGTCGACATCAGGACTCATACAGCCCTGGGTACCCTGAACCGGCCCCAAGCTGTCCGGCCCGCGCGGACCGACACACGAAGGAACCCGTCCATGCGCCTGCTGCTCGTCCGCCACGGCCAGACCACCGCCAACGTGGACTACCTGCTCGACACGGCACCCCCCGGAGCACCCCTGACGGCACTCGGCGAACGGCAGGCGGCCGCCCTGCCCGACGCGCTCGCCGGCGAGGACATCGAGGCGGTCTACGCCTCCACCCTGACCCGCACCCAGGCCACCGCCGCGCCGCTGGCCGCCGCCCGGGGCCTGGAGGTCCGGGTGCGCGACGGCATCCGCGAGGTGTCCGCCGGCGACCTGGAACTGCTGCCCGGGCACTCCGAACGGGCCGAGCCCTACATGCGGACCGTGTTCGCGTGGGCCGCAGGGGAGACGTCGCTGCGGATGCCGGGCGGCGAGAGCGGAGACGAGGCGCTCGGACGCTACGACGCGGTGGTCGCCGAGGCCGCGGGCAGCGGCGCCCGGACGGTCGCCATGGTCAGCCACGGCGCCGCCATCCGCATGTGGACCGCGGCCCGCGCCGCCAACGTCGACGTCGGCTTCGCCGCGGCCCACCCGTTGGAGAACACCGGTGTCGTGATCCTGGAGGGCAGCCCCGGCGAGGGCTGGAAGGCGCTGTCCTGGACGGGCGCGGTCGTGGCCCCGGCGGGCGAGGGCGGACCCACGGGCCGGCCTGTCGACGGGCGGCGTTCGTAGGGGCCCGGCACCGGACCATGCGATAAGCGTTTGCCCGGGCTCCCGGCCGCCCCGCAGAATGCGGCCTCATGGGACATCTGGAAGCCGCGCACCTCGAATACCACCTCCCCGACGGGAGGGCGCTGCTCGGCGATGTCTCGTTCCGGGTGGGCGAGGGCGCCGCCGTGGCGCTGGTCGGGCCGAACGGCGCCGGCAAGACCACCCTGCTCCGGCTGATCTCCGGCGAGCTGAAACCGCACGGGGGCACCGTCACCGTCAGTGGCGGGCTCGGCGTGATGCGCCAGTTCGTCGGGTCCGTACGCGACGAGACGACCGTACGCGACCTGCTGGTCTCGGTGGCGCCGCCCCGCATCAGGGAGGCCGCCCGGGCCGTCGACGAGGCCGAGCACGCGATCATGACGGTCGACGACGAGGCCGCCCAGCTGAGGTACGCCCAGGCGCTCGCCGACTGGGCGGAGGCGCGCGGCTACGAGGCCGAGACCCTGTGGGACATGTGCACCACGGCCGCGCTCGGCGTGCCCTACGAGAAGGCGCAGTGGCGGCAGGTGCGGACGCTGTCCGGCGGCGAGCAGAAGCGCCTGGTGCTGGAGGCGCTGCTGCGCGGCACCGACGAGGTCCTGCTGCTGGACGAGCCGGACAACTACCTCGACGTGCCCGGCAAGCGCTGGCTGGAGGAGCGGCTGAAGGAGACCCGCAAGACGGTCCTCTTCGTCTCCCACGACCGCGAACTCCTGTCCCGCGCCGCCGAGAAGATCGTCTCGGTGGAGCCCTCCCCGGCCGGCGCGGACGCCTGGGTGCACGGCGGCGGCTTCGCGACCTACCACGAGGCCCGCCGCCGGCGCTTCGCCCGCTTCGAGGAGCTGCGCAGACGGTGGGACGAGAAGCACGCCCAGCTGAAGAAGCTGGTACTGACCCTCCGTCAGGCCGCCGAGAACAGCACCGACATGGCGTCCCGGTACCGGGCCGCCCAGACCCGGCTGCGCAAGTTCGAGGAGGCCGGGCCGCCGCCCGAGCCGCCCCGCGAACAGGACATCCGGATGCGGCTCAAGGGCGGCCGCACCGGCGTGCGGGCCGTCACCTGCGAGGACCTGGAACTGACCGGCCTGATGAAGCCGTTCTCGCTGGAGGTCTTCTACGGCGAACGCGTCGCCGTCCTCGGCTCCAACGGCTCCGGGAAGTCCCACTTCCTGCGCCTGCTCGCCGGGGAGGACGTCGCCCACACCGGCCACTGGAAGCTCGGCGCGCGGGTGGTGCCCGGGCACTTCGCGCAGACCCACGCGCACCCCGAGCTGACGGGCCACACCCTGCTCGACATCCTGTGGACCGAGCACGCCCAGGACCGGGGCGCCGCCATGTCCCGGCTGCGCCGCTACGAGCTCACCCAGCAGGCCGAGCAGACCTTCGACCGGCTCTCCGGCGGCCAGCAGGCCCGCTTCCAGATCCTGCTGCTGGAGCTGGAGGGCGTGACAGCCCTGCTGCTCGACGAGCCCACCGACAACCTCGACCTGGAGTCCGCCGAGGCGCTCCAGGAGGGGCTGGAGGCGTTCGAGGGCACCGTGCTGGCGGTCACCCACGACCGCTGGTTCGCCCGCTCCTTCGACCGCTATCTGGTCTTCGGCAGCGACGGACGCCTCCGTGAGACACCGGAACCGGTGTGGGACGAGCGCCGGGTGGAGCGGGCGCGCTAGCCGGACACGGGTCAGACCCAGCGGAGCAGGGCGCCCGGCCCGCCGGCCGGGGCCTCGTCCCGCGCGGCGCCGTCGGCCGGCGCGACCGGCACCGCGGCGGCACCCGTGGCGGCCACGGACCGGATCAGCGCGTCGTCGGCGCGGGCCGACCAGGAGTGCTGCTCGCCGAGGATCTTCAGATCCGTACGGCGCACCGCCGACCGGTCGGGGACCTCGCCGATCCACACCTCGCGGTGCGCGTCCGGTCCGCCCGGACGGATCAGCAGCGCTTCGATCCGGTGCTCGCGGGCGGCCTCGACCAGCGCGGGCACCCCTTCCACCGCTCCGGCACGGCCCTCGCCGTCGGGGGCGCGGGCCGCCAGGAAGCGGTCCATCTCGGTCTCCGCCCGGCCGCGCACCCGCTTCTCGCGGATCCGTGCCACGTCCTCGTGCGGCAGCCTGCTGCCGGAGCCGTGCGGGGTCCCGACGACCGCGTCCCGCAGCCGCTGCGGCATCCGCTCGTGCACGGCCCGCCACTCCCGGTCGTCACCGACCAGCATCACCGGATCGGCCTGTGCCGCGTCGGACGGCGTTCGTGCGGCGTGTCCTCCGTATGCCGGGACGTGCCGACGTACACGGAGGCCCGGGGGCCGGGGTGTTCGTACAGTGGATGCAGAAAGGCGAGGTCCATGACTGTCTCCCGTGCGCCTCTCGGAGCCGCGTGCTCGGCGGGCGGGTACCCGGACGGCATGGTTGGACACGACGAGCGGGGCACCACGATGACCGGAGTCGACCCCGGCCGGCTGGACGATCAGCAGCTCATGAAGGAGCTGGAGAACATCCACCGGACGCGCCACGACACGCTGCTGTACGGCTCGAACGACGCGCTGCGGGCCCACAACGAACGCATGGCACAGCTGGAGGGCGAGTACCTGCGGCGCAATCCCGGCCGCCTCGTGGCGGCCGGGCGGACCCGGGACGGTGCCCGGGTCCGCGACGTCTGCGGCACCCCGCCGCACGGGCCCGGCGCCACCGAGGGCGGCTGAGCACACGGACGCGCCGGACCGGGACCCGTGGTCCCGCGCCCGACGCGTCCGCCGCCAGTGCGCCCGCCCGTCAGGCGGCCTGCTCGGACTCGGCGGCGAACACCTCCAGGTACGTCTGGCAGAACGCCTTCAGGTCGTCCGGCTTCCGGCTCGTGACCAGCTTGCTCGGCGCGTGGTCGCAGACCCGCACCTGCTCGTCGACCCAGGTCCCGCCCGCGTTGCGGATGTCCGTCCGCAGACTCGGCCACGACGTCAGCACCCGGCCGCGCACGACGTCCGCCTCCACCAGCGTCCACGGGGCGTGACAGATGGCCGCCACCGGCAGGCCCCGGTCGAAGAAGTCCCGGACGAAGGCGACGGCCTTCTGGTCCATCCGCAGGAGGTCGGGGTTGGCGACCCCACCGGGCAGGACGAGCCCGCCGAAGTCCCCGGCCGAGGTCTCCCCGACGACCTCCTGCACGGGGAACGTGTCCGCCTTGTCGAGATGGTGGAACGCCTGGATCTCCCCGGACTCCGTCGACACGAGCACCGGTTCGTGACCGGCGTCCTCCGCGGCCTGCCAGGGCTCGGTCAGCTCGACCTGCTCGACGCCCTCGGGTGCGGTCAGAAAAGCGATGCGCATGGATGTCTCCCTCTTCCTGTTGGTTCACTCGCTCGGCGCGGCCCTGCCGATGCTGGCCGGCGCCGACTGCGGGTCGCGGCCCCCGGCCGGATCCCGGGGCTCGGCACGCCGACCGGGACAGCGTGGTCCCGACCGTCCGCGACCACCACGTCACAGGTGTCCCGCGCCCGCGTCGGCCGGGCCGCGTCGGTGAGCGGGGCGTCCGGGCGGACGGCGGCGACACCCGCGGTCATGACGTCCTTCACCAGCGCGGTCCTGACCGCCCCTCCCTTGATATGGCCGCACAACGGCAGCGCGGCGGTGTCACACGACCCGCCGCGGTACCCGGCCGCACGTCCGGATCTCAGTGCCGCTCGCCGCGTCAGCCGCCCGTCAGCGCTTCGGCGAGTTGCTGCACGTTGGCGTACCGCTCGGAGCGCGGCAGGCGTCCCACGGGTTCGATCAGGACGTCGGGCGCGTGGAAGCGCCGCAGCTCACCAACCAGCTCCTGCGGGCCGGCCGGGAAGGCATGGCGGCTCAGGAAGCGCGCCAGTTCCAGCCGGACCGTCTCCAGGGACGCCGCCGACGACCCCGGGGCCACCGGGCCACCCGCGACCAGCGGATCGTCCTCGGCGGACGGCTCCGGGTCGTACCACTCCTCGGCCCGGGTGGGGTGCCCGGACCGCAGCAGCCCCTGTAGTACGTGCTTCATCTCGTCGTCACGGTGAACGCTCAGCCGGTCGCTGCCTCGCTGCATGACTCCCTCCAGATCCTCGGGACTGCGCACCGCGTACCCGTCCACCGGAGGTCGACACGGGGGTTTGCGGACCGGAACCGGGGTGAGCCGGACGTCTCACCCCCCGAGACGCCCCCCGCGCGACGGTCTGGAGGACCCCGAGCCGCTCCTGTCGGAGGGCCGGAGCCTGCCCACGGAGCGGGCGGCCACCCCCGGAGGCTGACCGCCCAGGCGATCGGCCGACCGTGCGCGCCCCCGCCCGGCCCCGGCCCCGCCTCAGTCCCCCTTGTGCTCCCGTTCCCGCCCCGGCAGGAACTCCTGCAGCTTGGCCTTGAAGCCCTGCTTGACCATCGAGCCGCGGTCCGCGTCGCCCTTGAGGATCGCCGACGCCGTCGCCTCCATCTGCTCCCACGTGGCGTGCGGGGGGATGGGCGGTACGGCGGGGTCCGTCACGAACTCCACGACCGCGGGCCCGTCGGCGGCCAGCGCGGCACGCCAGGCCGGCTCGACGTCCTCCGGCTTCTCCACGCGGATGCCCGTCAGACCGAGGGAGCGCGCGAAGTCGGCGTACCGGACGTCCGGCAGCTCCTGCGACGGAAGGAAGGACGGGGCGCCTCCCATGGCGCGCATCTCCCAGGTCACCTGGTTCAGGTCCCGGTTGTTGTAGACGGCCACCACCAGCCGCGGGTCCTCCCACAGCTCCCGGTACTTCGCGGCCGTGATCAGCTCCGCCAGCCCATTCATCTGCATCGCCCCGTCCCCGACGAGCGCGATCGCCGGGCGGTCCGGGTGGGCGAACTTGGCGCCGATCGCGTACGGCACACCGCAGCCCATCGTCGCCAGCGTCCCCGACAGCGAACCCCGCATCCCCGGACGGAACGTCAGGTGCCGGGCGTACCAGTTGGACGTCGAGCCCGAGTCCGAGGTGACGATCGCGTCGGGGGGCAGCAGCGGGTCCAGCGCGCGGGTGACGTACTCCGGGTTGACCGGGTCGGCCGACAGCGCGGCCCGCCGCTCCATCACCTCGTGCCAGCGCGACACGTTGTCGCACACCGTCTCGAACCACTCCCGGCCCCGTTCCTCCGACCGGATCAGCGGGATCAGCCGCTCCATCGTGGCCTTGGCGTCGCCGATCAGGTTCGCCTCGTACGGGTAGCGCATCCCGACCATGCGCGGGTCGATGTCGATCTGCACGCCCCGCGCCTTGCCGAAGTCCGGCAGGAACTGCGAGTACGGGAAGGACGAACCGATCGTCAGCAGCGTGTCGCAGTCCCGCATGAGCTCGTACGACGGACGGGTGCCCAGCAGGCCGATCGAGCCGGTGACGTACGGTAGTTCGTCGCTCAGGACGTCCTTGCCGAGCAGCGCCTTCGCGACGCCCGCGCCGAGCAGTTCGGCCACCCGCTCCACCTCGGCCCGGGCGCCCGCCGCGCCCTGGCCGACCAGGATGGCCACCTTGTCGCCGGAGTTGAGGATCTCGGCCGCCTGCCGGACGGAGTCCTCGGACGGGACAGTCGTCCAGGCGCCGGAGTCCAGGCTGGACGGCACCATCTTGAACTCGTGCGTCGGAGCGGAGTATTCGAGCTCCTGGACGTCCCCGGGGATGATGACGGCGGTGGGGGAGCGTCGCGCGTACGCCGTGCGGATCGCCCGGTCCAGGACGTTCGGCAGCTGCTCGGGGACCGTCACCGTCTCCACGAAGTCCGAGGCGACGTCCTTGAACAGCGTGTGCAGGTCGACCTCCTGCTGGTACGACCCGCCCATCGCCGTGCGATGCGTCTGGCCGACGATGGCCACGACCGGCACATGGTCCAGCTTGGCGTCGTACAGGCCGTTCAGGAGATGGATCGCGCCCGGCCCCGAGGTCGCCGCGCACACGCCGACCCGGCCGCTGAACTTGGCGTAGCCGACCGCCTGGAACGCGGACATCTCCTCGTGCCGGGACTGCACGAACCGGGGCCGGTTCTCGGCCCGGCCCCAGGCGGCGAGCAGGCCGTTGATGCCGTCGCCGGGATAGCCGAAGACGTGCTCCACCCCCCAGGCGCGCAGACGCTCCAGGATGTGGTCGGCGACCGTGGTGCTCATGCGGGGACCTCCAGGGGACTCCGGGGACGACGCGGCACCGCTACGGGTGACCCCGGACCCGGGCGGAAAACCTGCGCCGGGTGTTTGGGCACCGCGCGCCCGGGCAGGCGGACGGATAGTGCTTCGGACAGGAGGCACGTCCGCGGGACCAGTGTGTCCCGGACGGGTGTGCCCGGATACCGGAGTGCTCTGTCTCTCCCGCGGTGACCGTCCTACCCGAGCACGTGACCGAGGGAGTTGCCAGGCGTCATGCCTACTCCAGTGAAATCCAGGAAGCATCCGCACGACGACGCGCCCGACACCACGGCGGACTTCCGCACGCTGGCCACGCTGCCCGACGGCCCAGAGCGCGACGCGCTGCGCGGGCGGATCGTCGAGGCGTGGCTGCCCATGGCGGACCGGCTCGCCGGCCGCTTCCGCAACCGCGGCGAGAGCCTGGACGACCTGCGCCAGGTCGCCGCGCTCGGCCTGGTCAAGGCCGTCGACCGGTACGACCCCGAGCTCGGCAACGCCTTCGAGAGCTACGCCGTGCCCACCATCACCGGTGAGATCAAGCGGCACTTCCGCGACCACATGTGGACGCTGCACGTGCCGCGCCGCGTGCAGGACCTGCGCAACCGCGTCCGGTTCGCCGTGCACGACCTGCAGACCGTCTCCGGCCGCGCCCCGAGCGTCGCCGAGATCGCCGCGCACGGCGACCTGAGCGAGGCGGACGTCCGGGCCGGCCTGGAGGCGCTCGAGAGCTTCACCGCGCTCTCCCTGGACGCCGAACTCCCCGGCAGCGAAGACGGTTACTCGCTCAGCGACGCGCTGGGCTCCGTCGACCCCGCGCTGGCCACGGTCGTGGACCGCGAGGCGGTCGCCCCGCGTCTGGCGGCGCTGCCCGAGCGGGAGCGGGCGATCCTCTTCATGCGGTTCTTCGGCGACATGACCCAGAGCCGTATAGCCGAACAGCTCGGCATCTCCCAGATGCACGTGTCCCGTCTGATCAACCGCAGCTGCTCCCGGGTCCGCGACCAGGTCCTGAACGACGGCTCCTGACCTCGCCGGCAGTCGAATCGGGGCGTTCGGCCCGCCCCGGTTCGACCGCCCCTCCGACGACCGCGCCCTGCGGCGGGGCTCACGTACCCCTCCCCGCCCCCCTTCCCCGCCACATCACCCGCTCGGACGCCCGCTGTCCCGCGAATGGCGTCCGGCCGCGCGCGTCTCCATGGGAGCCGGGCTGTCATGGCTGAGGGGCACGAGTGCCCGTACCCGCAGCCGTCGGCCGAAGGAGTCCACCCCATGCGCCGCACCGTCCGCGCCCTGTCCGTCGCCGCACTGGCCGGTGCTGCCCTGGGCACCGGCGCCCAGGCCGCCCTCGCGGACCCGACGGCGGAGGTCGGGCCCGCCTCCGTCACACCCGGCGGGTCCGTCACCGTGTCGGTCACCTGCGATCCGGTCGACGGCGCCGCGCCCGCCACGCTCGACGCCGTGTCGCAGGCGTTCGAGGACGGCACCGTGCAGCTTCAGCGGGTCAGCGGTGGTGAGGGGGCGGACGCCGGTCCCGTCTACCGGGGGGCCGCGCGGATCTCCTCGGCCGAGAACTTCGAGGGCGACCCGGACGCGGCCGGGCCCGAGTCCGCCTGGACCGTCGACGGCACCTGCCCGGCGGCGGCCGGGACCGAGGGGTCGGAGTGGAGCGCGCCCCTCACCGTGGCCCTCGAAGGGGGCTCCGGCGGGAGCGGGTCCGAGGCGGACACCCTGGCGGCGGACAGCGAGGAGGAGGAAGTCGCCGCCTCCACGCTCACCGCGCCGCGCGAGACCGGCGAGGGCGGTACGGGTGACCACGGCGGCGACGACTGCTCCGGGTCCTCCTGGGGCGGCACCGGGCAGTGGGGGGACGGCGGGGGCGGGACGCGCCGGCCGGAGGTCTCCGGGTCCGGTGCGGCCGAGGAGAAGTGGAAGGGCGGCAAGACCCGCCCCGAGCCCTGTGAGACGCCCGCCGTCCCGGTCGACCCGGCCGTCCCGGGCGGTGTGAAGGCCGGGCAGGGCGGCGTCTTCACCGACTCCGTGCCCGCCCTGGTCTGCGGCGGCGCCCTCATCGCCGGTGCGGCCGGCGGCGCGGTGTACCGGCTGCGCCGCGGGACACCGGCCGGACGGCGGCCGTGACCCTGCGGCCACCGGGACCGCCACCGGGACCGCCACCGGTCCGCCGGAGGCGACCGCGCCGGTGTGACGGGCGCGACAACCGCCGGCGGTCGGGAGACGGATGACGATGGGTACGCGGAGCGCGACGGGTACAGGGCACACCGTGCGGCTCGTACGGCGGCCGGCACGGCACGGAGGTACGGATGCGCCGGACGGACCTCGGGGGCCACGGCCCCGTGCGCTTCGGGCCGCCCCTGCCCGACGACGGGCTGCCCGTCCTGCCCGAACTGGCCGGTGTGCTCGCCGCCGCCGCGGGCCGGGCCGCGAGCGAGCCCGTCGGCGGTGGTGCCGCGCTGCTGGAGGCCGCGTGCGGCTACTGGGACCGGCGGGGCCTGCCGACCGCGCCGGAGCGGGCGGTCGCCGCCCCCGGTGCCCCCGCCCTGCTGCTGGCCCTGACCGCCGCGCTCGGCGGTGACGTCCTGGTGCCCCGGCCCTGCGCGGCCTGGTGGGCCCCGTACGCGCGCCTGCTGGGGCGCCGCGTCTTCCACGTACCGACCCCCGCCGAGTCCGGCGGTGTCGCCGACCCCTACGCCCTGCTGGAGACCGTCCGCCGGGTCCGCGCGGAGGGCGGGGACCCCCGGCTGCTGGTGCTGTCGCCCGCCGACGACCCGGCCGCCACCGTGGCCCCGCCCGAGGTGCTGCACGAGAGCCTGGAGGCCGCCGCCGGCGAGGGACTGCACCTGATCAGCGACGAGACCTGGCGCGACACCGTGCACGCCCCGCACGAGACCGTGCTGCTCAGCCCCGCCGAGATGCTCCCCGAGCAGGTCACCGTCGTCACCGACCTGGCCGGCGCCCACCTCCCCACGGGCTGGCCCGCGGCCGTCGCCCGGTTCCCCGCCGGCGACGGTACGCACGCGCGCGTGCTCGACGTGCTCACCGCCCTCGGCGCCCGCGTGGCGGGCCCGGTCGCACTCGCCGCCGGGTACGCCCTCGCCGAGCCCGAGCCGGTCACCACCCGGATCACCGCGACCGTACGGCTGCACGCGCGGCTCGCCGCCGCCGCGCACGCGGCCGCCGCGGACGCCGGTGCCATCGCCCGCCCCCCGCAGGCCGGACGGCACCTGTACGTCGACCTCGGACCGCTGCGCGCCGGGCTGTCCGGCCACGGCGTGGGGGACGCGCAGGACCTGGAGGACTTCCTCGCCGGCCGGCTCGGCATGCCCGCGCCCGGCGGCCACCGCTTCGGCGACGCCCTCGGGGCACTGCGCGTCCGGCTGTCCACCGGAGCGCTCCTCACCGGCACCGACGAGGAGCGCGCGGAATGCCTCACGTCCCCCGCGCCGTTGGAACTGCCGCACGTACGACGCGCGTTGACCCACCTGAAATCGGTCTTCGAAGAACTCCGTCACGACGCCGAGCGATGGGAGACCCCCCGATGACGCAGCAGTCCGACTCGGCCACACCCGCCCCCTCGCGCACGCCCCTGAAGGACGCCCCGGCGCCCCCCGCCGCCTCCCCTTCTCCGCGTCCGGCCGCGCCCCGCCCGCTCGCCGCGCGCCGGGTGTGGCCGCGCACCTTCCACGACCGGCTCACCGCCCCGCTGCCCGGCCTGCGGGCCTTCGCCCGCTTCGCGCGTGAGGGCGCGATCCGGCCCGGCCGGGAGGGCCTCGCCGACGTGCCGCGGCTGCCCTTCGCACCGGCCCCGCTGCCCCGCGTCGACGCCCGCACGGTCGCCGTCTCCTGGGCGGGTCACGCCAGTTGGGTCGTACGGATCGGCGGGCTGACCGTCCTGACCGACCCGGTGTGGTCGCGCCGCATCCTCGGCACCCCGGCCCGTGTCACCCCCGTCGGCATCCCCTGGGACGCGCTGCCGCGCGTGGACGCGGTCGTCATCAGCCACAACCACTACGACCACCTGGACGCCCCCACCCTGCGCCGGCTCCCGCGCGACACCCCCGTGTTCGTACCGGCCGGACTCGGCCCCTGGTTCCGGCGCCGCCGGTTCACCCGGGTCACCGAGCTGGACTGGTGGGAGGCGGCGGAACTGTCCGGCGTCCGCGTCGACTTCGTGCCCGCCCACCACTGGTCCAAGCGGACCCTGTTCGACACCTGCCGCAGCCTGTGGGGCGGCTGGGTGCTCACCGCGCCCGACGGACAGCGCGTGTACTTCGCGGGCGACACCGGCTACGGCCACTGGTTCGCCCGCATCGGCGAGCGCTACCCCGGCATCGACCTCGCCCTGCTCCCGATCGGCGCGTACGAGCCGCGCTGGTGGCTCAGCGACGTGCACTGCGACCCGGAGGAGGCGGTCCGCGCCGCCGGCGACCTGGGCGCCCGCCGGATGGCGCCGATGCACTGGGGCACGTTCGTGCTGTCGGCGGAACCCGTCCTGGAGCCGCTCACGCGCGTGCGTGCCGCGTGGGAGCGGGCCGGCCGGGACCGGGCGGACCTGTGGGACCTGCCGGTGGGAGGCTCGCGGGTGATCGAGCGGCAGCCCGCCGGACGCGGGGCCGAGGCGCGCGAGGAGTCCCGCGGGTGACCGGGACGGCCCGCCGGCGGGCTCTCAGCCGGCCGGCCGCAGCCGCTTCCAGACGCTGGGCGCGGCGCTGATCAGCAGGGTCAGCGCGACCGCCGCGGCCACGCCCTGCCACGGCTCGGGGAACAGGGAACCGCCGAGGATCCCGATGAGCTGGTACGTCACCGCCCAGGCCACGCACGCCGGGAGGTTGCCGCGGGCGAACCGCCGGATCGGCCACTCGGCGAGCAGGCACGCCAGCATCACCGGCAGCCGGCCCGCCGGCACCAGGCGGGACAGCACCAGCACCGCCACGTCGTGCTCGGCGAGCTTGCGCCGGGACTGCTCCAGCCGGTCCTCCGGAGCCCGCGAGCGGATGGCCTCCAGCCAGCGCGAGCCGTTCTTCGAGCCCATGCCGCGCCGCCCCAGCCAGTACAGCGTCGCGTCCCCGAGGAACGCGGCCGTCGACGCCGTCAGGAACACCAGGGCCAGCGACACCGGCGACGCCTGGTGGAACGCCACCACCGCCGCCGAACTGACCAGCGCCCCCGTCGGCACGACCGGCACCAGCGCCCCGACCAGCACGAGCAGGAACAGCGAGGGATAGCCCAGCGCCTGCTGCGCCGAGCCGGGTGCCACGGTCGTCGTGACAGCGCCCAGGAACGTCACCGGGACACCTGCTGGCGCACGCTCTCGCCGTGCGCCAGCAGGTGCACCGACACACCGGGCGCGCGCTCCGCCGCGAGCCGCGCGAACTCGTCACCCGGCGTGTGGAACTCATGGGGGCGCACGGAGTCCATACCGATCGGCCAGTACGTGCCGTAGTGCACCGGGACCGCGCTGCGCGGACCGAGCAGCGCCAGCGCCTCGGCCGCGCGCCCGGCGTCCAGATGCCCGTCCCCCAGGAACGGCCCCCAGCCGCCGACGGGCAGCAGCGCCACGTCGACCGGGCCGACCTCCTTCGCCATCGTCTCGAACAGCCCGGTGTCCCCGGCGAAGTAGGTCCGCGCCTCGCCCTCGACGACATAGCCGAGGGCGGGCGAGCGGTGCGGGCCGACCGGCAGCCGACGCCCGTCGTGCCGCGCGGACACCGCCCGTACGGCCAGGTCACCGACGCGTGTCACGTCGCCGGGCGCCATCTCGGTGAGCCGCAGATGCCGGAGCCTGCGCAGACCGGGCACCGCACGGGGCGCCCCCCGGGGCACGAGCAGCCGGGTGCCGGGCGCCAGCCGGGCCAGCGACGGCAGATGGAGGTGGTCGGCGTGCAGATGGGAGACGAGGGCGACGTCCGCGCGCCAGGCGCCCGGCGGCGGCAGCGCGCCCCGGCGCCGGCGCAGATGCGCGAGCCGGCGTGCGAACAGAGGGTCGGTCAGGACGCGTATGTGCGCATCCTCGACCGTGCAGGTGGCGTGCCCCCACCACGTGATCTCCACCGGCACCTCTTTGCCTCCTTCGTGCGCCTCCCCGAAGCGTACGGGCTGGAGTAGGGTCGGCGGCGAAATCCGGAGGTGAGGGGGGACGCCCATGGGGCCGACCGCGGTGCGGGTCACGGCGATCGCCAGTCTGACGCCGCTCGAGGAGCTGGACGCCGACCCCTTCCTGGTGGACTCCCGCAGCCAGCACGCCATGTGCGCCCACTGGGCCGCCGAACACGGGTACGTCGTCGCGCGCGAGCTCCTGGTCCGCCGGCTGCGCACCGACCACAGCGTGCTGTGGGACGGCGTGCGCCCCGGCCTCGACCTGTTCGTGGCGCCCAGCCGCCGCGTCCTGGAGAGCGCCCTGTCCTCCGTCGAGGAGTTCACCGCCGAGTGCGCCCGGCGCGGGGTCCGGGTGGAGACCGTGGGCGGCGCGGAGCCGTCGTACGACGCGCAGATGAAGGCCCGCGTGCACCGCAGGCTGTCCATGCCGACGGCCGGCTACGACGGGCGCTGAGCCCGCGCACCGGCGCTGACCAGGGAACTCCCGAGGCCGTACGGCCGTTGTGTCAGGCTGGGGCCCAGGGCGGGCCGGACGTGAGGTGGACTGGACGTGCGTGGTGGGCGCTGGCGGCGGATCGCCAGTCAGATCGGGCGGAGCGTCGCCGTGTGGGCGGTGTCCACCGTCACCATCCTCGTGCTCGCCGGCATCCTGCCCGACTTCCAGCTCCAGTCGCCCGACGGCGACAGCGCCACCGACATCGCGGTCACCGCGGCCCTCGGGGCCGGCGCCTTCGGTCTGCTCTCGGCTGTGGTCTGGCCGCTCCTCGTCCGCCTCCTGCTCCTCGTGCCCGCCCTGGTGCTCGGCCTGCTGGTCTTCGTCCTCAACGGCGTCCTGCTGAGCGTCGCCCTGCGCCTGGTGCCCTCCGGCGACAGCGAGGCCGCCCCCGAGACCGCCGTCATCGTCGCCGCCGTCATGTCCGCGGTGGCCTCCGCGACCGGCGCCGCCCTCGCCGTACGCGACGACGACGCGTACCGGCGCCGCCTGTACCGGCTGGCCGACCGGCGCAGACGCAGCCTGCCGCCCGGCCCGTCCAGCCCCGGCACCGTCTTCGTGCAGCTCGACGGCGTCGGCCACGACGTGCTGCGCGCCGCCGTCGACAAGGGCCTGATGCCCACCGTCACCCGCTGGCTGGGCGGCGCCCACACCTCCCACCGGCTCACCCCCTGGCGCACCGACTGGTCCAGCCAGACCGGCGCCAGCCAGCTCGGCATCCTGCACGGCAGCACCTACGACATCCCCGCCTTCCGCTGGTACGAGAAGGCCGGCCGCGAGGTCATGGTCTGCAACCGACCCACCAGCGCCGCCGAACTGCAGCGCCGCGCCGTCGACCGCACCGGCGACCCCGGCCTGCTCGCCGCCGACGGAGCCAGCCGGGGCAACCTGTTCAGCGGCGGCGCCGACGAACAGGCCCTCGTGCTGTCCATCGCCGCCCGGCGCCGCAGCCGCGAGAACCGCTCCCGCTCCGGCTACTTCGCCTACTTCTCCGACCCGGCCAACGCCGTGCGCACCGCCCTGTCGTTCGTCGCCGAGGTCGCCCGCGAGATCGGGCAGTCCACCCGGTCCCGCGCCCGCAGGACCCGCCCGCGCGTCGGCCGCGGCGGCCTCTACCCGCTCATCCGCGCCTTCGCGACCGTCGTCGAACGGGACGTCGTCGTCGCCGCCGTGATGGGCGACATGCTCGCCGGCCGCACCGCCGTCTTCGCCGACCTCGTCGCCTACGACGAGGTGGCCCACCACTCCGGTCCGCACAGCGGCGACGCCGAGAAGGTCCTCTCCCGCCTCGACCGGTCCCTCGCCCTCATCGAGAACGTCGCCGAGCACGCCCCGCGCCCGTACCGGATCGTCGTGCTCTCCGACCACGGGCAGAGCCCCGGCGAGACCTTCCGCTCCCGCTACGGACTGGGCCTCGGTGACCTGGTGCGGGCCGGCTGCGGGCTGCCCGTGCCGCGCCGGGCCCGGCGCACCCACAGCGGCGCGGAGGCCCGCGCCGCCGTGCGCGCCGCGCTGCGCCGCCCCGTCGAGGAGGGCGCCGGGCAGCACCGCCCGCCGCGCCACTCCGAACCGATCGTGCTGGCCTCCGGCAACCTCGGCCTGGTCTCCTTCCCTGACGTGCCGCACCGCATGACCAAGGAGGAGATCGACGCCCGCCACCCGGCGCTGCTGACCACGCTCGCCAACCACCCGGGCATCGGCTTCCTGCTGGTGCGCAGCGAGCGGTACGGCGGGGTCGTGCTCGGCGCGTACGGCGCCGAGATCCCGCTGGACCGGCTGGACGAGGACCCCGGCCCGCTGGCGGTCTTCGGCCCGCACGCCGCCGACGCCGTCCGCCGCACCCACTCCTTCCCCAACACCGCCGACATCATGGTCAACTCCGCCTACGACCCGGCCGACGGCGAGGTCCTCGCCTTCGAGGAGCAGATCGGCTCGCACGGCGGGCTCGGCGGCGCACAGGGCGAGCCGTTCCTGCTGTCGCCGCTCGCCTTCTCCGCGCCCGCGGACGACGGCACGGACCTGGTCGGCGCCGAGTCCGTGCACCGGGTGCTGCGCCGCTGGCTGCGCGAGGCGGACGGACCGCAGGTGCCGGTCGCGACCCGGCCGCAGGAGCGGGCCGCCTGAAAAACCGGCTGCGTGCGGCGGCGCACGGCCACACACTGTTCGAGTCGCATCCCTCGAACACCCCCAAGGAGCCCCTGCCTTGCAGGCAGCCGTCACCGTCACGCCCTCCCGCATCCCGGACCTCCTCCTCGGCCTCGCCACCGTGCGGCCCGTCTTCCTCTGGGGCGCCCCCGGCATCGGAAAGTCCTCCCTGGTCAGGGAGTTCGCCGAGTCCCTGGGCCTGGAGTGCGTGAGCCTGCTGGGCACCCAGCTCGCGCCGGAGGACCTGATCGGAGTGCCGCAGATCCGTGACGGGCGCTCGGTGTTCTGCCCGCCCGAGGCGATCGCCCGCGACGAGCCGTACTGCCTGTTCCTGGACGAGCTGAACGCGGCCACCCCGGATGTGCAGAAGGCGTTCTACTCGCTGATCCTGGACCGCCGGATCGGCGACTACGAGCTGCCCGCGGGGTCCATCGTGATCGGCGCCGGCAACCGGGCCACGGACAACGCGCTCGCCCGGCCCATCGCGTCCGCCCTGGTCAACCGCCTCACCCATGTGCACCTGGAGGCGTCCGCGAAGGACTGGCTCACCTGGGCCGCGGGGAACGGCATCCACCCGTGGATCCTCGACCACCTCACCGACCGCCCCGACCACCTGTGGTCGAAGCCGCCGAAGACCGAGGAGCCCTTCTCCACGCCGCGCTCCTGGCACATGCTCTCCGACGCCCTGCACTCCTTCGGCCGGGACCTCGACGAGGAGACCCTGAAGGTCCTGGCGCACGGCACCCTGACACCGGCGCACGCCACCGCGTTCTGCGGCTACGTCAAGATCGTGCGCAGCCAGTACGGCATCGAGGCCATCATCAAGGGCGACGCCCGCTGGCCGCACCGGACGCAGGACCGCGACCTGCTCTACTACCTCGCCGAGTCGTTCCGCGGCCGGCTGATCAAGGAACTGCCGGCCGGCAAGGACCACATGTCGGCTGCCGGGCGCCAGACCGCCTACCGCGCCAAGGCGCTGCTGGTGCAGCTCGCGGAGATCTCCGTCGAGGTCGCCCAGAGCGTCATCGCCTCCGACGCGGACGGCAACCCCGTCCTGCCGTCCTGGTTCCTCGTGGAGGCGGCCCGGGACATGCCCCGGCTGGTGGAGGCGCGGCGATGAGCCGCCCCCAGGACAAGCGGAAGGGGAACAAGAAGCGGGACCTCGCCGCCGAGGCGTTCGCCGAGGGCCTGCGGCTGGTGCGGGCCAACCCGGCCCTCGCCACCGTCGAGTTCACCGTCTGCCGCCAGGAGACATGCGACCTGGCACCCCGGGACGGGCTCGTCCGCGTCGACTCCGACGGCGACCTGCACGCCCATCCGCACCGGCTCGCCGAACCCGCGGCCTGGGCCTGGGCGATCGCGCACGCCGTCCTGCACCTCGGCTTCGGGCACGTGCCGGCGAGGAAGGGCCCACCGGCGCAGCCCGACCGCGCCGACCTGGCCGCCCGCTGCGTCGTCGTCAACCGGTTCCTGCTCACCTTCCCCGTCGGCGTCGCGCCCGACCACCTGCCGGTGGCGTACCCCGACGGCGACGAGGAGCAGTTGGCCGCCCGCTGGCGCCGCGACGGCGTCCCGCCCGGCTACGAGCGCTGCGGTACGGCGGGCCCCGAACCCGACCTGCTGCTCGTGGAGTGGAAGGGCTGGTTCGGCTCGCCCCCGGACCACCAGCTCGCCTTCGCGACCGCTCTGACCCGGACCGTCTCCACCGCGATGGACGTGGCGGGCGGCCGCCGCGACTCCATGGCCGGCGAGCCCGTGAAGAAGCGGCCCTGGCAGTGGGCCCTGGAGTGGTTCATCAGCTCCTACCCGCTGCTCGGCGGCCTCGCGGCCGGCATCAAGCTGGTCGCCGACGCCGAACTGGCCCGCGCGCACGGCATCTCCGTCGCCGCCGTCAACGCCGAGGCCGGCGAGATCTACCTCAACCCGCTGCGGACGTTCGAGGACGAGGAGTGGCGGTTCGTCCTCGCCCACGAGATGCTGCACGCCGCCCTGCGCCACGGCGACCGCTGCGGCCCCCGCGACCCGTACCTGTTCAACGTCGCCTGCGACTACGTCGTGAACGGCTGGCTGCGGGACATGCAGGTCGGGCAGATGCCCGAAGGGCTGCTGTACGACGCCCGGTTCGGCGGCCTGTCCGCCGAGGAGGTGTACGACCGGATCGCCGGCGACCTGCGCCGGATGCGCCGGCTGGCCACCCTGCGCGGCAAGGGCGCCGGTGACGTGCTCGGCACCCCGCTCGGCCCGCCCGGGGCGTACTGCGACCTCGACGAGTTCTACCGCCGGGGCCTCGCGCAGGGCCTCGACCTGCACCAGCGGCAGCAGCGCGGCTTCCTGCCCGGCGGCCTGGTCCAGGAGATCCGCGCCCTCAGCCACCCGCCGCTGCCCTGGGACGCGCGGCTCGCCCGCTGGTTCGACGAGTTCGTGCCCCGCCCGGAGCCGCTGCGCAGCTACGCCCGCCCCGCCCGCCGGCAGGCGTCCACGCCGGACATCCCGCGGGCCGGACGCCGGTACCCGCCCGAGGAGATCGCCCGCTGCACCTTCGGTGTCGTCCTGGACACCTCCGGCTCCATGAGCGCCGGCCTGCTCGGCAAGGCGCTGGGCGCGATCGCCTCGTACGCCGAGGCGCGGGACGTCCCGGCGGCACGGGTCGTCTTCTGCGACGCCGGTCCCTACGACGCCGGCTACCTGGCGGTGAGTGACATCGCGGGACGGGTCCGGGTGCGGGGCCGGGGCGGCACGGTCCTGCAGCCCGGGATCGACCTCCTGGAGCGCGCCGACGACTTCCCGCCCGGCGCGCCCGTGCTCGTCATCACCGACGGCGACTGCGACGTGCTGCGGGTGCGGCGCGAGCACGCGTACCTGATCCCGCCGGGGCGGCGGCTGCCGTTCACCCCACGTGGGCCGGTCTTCCGGGTGAGTTGAGCCGGAGTGTGATCGGATGGGGGACACGGGCCCTGCGAGAACGGGCCCACACGCGAAAGGAAGAACCGTGGCTACCACGCGCTCCGCACACACCGTCTGGGAAGGCAACCTGACCGAGGGCAGCGGTGTCGTCAACTTCGACTCCTCCGGTGCCATCGCGGCGCAGCCGGTCACGTGGGCCTCCCGCTCCCAGGACGCGAACGGCAAGACCAGCCCGGAGGAGCTGATCGCCGCCGCTCACTCCAGCTGCTTCTCCATGGCCCTCTCGCACGCCCTGAACGGTGCGGGCACCCCGCCCACCAAGCTCGTCACCTCGGCGGACGTCAGCTTCCAGCCGGGTGAGGGCATCACCGGCATCCACCTCAACGTCGAGGGCACCGTGCCGGGCATCGACAACGACGCCTTCGTCGCCGCCGCCGAGGACGCCAAGGCCAACTGCCCGGTGAGCCAGGCGCTGAGCGGCACGACGATCACGCTGTCCGCGAAGCTCGCCTGACGCCGCGCTGAGCGCCCGCTCAGTGCCGTGCGGCGCCCTCCCGCCCGGGTCCCGGTCCCATTGACAAGGACCCGCTCGCGTCTTGTGCTGGAGTTCAAGGGGCTCCCGGGTGGAAGGGGACAGCGATGGCACGCGCGGTCGGGATCGATCTCGGGACCACGAACTCGGTGGTCGCCGTCCTGGAGGGCGGCGAGCCGACGGTCGTCGCCAACGCCGAGGGGGCCCGGACGACTCCCTCGGTCGTGGCCTTCGCCAAGAACGGCGAGGTGCTCGTCGGCGAGGTGGCCAAACGGCAGGCGGTGACCAACGTCGACCGCACCGCCCGCTCCGTGAAGCGGCACATGGGCGACACGACCTGGCGCTTCCCCGAGAAGGGCGACGTGGACGGCACCCGGTACCGGGCGCAGGAGCTGTCCGCCCGCGTCCTGCAGAAACTGAAGCGGGACGCCGAGTCCTACCTCGGCGAGGACGTCACCGACGCGGTGATCACCGTGCCCGCCTACTTCGACGACTCCCAGCGGCAGGCCACCAAGGAGGCCGGGGAGATCGCCGGCCTGAAGGTCCTCAGGATCATCAACGAGCCCACGGCCGCCGCCCTCGCCTACGGCCTCGACCGGGGCGAGGAGCAGACGGTCCTGGTCTTCGACCTCGGCGGCGGCACCTTCGACGTCTCCCTGCTGGAGATCGGCGACGGCGTCATCGAGGTCAAGGCCACCAACGGCGACACCCACCTCGGCGGCGACGACTGGGACCAGCGGGTCGTCGAGTACCTGGTGAAGAAGTTCAAGGGCGAGAACGGCATCGACCTCGGCGGCGACAAGATGGCCCTGCAGCGGCTGCGCGAGGGCGCCGAGAAAGCCAAGATCGAACTGTCCAGCTCCACCGAGACGACGATCAACCTGCCGTACGTCACCGCCTCCGCCGAAGGCCCCCTGCACCTGGACGAGAAGCTGACCCGGGCCCAGTTCCAGGAGCTCACCGCGGATCTCCTCGACCGCTGCAAGACCCCCTTCCACCAGGCGGTCAAGGACGCGGGCATCAAGCTGTCCGCCGTCGACCACGTCATTCTCGTCGGCGGCTCCACCCGGATGCCGGCCGTCACCGACCTGGTCAGGGAGCTCACCGGGAAGGACCCGCACAAGGGCGTCAACCCCGACGAGGTCGTCGCCGTCGGCGCGGCCCTCCAGGCCGGCGTCATCCGCGGCGACGTCAAGGACGTCCTGCTGCTCGACGTCACCCCGCTGTCCCTGGGCATCGAGACCAAGGGCGGCATCATGACGAAGCTCATCGAGCGCAACACGACGATCCCGACCCGGCGTTCGGAGATCTTCACCACCGCCGCCGACAACCAGCCGTCGGTCGGCATCCAGGTCTACCAGGGCGAACGCGAGATCGCCGCCTACAACAAGAAGCTCGGCGTCTTCGACCTCACCGGGCTGCCCCCGGCCCCGCGCGGGGTGCCGCAGATCGAGGTCGCCTTCGACATCGACGCCAACGGGATCATGCACGTCTCCGCCAAGGACCTGGCGACGGGCCGCGAGCAGAAGATGACCGTGACCGGCGGCTCGGCCCTGCCCAAGGACGACATCGACCGGATGATGCGGGAGGCCGAGCAGTACGCGGAGGAGGACCGCAAACGCCGGGAGGCGGCGGAGACCAGGAACCAGGCCGAGCAACTCGTCTACCAGACCGAGAACTTCCTCCGCGACAACGAGGACCGGATCCCCGCCGAGATCCGCGCGGAGGTCGAACCGGCGATCAGGGAGGTCAAGGAACTGCTGGAGGGGAACGCCGAGACGAACGCGCTGCGCACCGGGGTCGAGAAACTCGCCACGGTCAGCCAGAAGATGGGCCAGGCGATGTACGCCCAGACCGGGCAGACGTCCGCCGACGGCGCCTCGGGACCCGGCGGGGACCAGAGCCGGCCGCGGGAGGACGACGGCGTGGTGGACGCGGAGATCGTCGACGACGACAAGGACACGAAGGACACGAAGGATGCGACCTAGAGGCGGCCTGCCGCGGGCGCGGCCGGCAGTGTGGCGCAGACCGCGTCCAAGACGGCCGCGTACGGCGTGCAGGCCGCCGTGAGACGGCCGCGCAGCCGCTCCAGGCAGTCCCGATGCTCCCGCAGGAGGTCGTCGGTGCCGGTGCGGGACGAGAACTCCAGTACGGCGGGCAGGAAGTCGGGCAGCTCCTCGCCGGTGAACTCCAGGCCGTTCGCGTGGTAGAGCTCCTTCAGCCGCTCCAGCGAGATGCCGCGCCGCCGGGCGTCCCCGTCGCGCCACCACGTCAGGTAGAGGCTGTGCCCGTGCTCCAGGTCGAACACCTCGACGTAGTGCGCGGCCAGTGCACGCGGCGGGGTGACCGCCGCGTGGTCGGTGAACGCGCGCAGCTGCGGGGCGGCTTCACGCAACAGGGGCAGCCGTGCCCGGAAGTCGTCGTCCGGGTAGGTCAGGCAGAGCGCGGCCGCCTGGTACAGCACCTCGTAGGAGGACATCAGATCTCCTCGGCCTCGGGTGTGCGGGTCGTACGGATCACGGCGGGGGACTCCGCCGCCGGTACCACGGTCCGTTCCTCGTCCGGAGCGGTCGCCGGCAGCCGGTACAGCTCCTCCAGCGCCTGGGCCCGGCGTACGGCTCCGGCTCGGCCGCCGGCGTCGAAGTGGGGGAGGAGGACCTCGACCCCGGCCGTGACCTCACGGCCGTACAGGCTCAGCGCCGGGGACATGACCCCCGGTCCGGTGCTGCCGTCGGGGACGGCCGCGCGGCCGGTGGCCTCGTCCAGTACGACCGCCCGGCCCTCGGCGTTCCCGCCCCGGCGCCCCAGGTCGGACGCGCGCAGGGAGGTGCCGGGCGCGTACGTGCCGTCGGCGCGCTCCTCCAGCGTGATCAGGAACGGCAGATCCGTGCACCGGCGCGCGTGGTCCACGAAGAACGGCGGCGCGCGGTCGGCGAAGAACTCCTTGAGGGCGACGTGCCCCATCGCCAGGGTCGGCGCGCCGTCCGTGCCGGGGTGCGGATGCAGCACCTCGTCGGCGAGCCGGGTACCGCCCGCCCGCTCGTCGGGGGCGATCGCGACGACCTTCTGGCCCCGGTAGCGGGCCCGCGCCGGCCGCCGCGCGTCCGGGAGGTCCCCGCCCCACACCAGCAGATACGCCGCGTCCGCCCAGTCGTGCCCGGGCGGGGACGCCGCGGACACCAGCACCGGCGCGCCGATCAGCGTGTGGAAGCGGGCGCCGGGCGCGTCGGCCGGGAACAGCCCGGCGATCCGGTCGGGGCCGTACGCCGCGAGGGTGTGGACGTACGCCGCCGCGACCAGTTCGACGGCCTCGTCCCAGCCCGCCCACTCCAGCGGGCCCCCGCCGCGCGCCCGCTGGTACCGGCGGTGGCGCTCCGGGTCGCCCTGGACATCCGCCCAGGCCGGCACCGGGTCCCGCAGCCGCCGTCTGGCCTCCCGGTACGGCTCCAGGAGCGCGCCGCGCACACGCGGGTCCCGGAGCGGGCCGGCCGGCGGTGCCGGTCCCGGCGCCTCCGGCGGCGCGGGCGCTATCGCGGTGTCGGTCACAGGCGCTCCCTTGCTCGGCCCTGGTGTGACGAACCTAGGGCGGGGCGGGGGAGCGCACCCGTTCACGGCGCCCGTACGGGTCAGGGCTTGCGGGCGACCCCCGCGTACACCGGCACGATGCCCTCCGCCTGCGCGGCCACGTCCTGCGGCTCGGGACGCCGGCCGTGGAACCGGCTGGTGTCGACCCGGGTGGGCGCCGACTCGGAAGCGGACACGCGGTGCTCTCCTCGGACGCTCGACGAACGGGGACGACGGCCTCTGTCTCAGTACTCCTCGCGGAACTCCCGCAGGAGCTTCTCGGTGCGCTCGGCCGACGCGGCGGCCGTGGACATGTGGTCCAGCACCTCCAGGTGCGCGGCGACCTCTTCCCGCGAGTCCAGGTACAGCGCGCCGGACAGGTACTCCGTGGTGACCATGTCCGGCAGCTCCGGCTCGGCGAAGCGGAACAGCGAGAACGGCGCGTACGTCCCGGGGTGCGGGCCCGACGCGAACTCGGCGATCTGCAGGGTGACCCGGTCGCGCTCGGCGAACTCCAGCAGCTTGTCCACCTGGTCGCGCATCACCTCGGAGGTGTCGCCGACCGGCCGCCGCAGCACCGTCTCGTCCATGATCACCCACAGGTGGGGTGGGTCGGGGCGCTCCAGCAGCCGCTGCCGTTCCATCCGCAGCGACACGTGCCGCTCGATCGCCTCGGGGCCCTTCTGCGCGATCGTCCCGTTCGTCATCACGTCGCGCGCGTACGCCTCGGTCTGGAGCAGGCCCGGCACGAAGTGCGGCTCGTAGGAGCGGATGATCCGGGCGGCGCCCTCCAGGCTCACGTACAGGCTGAACCAGTCCGGCAGCACGTCGTGGAACCGCTGCCACCAGCCCGGCTCGTTGGCCTCCTCGGCAAGCGCGAGGAACGCGGCGGTCTCGTCCTCCGGCACGCCGTACGTCTCCAGCAGCACCTGCACGTACGGGATCTTCAGCGCGACCTCGGCCGTCTCCATCCGCCGGACGGTCGCCGCCGCCACCCGCAGGGCCCGCGCGGCCTCGTCGCGGCCCAGTCCGACCGCCTCCCGCAACTCCTGAAGGCGTTTGCCGAGCACCACCTGGCCCACGGTCGGCGCCGGACGCCGCTCACTCACGCCACGCCTCCCCACGCGCCGGAAGTAACGGGTGCAGTCTGCCACGACCCGGCGGCCACGGGGGTACGGCCGTCCCGAGGTCATGACCCGGCAGGTAATCGACGGGCCCGCCGTCGCGCGGGACCGTGGGGCCACCGGGTTCCGGGCCGGCGCACTCCGGCCCGGGACCCGGCCCCCGCACCGCCATTCGACCCGACGGAGGGTGATTCGTCATGTCCGCCACCTCGCTCACCGCGCTCGCCCGGACCTCCCACCCGCAGACCGCGCTGCGCCGCTTCCTGGCCCTGGACGCCGTGGTGACCGGGGCCAACGGTCTCGCCTACCTCGTGGCCTCCGGCCCGCTCGGCCGTCTCCTCGGCGTCGGCCAGGGGTTGCTGCTCGGCCTCGGCGCCCTCCTCGCGGCGTACGCGGGCGGGGTGGCGCTGCTCGCCTCGCGGGCCCGCCCGGCCCGCCTCGGGGTGCGGGCCGTCGTCGAGACCAACCTCGCCTGGGCGGTGCTCAGTGTCGTCGCCCTCGCGCTGTGGCTGACGCCGACCACCGCGGGCGCCGTGTGGATCGTCCTGCAGGCGGCCGTCGTCGCCGGGTTCGCCGCGCTGCAGTACGCGGCGCTGAGGCTCCGTCAGGAGGACAGCGACTGAAGGTACTTGACCGTCGCCGGGTCGGCCGGGAGCAGCGTCTCGATGGCCAGCTCGGCCACGGTCACGTCCATCGGGGTGTTGAACGTGGAGATGGAGGACGTGAACGACAGCACCCGGCCCTCGTGCTCGATCCGCATCGGCAGCGCGAAGTACGCGACCGGGTCCGCCGGAGTCCCGTCCCGCGGCGCCCCCTCGGGCAGGGGATAGGCGGCGACCTCCTCGTGGAGCCGGCGCAGCGGCTCGGAGCGGCGCAGCGCGATCTGCCGCTCCATCTGCGCGAGGAGATGCCCCCGCCACTCCCGCAGATTGACGATGCGCGGCGCCAGCCCCTCCGGATGCAGGGTCAGACGCATCGCGTTGAGCGGCGGCTCCAGCAGATGCCCGGGGATGCCGTCGAGGAGCATCAGGACCCCCCGGTTGGCCGCGTGCACGTCGTACAGCGCGTCCACCACGAGCGCCGGGTAGGGCTCGTAGCCCTGGATCAGGCGCTCCATGCCGGCGCGCAGCGCGTCCAGCGCCGGGTCGTCCAGCGGGGTCTCCGGGTAGCGGGGCGCGTACCCCGCGGCCAGCAGCAGCGCGTTGCGCTCGCGCACCGGCACGTCCAGGTGCTCGGCGAGCCGCAGCACCATCTCCTCGCTGGGCCGGGAGCGGCCCGTCTCGACGAAGCTGATGTGCCGTGCCGAGGAGCCGGCGCGCAGCGCCAACTCCAGCTGGCTGACCCGGCGCTGCTCGCGCCAGGCCCGCAGCAGGGGGCCCACGCCCCGGTCGGCGGGGGCGGCCGGGGCGGACGGGAGGGCGGTCATGGGACGACCGTAGCCGACGGGCGCGCACCGGTGACCAGGACCGGGCCCCTCGCGCTGTGGCAGGCTGAGGACGAACCCTCCCGTCTGCTGGAAGGAGCGAGGCCATGGCTGTCGAACCGCTGTCGCAGAAGGAGATCGAGGACCGGCTCCCCGAGCTGCCCGGCTGGTCCAGGGACGGCGACCGTATCGCCCGCTCCTACCGGCTGGCCTCGCACTTCGCCGCCACCGCGATGGTCGTGCACATCGCCCAGGTGCAGGAGGAGCTCGACCACCACTCCGACCTCACCCTCGGCTACCACACGGTGTCGCTCACCGTGAACACCCACACCGTCGGCGGCGTGACCGAGAAGGACTTCGCGCTCGCCCGCCGGATCGAGGCCCTGGCCCCCGTCCACGGCGCGCAGTGACGGCCGTGCTGGACTACGACAAGGAAGCGGAGCGCTACGACGCCTCGCGCGGCGGGGAGGCCAGGGCGCGGGCCGCCGCCGGGGCCGTACGGGGCTTCCTCCCCGAGGGCACCCGGCGGCTGCTCGACGTGGCCTGCGGCACCGGCATCGTCACCCGCCTGCTCGCGGCCGAGGACGGCCTCTCGGTGACCGGGGTCGACCTGACCCCCGCCATGGCCCGGCTGGCCGCGGCGCGGCTGCCCGGCTCGATACTCCTCGCCGACGCCCGCAGGCTGCCGTTCCGGGACGGAAGCTTCGACGCCGTCAGCAGTGTGTGGCTCTTACACCTGGCGGCGACCTCCGGGGACGTCCGCACCCTGGTCGGCGAGTGCGCCCGCGTCCTGCGGCCGGGCGGGGTGTACGTCACCACCGTCGGCAAGGCCGCCGCGCACAACGTGGGCAGCGACATCGACGCCGTCCTCGCCGCCCGTCCCCGCAGCCCGGCCATGGACGAGGCCGCCCGTGTGCGGTCCTACGCCCGCGACCACGGCCTCCTCCCCGCCGGACAGGCCCGCTTCACCGGCCACGGCCAGGGCCGCAGCCCCCGGCGCACGGTGGCCGACCTGCGCCGCGGCTGGTTCGGCACCCTCCCACCCGGCGACCCCCTCTCCGAGACCTTCGCCACCCGCCTGTCCGCCCTCCCCGACCAGGACCGCCCCCGCCCGGACCCGGTCTTCACGATCGTGGCCTTCCGCAAACCGGAGTGACGCTCCCGTCGGCACCGCGTGGGCGGTCGCCGTGGGGCGGTGCGTCTTCGCACGCCGGTGGGGATGGAGAGGGGAGGCTGAGGGGCATGGCGCATCATCACGAGCACACCGACATCGACTGGGGCGAGATGGGCCCGCGGCTGGAGGCCCAGGCCGAGCTGTTCACGCCCCTGTACGAGCACGCCATGGCGTGGCTCGCCAAGCGGCAGACCGAGCCGGGGCTGGTCGTGGACGCGGGCAGCGGGCCGGGGGTCGTGGCCTGTCTGCTGGCCGACACCTTCCCGGGGGCCCGGGTCGTCGCGGTCGACGCCTCGCGGCCCCTGCTGGACCGGGCCCGGGAGAGGGCCGAGCGGCTCGGGGTCGCGGACCGCTTCGACACGCTCGCCGGTGAACTGCCCGGCGTCCTGGGCGATCTGGACTATCCCGCCGACCTGTTGTGGGCGGGCCGCAGCCTGCACCATCTGGGCGACCAGCGGGCCGCGCTGGCCGCTTTCGCCGAGCGGCTCGCCTTCGGCGGCACCCTGGCCCTGCAGGAGGGTGGTCTGCCCACCCGGTTCCTGCCGCGCGACATCGGGTTCGGGCGCCCGGGGCTCCAGGCGCGGCTCGACGTGGTGGAGGGGGAGTGGTTCGCGCGGATGCGGGCCGACCTGCCCGGTTCCGTCGCCGAGGCGGAGGACTGGACCGCCCTGCTGGCCGCCGCCGGACTGCGCCCCAGCGGCACCCGGACCTTCCTGCTGGACCTGCCGGCCCCGACCACGGACCGCGCCCGCGCGTACGCCGTCGACACCCTCACCCGCACCCGCGCGGTCCTGGGCGACCGGCTGGACGCCGACGACCGCGCCACCCTCGACCGGCTCCTCGACCCGGGTGACGAGGCGAGCGTCCACCACCGCCCGGACGTGTTCGTCCTGGCGGCGCAGTCGGTGTTCACGGCCGTCCGTGCGCGATGAAGTCCCCTGGAAAAAAGGCGACTTGACTTCGAGAGCGCTCCAAGTGATGGACTCCCCCTCAAGCACGCACCGACATGCAGGGGGACCACCATGACCGATTCTCCGGCCGCGCTGATCACCGGCGGCGGCAGCGGCATCGGCGCCGCCGTCGCACGGGGCCTGCTGGACGCCGGCCACCGGGTCGCCGTCACCGGCCGCGGCGAGGAGCGCCTGCGGCGCTTCGCCGACGAAGTGGGGCGGCCCGGGCAGCTGCTCACCCTCGTGGGCGACTCCGCCCGGTACGAGGACGTCCAGGCCGCGGTGGACACCACGCTCAAGGCGTTCGGCCGGCTGGACACGGTCGTCGCCAACGCCGGTTTCGCCACGCACGACTCCGTCGCCCAGGGAGACCCGGCCGGCTGGCCGGAGATGGTGCTGACCAACGTCCTCGGCCCGGCCCTGCTGATCCGCGCCTCGATCGACGCCCTCAAGGAGAGCCGCGGCCGGATCGTGCTGGTCGGCAGCGTCGCCGGCTTCGTGCCGACGGCCGGCAACCTCTACGGCGCGACGAAGTGGGCGGTGACCGGGCTCGCCGAGAACACCCGGCGCGAGGTCACCGCATGGGGGGTCGGGGTCACGCTCGTCGCACCGGGGCGCGTCGAGACGCCGTTCTGGGACGGGCTCGGCAGCCTGCCTCCGGGTGATCTGCTGACCGCCGACCAGATCGCGGACTCGGTGGTGTGGGCCGTCCGGCAGCCCGAGGGAGTGGACGTCAACACCGTCGTCGTACGGCCGCTCGGGCAGCCCAACTGACCCGGCGGAAGCCCCGGGAACAGTACGGCCGCCGCTCGCGACAGGCGAGCGGCGGCCGGACCGTTCACACGGTGGACGCCTCAGGCGGCGTTGAACTCGGCCGGGTCGGGGCCGAGCCGCCGGTCCTCGTTCAGCGCACTGATCGCGGCGAGGTCCTCGTCGTCGAGGCTGAAGTCGAACACGTCGATGTTCTCCTTGATCCGCGACGGCGTCACGGACTTGGGGATCACCACGTTGCCGAGCTGCAGATGCCAGCGCAGCACGATCTGGGCCGGGGTCCGGCCGTGCTTCCGCGCGATCGCGACGATCGCCGGAACCTCCAGCAGCCCCTTGCCCGAGCCGAGCGGCGACCACGCCTCGGTGGCGATGCCCTTCTCGGCGTGGAACGCCCGCGCGGCGTGCTGCTGCAGATGCGGGTGCAGTTCGATCTGGTTGACCGCCGGCACGACCGAGGTCTCCTCGATCAGCCGCTCCAGGTGCTCCGGGAGGAAGTTGGACACGCCGATCGCGCGGACCCGCCCGTCGGCGAGCAGCTTCTCGAACGCCTTGTAGGTGTCCACGTACAACCCGCGCGCCGGCGTGGGCCAGTGGATGAGGTAGAGGTCGACGTACTCCATGCCCAGCTTCTCCAGCGACGTGTCGAAGGCGCGCAGCGTGGAGTCGTAGCCGTGGTCGCTGTTCCAGACCTTGGTGGTGACGAAGACGTCCTCGCGGGGGACGCCGGAGGTGGCGACGGCCTTGCCGGTGCCCGTCTCGTTGCCGTAGATCGCCGCTGTGTCGATGCTGCGGTACCCGGCCTCCAGCGCGGCCGCGACCGCCCGCTCGGCCTCGTCGTCCGGCACCTGCCAGACGCCGAAACCCAGCTGGGGCATCTCGACGCCGTTGTTGAGGATGATCGGGGGGACCTTGCTGCTCACGAGCTCTTGATCCTTACGGTTGCCGACAGGTTGGACTCCCATCGTCAACGATCACGGGCCGTCACGCATTCCTGACCGGAGAAAAACCCGGGCTCAGGCCCGGTACAGCGCCTCCACCTCGTTGGCGTACGCGCTCTCGATCGCCTTGCGCTTCAGCTTCAGCGACGGGGTGAGCAGCCCGTGCTCCTCGGTGAACGGCTGGGCCAGGATCCGGAAGGTGCGGATGGACTCGGCCTGCGAGACCAGTGTGTTCGCGGCGACGACCGCGCGCCGCACCTCGGTCTCCAGATCCGGGTCACGGACCAGCTCCGCCGGTGACATCGGGCGCTTGGCGCGCATCGCCAGCCAGTGCTCGACGGCCTCCTGGTCGAGGGTGACCAGGGCGGCGATGTACGGGCGGTCGTTGCCGACGACGATGCACTGCGCGACCAGCGGGTGGTCGCGCACCCGCTCCTCCAGGACGCCGGGCGAGACGCTCTTGCCGCCGGAGGTCACGAGGATCTCCTTCTTGCGGCCGGTGATGGTGAGGTAGCCGTCCTCGTCGAGGCTGCCCAGGTCGCCGGTGGCGAGCCAGCCGTCGTGCAGCGTCTGGTCGGTGGCCTTCTGGTTGTTCAGATAGCCGAGGAAGACGTTGCTGCCGTTGAGCCAGATCTCGCCGTCGTCGGCGATGTGGACGGTGACGCCCGGGACGGGCTGGCCGACCGTGCCGTACCGGGTGCGTCCGGGCGGGTTGGCCGTCGCGGCCGCCGTGGACTCGGTGAGGCCGTAGCCCTCGTAGATCTGGATGCCCGCGCCCGCGAAGAACAGCCCGAGCCGCCGGTCCATCGCCGAGCCGCCCGACATCGCGTGCCGGATCCGGCCGCCCATGGCGGCGCGCATCTTGGAGTACACGAGCTTGTCGAAGAGCTGGTGCTGCATGCGCAGCCCCGCCGAGGGGCCCGGCCCGGTGCCCCACGCCTTGGCCTCGACGGCGTCGGCGTACCTCACGGCCACGTCGACGGCCTTCTCGAAGGCGCCGGACCTGCCCTCCTTCTCGGCCTTGCGCCGGGCGGCGTTGAAGACCTTCTCGAAGATGTACGGCACGGCCAGGAAGAACGTGGGCCGGAACGCGGCGAGGTCGGGCAGCAGCGCCGCCGCGTGCATCTGCGGCTGGTGGCCGAACCGCACCCTGCCGCGGATCGCGGCGACCTCCACCATCCGCCCGAAGACGTGCGCGAGCGGCAGGAACAGCAGGGTCGCCGCCTCGTCGCCCTTCTTCGAGTGGAACACCGGCTCCCAGCGCTCGATGACCGTGTCGGCCTCGTACATCAGGTTGCCGTGCGAGATGACACAGCCCTTGGGGCGGCCCGTCGTGCCGGAGGTGTAGATCACCGTGGCGATGGACTCGGGGGTGACCGCCTGCCGGTGCCGGTGGACGACCTCGTCGTCGAGGTGCGCGCCCGCGTCGTACAGCTCCTGCACGGCGCCCGCGTCGAGCTGCCACATCTCGTGCAGCCGGGGCAGCCGGTCGATGACGGTGGCGATGGTCATCGCGTGGTCCTCGTGCTCCACGATCGCCGCCGAGCACTCGGCGTCGTACAGCATCCAGAAGCACTGCTCGGCCGAGGAGGTCGGGTAGATCGGGACGACCTGGGCGCCGATGGTCCACAGCGCGAAGTCGAACAGGGTCCACTCGTAACGGGTGCGGGACATGAGCGCGACCCGGTCGCCGAAGCGGATGCCGCGGGCGAGCATCCCCTTGGCCAGGGCCAGCACCTCGTCGCGGAACTCGGCGGCGGTGACGTCCTGCCACTGGCCGTCCCCGTCCTTGCGGCCGAGGACCACGTACCGGGGTTCCTCCTGGGCATGCTCGAAGACGACGTCGGCCAGGCCGCCCACCGGCGGTGCCAACGCCAACGGAGGGTTGGTGAACTCGCGCAAACCCCGCTCCCCGCTCCGATCGCATCGGCTGACGCTCAGCACAGGGCGTGAAAGCTACCCCACCCGTCCTGCGGGCGGGAGGGGGCCGAAAATCGACGGGTGCTCAGGTTTGCACAGGTCAGGGAAGGAAAATGCGCCCACACCGGGCACCGCCGGACACAATACTGACGGTTGAGTAAGTTCCGGGCCCGTAATCTCCACCAAATCCGACCGACTCACTTACCGGGCGAAGGCCCAGTCGATCTTGGGGTGGCGCCCGGGCGGACCGTCCTCTGCTCCCTCAGCGCCCACCGCCCCGAATCTGTCACTCCCGCCGCGCGCTCAGCGCCGGTGCAGCCGGTCCCCGCCCGCCAGGATCGCGCCGGCCAGGGCGTCGGCCGCCGACTGGGCCGCCGTCCGCCGCGGCCCGTGCATCAGGACGAAGTCGACCCGGCCCAGCTCAGGCAGACCCGCCCGCTCGGGCACCCGCACCAGACCCGGCGGGATCAGGCCACGGGAGTGCGCCATCACCCCGAGCCCGGCCCGGGCCGCGGCGATCAGGCCGTTGAGGCTGCCGCTCGTGCAGACGATCCGCCACTGCCGTCCCTGCCGCTCCAGGGCCTCCAGCGCCAGCGCCCGGCTGATCCCGGGCGGCGGGTACACGATCAGCGGCACCGGCCGGTCCGGATCCAGCCGCAGCCGCTCCGCGCCGATCCACACCAGCCGGTCGTGCCAGACGGGCTCGCCCCGCGGGCCCTCCGGCCGCCGCTTGGCCAGTACCAGGTCCAGCTTCCCCGCGGCCAGCTGCTCGTGCAGCGTGCCGGAGAGTTCGACCGTCAGCTCGAGATCGACCTCGGGGTGCTCGTAGCGAAAGCCCTCCAGGATCTCCGGCAGCCGGGTCAGGACGAAGTCCTCGGACGCGCCGAAGCGCAGCCGCCCGCGCAGCCGGGTCCCGGTGAAGAACGCCGTCGCCTGCTCGTGGACCGCGAGGATGCGCCGCGCGAAGCCGAGCATCGCCTCGCCGTCCTCGGTCAGCTCCACCGAGTGCGTGTCCCGGGCGAACAGCGGACGCCCCGTCGCGTCCTCCAGCCGCCGGACGTGCTGGCTGACGGTCGACTGGCGCAGGCCGAGCCGGCGGGCCGCCCGCGTGAAACTGAGCGTCTGGGCCACCGTCAGGAAGGTGCGCAGCTGGGAGGGGTCGTACACACCGCCAGCGTAACCCCGCTCATCGCGAAACGTGATGACAGTCAGAGTGGTATGCCGGATTCCCGATCAAAGGACGGCGGGGGACGATGGAGAGGGCACGTCCGTGCCGGGAACCCGACGTACAGCGAAGCGACGAGCGAAGTAGTGGAGCACAGTGAAACGCCTGCACTGGCCGCGGTGGATGCCGATCGACCCGTACATCCTGATGCTGCTCGGGACGGTCGGCATCGCCGCCCTGCTCCCGGCGCGCGGGACGGCCTCCGACGTGGCCTCGGGCGCCTCCACGGCCGCCATCGCCTTCCTGTTCTTCCTCTACGGCGCCCGGCTGTCCACCCGTGAGGCCCTCGACGGACTCAAGCACTGGCGGCTCCACGTCACCGTCCTCGCCTGCACCTTCGTGATCTTCCCGCTGCTGGGCCTCGCGGCCCGCGGACTCGTCCCGGTGATCCTCACCGACCCGCTCTACCAGGGGCTGCTCTTCCTCACCCTGGTCCCGTCCACCATCCAGTCCTCCATCGCCTTCACCTCGATGGCCCGCGGCAACGTCCCGGCGGCGATCTGCGCGGGCTCCTTCTCCTCACTGGTGGGCATCGTCCTCACCCCGCTCCTCGCGGCGGCCGTGCTCGGCGGCGACGGCGGCGGCTTCTCCGCCGACTCGGTCGTGAAGATCGTGTTGCAGCTGCTCGTGCCGTTCGTCGCCGGGCAGCTGCTGCGCCGCTGGATCGGCGGTTTCGTCGCCCGGCACCGCAAGGTCCTCGGACTCGTCGACCGCGGCTCGATCCTGCTCGTCGTCTACACCGCGTTCAGCGCGGGCATGGTCCAGGGCATCTGGCACCAGGTCAGCCCCGTCCGGCTGGCCGGCCTGCTCGCCGTCGAGGCCGTGCTGCTGGCCGTGATGCTCGCCCTGACCTGGTACGGCGCCAAGGCGCTGGGGTTCGGCCGCGCGGACCGTATCGCCATCCAGTTCGCCGGCTCCAAGAAGTCCCTGGCCTCCGGGCTGCCCATGGCCAGCGTCCTGTTCGGCGCGCACGCCTCGCTGGCCGTGCTGCCGCTGATGCTCTTCCACCAGATGCAGCTGATGGTGTGCGCGGTCATCGCCAAACGGCGCTCCCACGACCCCGAGGCCGAGGCCGACTCCGACGGCGACGACCCGGTCAGCGGGCGGGGGTCAGCCGCAGCGTCACGAACCGCGGTCGGTACCGGGACACGTCACGGCTGAGCTGGGCGGCGGCGTCGGCCGGCTCCAGCCAGTTGACGTCGTAGCTCAGCACGAGGCGTTCGCCGCCGCCCAGCTCGGGATGGACCTGCGGGTTGTACGCCGCGAGGCCCCCGCCGCGCGGCAGCGCGGGGGCGAAGGGCCGGCCGGGACCGTGCCAGGGGCCGGCGGGTGAACACGCCCAGTACGACGTCACCGTCCTCAGACCCGCCGTGCCCGCCGCCATCGTGAACAGCACGTACGTCCCGTCCACCCGGGCCACCGAGAACGCGCTGCCCACCCCGGTGCGCCGTCCGTCCCCCAGCACCGGCCGGGGCCGCGCGGGCGGCCCGCCCCACCCCGAGCCGTCCCAGTACCGCCAGGCGTCCGGCTCGCCCAGCCGGCCCGCCGGTACCCGCGCGAGGTACGCCCGGGAGACCGGGCGGGCGGCGGCCCGGCCGTCGTCGCCCCCGAAGACGTACGTCCAGCCGTCCTCCTCGACCAGCGTCGTGCCGTACAGCACCCGCCGGGACGGGTCCGGCACCCCCTGCTGGTCGGCGACCCGCACGGCCGACTCCACCCGCAGGTCCGGCAGGGAGAGCGTGGCGACCTCGGTGGCGACCGGCACCCCGTAGATCCAGGGCGACGGCCCGGTCGCGCGGACCCACAGCAGCACCCGCAGGACCCGCTCCGGCGCGCCGGGGGAGCGGGGTTCGACGCGGGCCGCGACCGGCCAGCGCCACTGGCCCGGCGCCGGGTCGGGGAAGAGCGGCGCGGGCAGCGTGCGCTCCAGGCGGCCGTCGCGCATCACGACCGCGGAGTTGCGGACCAGCGGAGCGGCGCCCTCCCGCCACGCGGCGGACTCGCCGAACGGGTTGGGCGGCGGGTGCACCCGGCCGAGATAGGTGTCCGAGAACAGCCACAGCAGACGGCCGTCCGGCAGCCGCACCGAGTGGGTGCCGTCGCCGCCGGTCCAGTCGTCGGTGCGGGCGGGGTCGTCGCCGTAGCGGGCGAACTCGGCCGTCAGGGCGCGCTGCGCCGACCAGGATCCGACCGCCCGCGGCCCGCACGCGGCGCCGCCCTCCCGTGCGCCGTCGTCCGGGAGGGCGGTGAGCAGCACGGCCCCGAGCACCAGGGCCAGCAGGAGACCGAGGCCGGTTCCCGCGCGCCGCCGTGCTCGGATGTCGTCGGGCACCCTCGGGACGGTAGTGGCCGGGGGCGCCCCGGTCCATGGGTGGTGGAGCGAACAGTGGGGCCCCGGGGACGGCGCAGGGGGCGCTCCCCGCCGGCCGGGGCCCCTCCGCCGTGTAGCGGGGGCCCGGTCAGCCTCGGGCGGCCGCGGTCCGCAGAGCGAGCCGGTGGTCCCCCGCGTACACGTTCATCGAGCTGCCCCGCAGGAAGCCCACCAGGGTCAGCCCGGTCTCCGCGGCCAGGTCGACCGCGAGCGACGAGGGCGCGGAGACCGCCGCGAGGACGGGGAGGCCCGCCATCACGGCCTTCTGCGCCAGCTCGAAGCTGGCCCGCCCGGACACCAGCAGGATCGCCCGGGACAGCGGCAGGTCCCCGTTCTGCAGGGCCCGGCCGACGAGTTTGTCGACCGCGTTGTGCCGGCCCACGTCCTCGCGGATGTCGATCAGTTCGCCCTCCTCGGAGAAGAGGGCGGCCGCGTGCAGGCCCCCGGTCCGGTCGAAGACCCGCTGGGCCGCGCGGAGCCGGTCGGGGAGGCTCGCGAGCAGGTCGGGGTCGACCCGGACCGGGGGAGTGTCGGCGATCGGCCAGCGGGCCGTCGTCCGCACCGCGTCCAGGCTCGCCTTGCCGCACAGCCCGCAGGACGAGGTGGTGTAGACGTTCCGTTCGAGGGTGATGTCGGGGACGGTCACGCCCGGCGCGGTCTTCACGTCCACCACGTTGTACGTGTTGGACCCGTCGGCGGTCGCGCCCGCGCAGTAGACGATGTTCTGCAGGTCCGCCTGCTCGGCGAGGACGCCCTCGCTCACCAGGAACCCGGCGGCGAGCGCGAAGTCGTCGCCCGGGGTGCGCATGGTGATGGCGAGCGGCTTGCCGTTCAGCCGGATCTCCAGAGGTTCCTCCGCGACGAGGGTGTCCGGCCGGGTGGAGACCGCCCCGTCCCTGATCCGGATCACCTTGCGTCGTTCCGTGACTCGTCCCATGTCTCGATCAGTCCCGTCAATCCCGGTTCTGGACGTGCTGGTAGCCGAAGCGGCCCTTGATGCACAGATTGCCGTGGGTCACCGGGTTGTCGTGCGGCGAGGTGACCTTCACGATCTCATTGTCCTGCACATGGAGCGTGAGGTTGCAGCCCACACCGCAGTACGCGCACACGGTGGTCGTCTCGGTCTGAGCCGACTCGTCCCAGGTACCCGCCGCACGCATGTCGAACTCCGACTTGAACGACAGGGCTCCCGTCGGGCACACCTCGATGCAGTTGCCGCAGTACACGCACGCCGAGTCGGTGAGCGGGGCGTCGTGCTCGACGGCGATCCGCGCGTCGAAGCCGCGTCCGGCGACGGAGATCGCGAAGGTGTTCTGCCACTGGTCGCCGCAGGCGTCCACACACTTGTAGCAGAGGATGCATTTGTCGTAGTCGCGCACATAGAGCTCGTTGTCGACCTTCGGCTCCTCGTTGAGACGGGCGGCGTCCGGGCCGAACCGGTCCGGTTTCGCCTCGTACTCCTTGAGCCATCCGGTGACGCGGGGCGTGGTCGACAGGTCCACGGACGAGGCGAGCAGCTCCAGGACGACCTTGCGGCTGTGCCGGGCGCGTTCGGTGCCGGTGCGCACCTCCATGCCCGCCTCGGCCCTGCGGGAGCAGGCGGGCACCAGGGTCCTGGACCCCTCGACCTCCACGACGCACACCCGGCAGGCGTTCTTGGGCCGCAGCGTGTCGCCCTCGCACAGGGTGGGGATGTCCTTCCCGGCGGCCCGGCAGGCGTCGAGGATCGTCGAGCCCTCCGGGACCCGGGTCTCCTGCCCGTCGAGGGTGAACTCCACCAGCCGGCGCGGCACTCCCAGCGGTATCGCGGTCATGTGTAGGCCCCCAGACGGTCGATCGCGGATTCCACGGCGTTCCACGCGGTCTGCCCGAGACCGCAGATGGAGGCGTCCCGCATGGCGCGGCCGACCTCCCGGAGCAGGGCGATGTCGTCGGCGGCCGCCGCGCCCGTGCGCTCGGCGATCCGGTGCAGGGCCTCCTCCTGCCGTACCGTGCCGACCCGGCAGGGCACGCACTGCCCGCACGACTCGTCGCGGAAGAACTCGGCGATGCGCAGCAGCAGCCGGGGCAGCGGCACGGTGTTGTCGAAGGCCATGACCACCCCCGAGCCGAGGGTGGTGCCGGCCGCGCGGGTGCCCTCGAACGTCAGCGGAATGTCCCTCTCGTCGGCCCGGACGAAGCCGCCCGCCGCGCCGCCCAGCAGCACCGCCCGCAGCCCGTCCCGGACGCCCGCCAGGTCCAGCAGCTCGCCGAGGGTCGCGCCGAAGGGGAGTTCGTAGACGCCGGGGCGGTCCACGCTGCCGGACACGCAGTACAGCTTGGGGCCGGTGGACTGCGCCGTGCCGACGGCCGCGTACGCCGGGGCCCCCATGGTCAGGATCGGCAGGACGTTGACCAGCGTCTCGACGTTGTTCTCCACCGTCGGCTTGCCGAACAGCCCCTTCTCCACCGGGAACGGCGGCTTGGAGCGCGGCTCGCCCCGGTAGCCCTCGATGGAGTTGAACAGGGCGGTCTCCTCGCCGCAGATGTAGGCGCCCGCGCCCCGGCGGATCTCGATGTCGAAGGCGTACCCCTGACCGAGGACGTCGTCCCCGAGGAAGCCGCGCGCCCGGGCCTGCGTGATCGCGTGCTCCAGGCGGCGCAGGGCGCGCGGGTACTCGCCGCGCAGGTACAGATAGCCCCGGTGGGCGCCCGTCGCGTACCCGGCGATCGTCATGGCCTCGACCAGCGCGTACGGGTCGCCCTCCATGAGCACCCGGTCCTTGAAGGTGCCCGGCTCGGATTCGTCGGCGTTGCAGACGAGGTAGTGCGGATGGTCGGGCTGCGACGCCGTGGCCTGCCACTTGCGGCCGGTGGGGAAGGCGGCGCCGCCGCGCCCGACCAGGCCCGAGTCGGTGACCTCCCGGATCACCCCGGCGGGACCGAGTTCGAAGGCCCGGCGCAGCGCGGTGTACCCGCCGTGGGCCCGGTAGTCGTCCAGCGAGGCAGGGTCGACGACGCCGACGCGCCGCAGCAGCGTCAGCGCCCGGTCCCCGGCCTGCGGCACCGCCATCACCGCGGGCGGCTCCCCGGGCGCGGAGTCCGGCGCGCTCGCGGCGAGCACGGCCTCCTCCACGGTCGCCGGTGCCGACACCGCCGTACGCACCGGGTCGCCGGCCTTCACCGCGAGGGCGGCGGGGGCTCGTTCGCACAGGCCGAGGCAGGGGCTTTGCTGCACGCTCACGCCGCTGCCCGGCCCGAGACGCGCCTCGATCCCGGCGCACAGGTCGCTCGCGCCGGCCGCCGCGCACGCCAGGTCCGTGCACACGTGCAGCACGGTCGCGGGGCGTGGCCGCACCGAGAACAGGGCGTAGAAGGTGGCGACGCCGTACGCCTCCGCCGGCGGCACCGTCAACCGCCGGCACAGGTAGTCCAGGGCGCCCTCGCTGATCCAGCCGATCCGGTCGTTGAGGGCGTGCAGCCCCGGCAACAGCAGGTCGCGGCGGTCCCGGGCGGCCCGGCCGCCGCGCGCCCACCTCAGGTCGGCGGCCCGCGTCTCGTCGCGGGTGGCGCCCTCCCACGAGGACTCCGGGGGTCCTAGCAGGGCGTCGACGGCCGCCCGCTCGTCGTCCGTCGGTTTGCTGTCGCCGAAGTGCAGGTCCACTTGCGTCACCTCACGATGGTCGCGACGGGGAGCTTGTCGATCCGGATCGCCGACGCCTTGAACTCCGCCGTCCCCGCGATCGGGCAGTTCGCCTCGATCGTCAGCTGGTTGGTGTCCACCTCGTCGGGGAAGTGCATGGTCATGAAGGCCAGGCCGGGCCGCAGCGCGGTGTCCACCCACACCGGCGCGACGACGCTGCCGCGCCGCGAGGTCACCTGGACCTTCTCGCCGACGACGACCCCGTACCGCTCGGCGTCCTCGGGGCTGATCTCCACGAACTCGCCGCGCCGCAGCGGGGAGGCGAAACTGCCGCTCTGCACCCCGGTGTTGTACGAGTCGAGCCGGCGCCCGGTGGTGAGCCTGATCGGGTACCGCTCGTCGGTGAGATCGACCGGCGGATCGTGCTGGACGATCCCGAACGGCGCCGCCGTCCCGCGCCGCGCCGGGTCGGCCTCCCACAACCGGCCGTGCAGATAGCTCGGTTCGAGCCCGTCGGTGCTGGGGCAGGGCCACTGGATGCCCTGGTGCTCCTCCAGCCGCCGGTACGTCATCCCGTGGTGGTCCGGCGACACCGACCGCAGCTCGTTCCACACGGCCTCGGCGTCGGCGTACTTCCAGTCGTGGCCGAGCCGGCCCGCGAGGTCGCAGATGATGTCGATGTCCTCGCGGGCCTCACCGGGCGGGGTGACGGCCCGGCGCACCCGCTGGACCCGGCGCTCGCTGTTGGTGGTGGTGCCCTCGGTCTCGGCCCACCCGGCGGTGGCGGGGAGGACGACGTCCGCCAGCTCGGCCGTCCTCGTCAGGAAGATGTCCTGGACGACGAGGAAGTCCAGCTGCCCGAGCCGCCGTACGGCCTGCTCGCTGTCGGCCTCGGACTGGGCGGGGTTCTCGCCGATGCAGTAGACGGCCCGCAGGTCGCCGTCCTCCATCGCCTCGAACATCTCGGTGAGGTTCAGGCCGTAGTGGGGCTGGATCACCGTGTCCCAGGCGGACTCGAACTTCACGCGGGTGCCCGGGTCGAGGATGTCCTGGAAGCCGGGGAGCCGGTTCGGGATGGCGCCCATGTCCCCGCCGCCCTGGACGTTGTTCTGCCCGCGCAGCGGCTGGAGCCCGCTGCCGTAGCGGCCGACGTGGCCCGTCAGCAGGGAGAGGTTGATCAGGGCGCGGACGTTGTCGGTGCCGTTGTGGTGCTCGGTGATGCCGAGGGTCCAGCACAGCTGGGCGCGTTCGGCGCGGGCGTAGGCGTGCGCGACCTGCCGGATGGCGGCGGCCGGGACGCCCGTCACCTTCTCGGCGAGGGAGAGCGTCCACGGTTCGACGAGTGCCTTGTACTCCTCGAAGCCGGTCGTCGCCCGCTCGATGAACGCCTCGTTGGCGAGGCCCGCGTGGATGATCTCGCGGCCGATCGCGTGGGCCATCGGGATGTCGGTGCCGACGTTCAGGCCGAGCCAGCTCTCCGCCCACTCGGCGGTGGAGGTGCGGCGCGGGTCGAGCGCGTACATCCGGGCGCCGTTGCGGATGCCCTTCAGCACGTGCTGGAAGAAGATCGGGTGCGCGAAACGGGCGTTGGAGCCCCACATCACGATGACGTCGGTGTGCTCGATCTCCTCGTAGGAGGAGGTGCCGCCGCCTGACCCGAAGGCCGCCGACAGGCCCGCCACGCTGGGCGCGTGGCAGGTGCGGTTGCAGGAGTCGACGTTGTTGGTGCCCATCACGACCCGGGCGAACTTCTGCGCCACGTAGTTCATCTCGTTCGTGGCGCGGGCGCAGGAGAACATGCCGAACGCGCCCCGGTTGCGCTCGATGCCGCGGGCCGCCCGGTCCAGGGCCTCGTCCCAGGTCGCCCGCCGGAACGGCTCGTCCCGGGAATCGCGCACCAGGGGGTGGGTCAGCCGGGTGTAGTTCCTTCGTCCACGGTCCTTGCGTCGTTCCTTCATGCGGCGCTCCTCAGCGCGAGCAGGTCCGAGATGGCGTGCACGGTGCGCAGGGTGGGCACCTGGACGCCGGTGATCTCCGCCAGTTCGACGACGGCCGCGAGCAGGACGTCGAGTTCGAGCGGTTTGCCGCGCTCCAGGTCCTGGAGCGTGGAGGTGCGGTGGTCGCCGACCTTCTCGGCGCCCGCGAGCCGGCGTTCGATGGAGACGCCGACCTCGCAGCCCAGGGCCGTGGCGACGGCCAGGGTCTCGGTCATCATGATCTCGATGACCTTGCGCGTGCCGCCGTGCCGGCACATCTGCCGCATGGTGGCGCGGGCGAGCGCGCTGATCGGGTTGAAGGAGATGTTGCCGAGCAGCTTGAGCCAGATGTCGTTGCGCAGGCCGGGTTCGACCGGGCACTTCAGGCCGCCGGCGACCATGGCCTCGCTGAACGCGAGACAGCGCCGGGACACACTGCGGTCGGGCTCCCCGACGGAGAACCGGGTGCCCTCCAAGTGCCGTACGACGCCGGGTCCTTCGAGTTCGGTGGCGGCGTACACGACGCAGCCGACGGCCCGTTCGGGCGCGAGCACCGCACTGACCGCGCCGTCCGGGTCCACGCTCTCGAGGCGGTGCCCGTCGTAGGGGCCGCCGTGCCGGTGGAAGTACCACCAGGGGATGCCGTTCTGGGCGGCCACGACCGCCGTGCGCTCGTGGAGCAGCGGCTCGATCAGCGGCCCGCACGCCGCGTACGCGTTGGCCTTCAGGCCCAGGAAGACGTAGTCGACCGGGCCGACGTCGGCCGGGTCGTCGGTGGCGTGGGCGCGGGCGGTGAAGTCGCCGCGCGGGCTGAGCACCCGCACCCCGTGCCGCCTCATGGCCGCGAGGTGCGGTCCACGGGCGATCAGGTGCACGTCGGCACCCGCGCGATGCAGCGCGGCTCCGACGTAGGCGCCGATGGCACCGGCGCCGAGGACTGCAACTTTCACTTCGGAACGCTCCGTTCGGTCGAGGGAGTACCGCGGAGGTGGCTGCGCTGGAGAAGCGGGAGATGACGAGTCAGGACTCGTCGACTGAATATTGTCTACAGTATGGATAAGGGGTCAGCAAGAGTGCGCGCACGCCCTTCCCTGCGACGGGCGGGTGGTCGGGCGACCGTTCGTCGCGCCCCGGATACCGTTCACCGCATACGGTCGACCCGTTCACTTCTCAACGACCCCGTCGCTGCCTACCGTGCGGGATCATGAGTCCCCCCATGGCACCCGCCGGATGGAGCCGCTGGCTGGTTCCCCCCGCCGCGCTCTCGGTCCATCTGTCCATCGGTCAGGCCTACGCCTGGAGCGTGTTCAAACCCCCGCTGGAGTCGGCCCTCGGCCTCAGCGGCACCCAGAGCGCCCTGCCCTTCCAGCTCGGCATCGTCATGCTCGGCCTGTCCGCCGCGTTCGGCGGCACGCTGGTGGAGCGCAAGGGGCCCCGCTGGGCGATGACGGTGGCCCTGGTCTGCTTCTCCTCGGGCTTCCTGCTCGCCGCGCTCGGCGCGGCCGTCGAGCAGTACTGGCTGATCGTCTTCGGCTACGGCTTCGTCGGCGGGATCGGCCTCGGCATCGGTTACATCTCGCCGGTGTCCACGCTGATCAAATGGTTCCCCGACCGGCCCGGCATGGCCACCGGCATCGCCATCATGGGCTTCGGCGGCGGCGCCCTCATCGCCTCCCCGTGGTCGGCGCAGATGCTGGAGTCCTTCGGCACCGACAGCTCCGGGATCGCGCTGGCGTTCCTGGTGCACGGCCTGACGTACGCCGTCTTCATGCTGCTCGGCGTCCTGCTGGTGCGGGTGCCGCGCCCCGCGAAGCCCTCCGGCGACAGGCCCGGCGCCGCCCTCGACGGGCCGCAGGTCTCCGCCCGCAGCGCCGTGCGCACCCCGCAGTTCTGGTGCCTGTGGGTCGTGCTCTGCATGAACGTCACCGCCGGCATCGGCATCCTGGAGAAGGCCGCGCCGATGATCACGGACTTCTTCGCGGACTCCTCCACCCCGGTGTCGGTGTCGGCCGCGGCCGGCTTCGTCGCCCTGCTGTCCGCCGCCAACATGGCAGGCCGTATCGGCTGGTCGTCCACCTCGGACCTGATCGGGCGGAAGAACATCTACCGCGTGTACCTCGGGGCCGGCGCCCTGATGTACGCCCTGATCGCGCTGGCAGGCGACTCCTCCAAGCCGCTGTTCGTCCTGTGCGCGCTGGTCATCCTCTCCTTCTACGGCGGCGGCTTCGCCACCGTCCCCGCCTATCTGAAGGACCTCTTCGGCACCTACCAGGTCGGCGCCATCCACGGGCGGCTCCTCACCGCCTGGTCCACGGCCGGCGTCCTCGGACCCCTGATCGTGAACTGGATCGCCGACCGGCAGGAGGAGGCGGGCAAGGACGGCTCGTCCCTCTACACCCTGTCCCTGTTCATCATGATGGGACTGCTCGCCGTCGGGTTCGTCGCCAACGAACTCGTGCGGCCGGTCCACCCCCGCCACCACGAACCGGCCACGCGGCCCAAGGAGAAGGAGGCCAGCGATGTCCAGTGACGGCAGCCCGCCCGCCCGGCGCCCACTGATCGCCTTCGCCTGGGTATGGGTGGGCGCACCCCTCGCGTACGGGCTCTACGAACTCGTCCGCAAGGCGACGCAGCTGTTCACCGGCTAGGCGCCGGGCGGGTGACCGGACGTCCGGGGAAGGTCCGGGAGTCTGCAAGAAGCCGACAACACGGGCGTCCGTTTCCTGTGGCATCACGTGCCGTCGTACCGGTGAGTCACTGATCAGACTGGTGCATCCCGTTACCCGAGGTTCGAGGGGATCACCACTGATGAACGGCTCGCGCATCGCCGCCGTCGGCCACTACCAGCCCGCCCGGGTCCTGACCAACGAGGACCTGGCGGGCATGGTCGACACCAGTGACGAATGGATCACGTCCCGGGTCGGCATCCGCACGCGCCACATCGCCGGGCCCGACGAGCCGGTCGACGAACTCGCCGCGCACGCCGCCGCCAAGGCGCTCGCGTCGGCCGGTCTCGCGCCCGGCGACATCGACCTCGTCCTGGTCGCGACCTCCACCGCCGTCGACCGGTCGCCGAACATGGCCGCGCGGGTGGCGGCCCGGCTCGGCATCCCCTCACCGGCCGCCATGGACATCAACGTGGTCTGCGCCGGCTTCACCCACGCGCTGGCCACCGCCGACCACGCGGTGCGGGCGGGTGCCTCCGCGCGCGCCCTGGTCATCGGAGCCGACAAGATGTCCGACGTCACCGACTGGACCGACCGGACGACCTGTGTGCTGGTCGGGGACGGGGCGGGCGCCGCCGTCGTGGAGGCGTCCGCCGAGCCGGGGATCGGCCCGGTGCTGTGGGGCTCGGTGCCCGAGATGGGGCACGCGGTGCGCATCGAGGGCCAGCCCGCCCGCTTCGCCCAGGAGGGACAGAGCGTCTACCGCTGGGCGACGACCCGGCTGCCGGCCGTCGCCCGCGGCGCCTGCGAGCGCGCGGGATACGCCCCCGAGGACCTCGCCGGTGTCGTCCTGCATCAGGCCAACCTGCGCATCATCGAACCCCTCGCCGAGAAGCTGGGGGCGGTCAACGCGGTGGTCGCGCGCGATGTCACCGAGTCCGGCAACACCTCGGCGGCGAGCATCCCCCTCGCGTTCTCCAAGCTGGTGGAGCAGGGCCGCGTCTCCAGCGGCGACCCGGTGCTGCTCTTCGGCTTCGGCGGCAACCTGTCGTACGCGGGACAGGTCGTCCGCTGCCCCTGAAGGTGGCGGTCGCGGGTGCCGGCGGTGGCGGGATGTGGCCGACTCCTCGGCCTGCCCGCCCCGGTGCGCCGTAGACTGTAGACGAAAGACAATCGATACGGGGTCGCGGTGACGGCCGGCCACGGGGGCGCAGTCGCCCGGTGTGCACCCAGGAGGGGAACCGATGTTGTCGACAGGACTGCCGCAGGGTGCGGTGCCCAAGCTCGAACGGCCCGGCCCGCTGCGCGACCGCGTCTACGAGGCGCTGCTCGAACTCATCACCACCCGTGCCCTCCAGCCGGGCCAGCACCTGGTCGAGAGCGAACTGGCGGGCCACCTCGGCGTGTCACGGCAGCCGGTGCGCGAGGCGCTCCAGCGGCTGAACACCGAGGGGTGGGTCGATCTGCGGCCCGCGCAGGGCGCGTTCGTGCACGAGCCGACCGAGGAGGAGGCGGACCAGCTCCTCACCGTCCGCACGCTCCTGGAGGCCGAGGCCGCCCGGCTGGCCGCGGCCCACGCGGACAGCGCCGGCATCGCCGCGCTGGAGGAGCTGTGCGCCCAGGGCGAGCAGGCGGTCGCCGCCGACGAGGTGGACACCGCCGTCGCGCTCAACGCCCGCTTCCACGCGAAGGTCATGGAGCTCGCCGGGAACACCGTCCTCGCCGAACTCGCCGCCCAGGTCGATCGCCGCGTCCGCTGGTACTACACGCCGATCGCCCGGCAGCGCGGCCACCAGTCGTGGATCGAGCATCGCGGGCTGATCGCCGCCATCACCGACCGGGACGAGGCCCGCGCGACCCAGCTGATGCGGGAGCACACCGAGCACACCCGGCGGTCCTACCACCAGCGGGCCCAGTAACCCGGCCCCCGGCGGCGGGAAGCACGCGCTCACGGACCCCCGTGACGGCCCCTCGGGCGTCACGGGGGTCCGCCTTTGTCCTGTGAGTGGAGAAAGTTGGCGGCAATCTCTGCGCAAGTTCTTCCCAGTCCCGGCGGCCACTGCTACGTTCCCCTCGAAAGCAAGGCCACCGCGGTGGCCGGATTCCGGCACTCAGGCCGATCGAGGCGGGGAGGGGCACGTGAGACGTATGACGGCGCGACCCGCCAACGCCCACCAGGCCAGGCTGCTGAAGCTGTTGCGGGACGGGGGGCCCAGCTCCCGGGCCCAGCTCGGCGACCAGATCGACCTCTCGCGGTCCAAGCTGGCCGTCGAGGTGGACCGCCTGCTGGAGACGGACCTCGTCGTGGCCGACGGACTCGCCGCCTCGCGCGGCGGCCGGCGCTCCCACAACATCCGGCTCAACCCCGGTCTGCGTTTCCTCGGCGTCGACATCGGCGCGACCTCGGTCGACGTCGCCGTCACCAACGCCGAACTGGAGATCCTCGGGCACCTCAACCAGCCCATGGACGTCCGCGAGGGCCCGGTCGCGGTCTTCGAGCAAGTCCTGTCCATGGCCGCCAAGTTGAGGGCGTCCGGGCTCGCCGAGGGGTTCGACGGCGCCGGCATCGGCGTCCCCGGCCCCGTCCGCTTCCCCGAGGGCGTCCCCGTGGCACCGCCGATCATGCCGGGCTGGGACGGCTTCCCCGTGCGGGAGGCGCTCAGCCAGGAACTCGGCTGCCCCGTCATGGTCGACAACGACGTGAACCTCATGGCGATGGGGGAGCAGCACGCGGGTGTCGCCCGCTCCGTAGGCGACTTCCTCTGCGTCAAGATCGGCACCGGCATCGGCTGCGGCATCGTCGCGGGCGGTGACGTCCACCGCGGTGTCACCGGCAGCGCGGGCGACATCGGGCACATCCAGGCCGTCCCCGACGGACGCCCGTGCGCCTGCGGCAACCGGGGCTGCCTGGAGGCGCACTTCAGCGGGGCGGCCCTCGCCCGGGACGCCGTCGAGGCGGCCGAGCAGGGGCTGTCGGAGGAACTCGCCTCCCGCCTGACGGCGAACGGCAGCCTCACCGCCGTCGACGTGGCCGCCGCGGCTGCCGCCGGTGACGCCACCGCGCTCGACCTGATCCGCGAGGGCGGCAACCGGGTCGGGCAGGTCATCGCCGGACTCGTCAGCTTCTTCAACCCCGGCCTGGTGGTGATCGGCGGCGGGGTGACCGGCCTCGGCCACACCCTGCTCGCCGCCATCCGCACCCAGGTCTACCGCCAGTCGCTGCCCCTGGCGACCGGCAATCTCCCCATCGTCCTGGGTGAGTTGGGCCCCACCGCCGGTGTCATCGGCGCGGCCCGCCTCATCAGCGACCACCTGTTCTCACCCGCGTAGGCACCCGCCGGCCCCCGGGCCGGCCCCAGCACCACCCGCCCGGTCACCGCCGGGCGGCGGCTCCACCGCACGCCCCCGTACCGCCTCGCCGCACCAGAGCCGCTCCACCCCGTACCGCTCCGCCCCGCCTTGCCCCGCCCTGCCCTGAATCCGGCCCGCACGCCCGCCAAGGGGACCTCATGGCACCAGAACCACCGCTGCTCAGCATGAACGGCATCACCAAGTCGTTCCCCGGAGTCCGCGCCCTCGACGGCGTCGACCTCGACGTCCAGGCCGGTGAAGTGCACTGCCTGCTCGGCCAGAACGGCGCCGGCAAGTCCACGCTCATCAAGGTCCTGGCCGGCGCCCACCAGCCCGACACCGGCACCATCCGCTGGCGCGGCGAGGAGGTCACCCTCCGCTCGCCGATCGCCGCGATGCGCCTCGGCATCGCCACCATCTACCAGGAACTCGACCTGGTGGAGCATCTGTCGGTCGCCGAGAACGTCCACCTCGGGCACGAGCCGACCACCGCCGGCTTCATCGTGCGCGGCCGGACCGCACGGGCCTCGACCGCACAACTGCTCAAACGGCTCGGGCACCCCGAGATCGACCCCGGCCGGCTGGTCGGCGACCTCTCGGCCGCGCAGCAGCAGATCGTCTCCATGGCCCGCGCCCTCTCCCACGAGGTCCGCCTGATCGTGATGGACGAGCCGTCCGCCGCCCTCGACCCCGACGAGGTCGACAACCTCTTCCGGATCGTCGCCGACCTCACCGCCGAGGGCGTCGCCGTCGTCTACATCTCGCACCGCCTGGAGGAGATCCGCCGCATCGGCGACCGGGTGACCGTCCTGAAGGACGGCCGGGCCGTGGCCGGCGGACTCCCCGCGAAGACCACCCCGACCCGTGACGTCGTGGCGATGATGACGGGACGCAACGTCGAGTACGTCTTCCCCCAGCGGCCCGTGCGGGACGCGGCCGGCGGCGACCCGCTGCTGGAGGTCCGCGGCCTCGCCCGGGACGGCGAGTTCGAGCCCGTCGACCTGGCCGTGCGGCCGGGCGAGATCGTGGGGCTCGCCGGACTCGTCGGCTCGGGACGCTCCGAGATCCTGGAGACGATCTACGGCGCCCGGCGGCCCAGCGCGGGGCAGGTCCTCGTGGACGGGCGCCCGCTCAGGCCCGGCAGCGTCCGGGCCGCCGTACGGGCCGGGCTCGGGCTCGCCCCCGAGGAACGCAAGGCGCAGGCCCTGCTGATGCTGGAGTCCGTCACCCGGAACGTCTCCGTGTCGTCCATGTCCCGCTTCGCACGCGGCGGCTGGATCGACCGGGCCGCCGAACGCGGCGCGGCGCGCGCCGCCACCCGCGAGCTGTCCCTGCGCCCCGACAACCCCTCGGTGCCGGTGCGCACCCTGTCCGGCGGCAACCAGCAGAAGGCCGTCCTGGCCCGCTGGCTGCTGCGCGGCTGCCGTGTCCTGCTGCTCGACGAACCCACCCGGGGCGTCGACGTCGGCGCCCGCGCCGAGCTGTACGCGGTCGTGCGGCGGCTGGCGGACGAGGGGCTCGGCGTGCTGCTGGTCTCCAGCGAAGTACCCGAGGTGCTGGGGCTCGCCGACCGTGTCCTGGTGCTGCGCGAGGGCCGAGTCGTGCACACGGCTCCCGCGTCCGAACTCGACGAACACCGCGTACTCGACCTCGTCATGGAAGGAAGCCCCGCGTCATGACGCAGCACGCCTCCCCGCCCCGGGACAGCACCGACAAGGTGCCCCTGTCCGGTGCGGCGCCCGCCTGGCGCGGCCTGATGGCCCACGCCGACGTGCGCACCCTGTCCCTGCTCGGCGTCCTCGCCGTGCTGATCGTCATCGGCGGCATCACCAAGCCGGACGAGTTCCTCGACACCCGCAACCTGCAACTCGTCCTCACCCAGGCGTCCGTGATCGGTGTCGTCACCGTCGGCATGACCTTCGTCATCATCTCCGGCGGCATCGACCTGTCCGTCGGCGCGATCGTCGCGCTGGCCTCGGTGTGGGCGACCACGGTCGCCACCCAGGAATATGGGTTCGCCGGCATCCTCTTCACGGCGGTGATCGTCGGTGTGGGGTGCGGACTGGTCAACGGGGTGCTGATCGCCTACGGCGCGATGGTGCCGTTCATCGCGACCCTCGCCATGCTGGCCTCCGCGCGCGGCCTGTCGCTGCAGATCACCGACGGCAAGACGCAGATCGTCGCCATCCCCTCGGTGCTCGACCTCGGCGAGCGCGACGCGTACGTCCTCGGCGTCCCGCCGCTGGTCATGGTGTTCGCGGTCGTGACGATCATCGGCTGGCTGGTGCTGAACCGCACCACCTTCGGGCGGCGCACGGTCGCCGTGGGCGGCAACCCGGAGGCGGCCCGGCTCGCCGGCATCGACGTCCGCCGCCAGCGGCTCTACCTCTACCTGCTGTCCGGACTGTGCTGCGGCATCGCGGCGTTCCTGCTGATCATCCTGTCCGGCTCCGGTCAGAACACCAACGGCAACCTCTACGAACTCGACGCCATCGCCGCCGCGATCATCGGCGGCACGCTGCTCACCGGCGGCCGCGGCACCATCGTCGGCTCGGTGCTCGGCGTCCTGATCTTCACCACCATCACCAACATTTTCGCCCTGAACAACCTGCAGACCGACGTCCAGCAGATTGCCAAGGGCGCGATCATCGTCGCCGCCGTGCTGGTCCAGCGCCGTAACGCGAGCACGACCTGAGGGAAGGGTTCACCGCCATGCCAGAGTTCACCAGCCGCAGAGGGCTGCTGTTCGGAACCGCCGCCGTGGGCGCCGGAGCCCTCCTCGTGGGTTGCACGAGCAACGAGTCCAAGGACGAACCGGCCGCGAACAACCAGCCGGCCGCCGACGACAAGCCCGGCAAGCAGGTCACCATCGGCTTCGCCGGACCGCAGGCCGACCACGGCTGGCTCAACGCGATCAACGACAACGCCAAGAGCCGCGCCAAGAAGTACTCCGACGTGACGCTGGAGATCACCGAGGGCTCCAACGACACCGCCCAGCAGATCGGCCAGATCGAGACCCTCATCAACAAGAAGGTCGACGTCCTGGTCATCCTGCCCGCCGACGGCAAGGCGCTCACCCAGGTCGGCCTGAAGGCGATGCGCGCGGGCATCCCGGTCATCAACCTCGACCGGATCTTCAACACCCCGCAGGCGTACCGCTCCTGGATCGGCGGCGACAACTACGGGATGGGCCTCAACGCCGGTCACTACATCGGCGAGAAGCTCAAGGACAAGTCCGACGCCAAGGTCATCGAGCTGGCCGGACTGGACAACCTGGAGCTGACCAAGCAGCGCACCCAGGGGTTCGACGACGCCCTGAAGAACTACCCCAACATCAGGAAGGTGGCCCGTCAGGCCGCCGAGTTCACCGTCGAGTCCGGGCAGTCCAAGATGGCCCAGCTCCTGCAGGCGCAGTCGAAGTTCGACGCCCTGTGGAACCACGACGACGACCAGGGCGTGGGCGCCCTGCGCGCCATCGAGCAGGCGGGCCGAGACGACTTCCTCATGGTCGGCGGCGCCGGGGCCCTCTCCGCCTTCCAGGCCATCAAGAAGGACGACGGGGTCCTCAAGGCCACCGTCCTGTACCCGCCGACGATGGCCGCGTCCGCCATCGACCTGGCCCGTGCGCTGGGCCAGGGCAAGGGCGTCGGCGGTATGGCCGAGTTCGAGATCCCCGCCTCGCTCACGCTCTACTCGGCCGTCGTCAACAAGGAGAACGTCGACCAGTACATGTCCACCGGCTTCAAGTGAGGCGCCCCCTGCCCGACGGGGACGGGGAGTCCGTCGGGCAGGGCCGGGGCGACCGGGGGAGGCACCGGCCGGCTCACCACGGCACCGGCCACCGCGCGGCGGCCCGCTCGGGCGCCGGCGGACCGGCCGCGCGGCGACGCCGGCCGGGCCCCCGGACCCGCGGGCGGCTCGGCGCCGGCACCGCCGGGCCCCCGGGACGCCCCCACCCCCCACCGCGGCACGACGACGAGGAGGACTATCGCATGGGACAGCCGCAGCAGCCCGGCCCGGCCGAGGCGGAGGCAGGGGCCACCGGGTCCGGCGCACCGCCCCTGCGCGTCGGCATGATCGGGTACGCCTTCATGGGCGCGGCCCACTCGCAGGGCTGGCGCACCGTGGGCCGGGTCTTCGACCTGCCCCGCACCCCGGTGCTCGCCGCGATCTGCGGCCGGGACGCCACCGCCGTCCGCGCGGCCGCCGGCCGGCACGGGTGGGCGACGGCGGAGACCGACTGGCGCGCCCTGATCGCCCGGGACGACATCGACCTCGTCGACATCTGCACCCCCGGCGACAGCCACGCCGAGATCGCGCTCGCGGCGCTGGCCGCCGGCAAGCACGTCCTGTGCGAGAAGCCCCTCGCGAACACCGTGGAGGAGGCCGAGGCGATGGCCGCGGCGGCCGAGCGGGCGCACGCGAGCGGCCAGATCGCGATGGTCGGCTTCAACTACCGCCGGCTGCCGGCCACCGCGCTGGCCCGCGTCATGGTCGCCGAGGGCCGGCTGGGCCGGCTGCGGCACGTGCGGGTCACCTACCTCCAGGACTGGCTCGTGGACCCGCAGTTCCCGCTGACGTGGCGGTTGCGCAGGGAGTCGGCGGGCTCCGGCTCGCTCGGCGACCTCGGCGCGCACATCGTGGACCTCGCCCAGCACCTCGCGGGGGAGCGGCTGACCGGCGTGTCCGCGCTGACCGAGACCTTTGTGCGGGAACGCCCGCTGCCCGGCGGCGCGGTGAGCGGCCTGTCCGCCGTGGAGGCCGACGAGGCCACCGGCGCGGTCACCGTCGACGACGCCGCCCTGTTCACGGGCCGCTTCGCCTCCGGCGCGCTCGCCTCCTTCGAGGCCACCCGCTACGCCACCGGCCGCAAGAACTCCCTGCGCATCGAGCTGAACGGCGAGCACGGCTCGCTCGCGTTCGACCTGGAGCGGCTCAACGAGCTCTCGTACCACGACGCCCGCGAGCCGGGCACGTACGCCGGGTTCCGCCGCATCCTCGTCACCGAACCCGACCACCCCTACCTGGAGGCATGGTGGCCGCCGGGCCACGGCCTCGGCTACGAGCACTCCTTCGTGCACCAGGCCCGCGACCTGGTCCACGCCGTGGCCGAGAGCCGCCCGCCGCAGCCCTCGTTCGCCGACGGCCTCCAGGTGCAGCGGGTCCTGGCGGCGGTCGAGGAGAGCGCCGAGAAGAACTCCGTCTTCACCCCGATCGCCGTCTGAGGAGGCCAACGAGAATGCCGCGCACGTTCACGCTGTTCACCGGCCAGTGGGCCGACCTGCCGCTGGAGGAGGTCTGCCGGCTCGCCCGCGACTTCGGCTACGACGGACTCGAACTCGCCTGCTGGGGCGACCACTTCGAGGTCGACAAGGCACTGAGCGACCCCGGGTACGTGGAGTCCCGGCACCAGCTCCTCGACAAGTACGGACTGAAGTGCTGGGCGATCTCCAACCATCTGGTGGGCCAGGCCGTCTGCGACGCCATCATCGACGAACGCCACCAGGCGATCCTGCCCGGTGACATCTGGGGCGACGGCGACCCGGAGGGGGTGCGCCGGCGGGCCGCGGAACGCATCAAGGACACCGCGCGCGCCGCCGCGGCCTTCGGGGTGGACACGGTGATCGGGTTCACGGGCTCCGCCATCTGGCACCTGGTCGCCATGTTCCCACCCGCCCCCGAGGCGATGATCGAGCGCGGCTACGAGGACTTCGCCGAGCGCTGGAACCCGATCCTGGACGTCTTCGACGCCGAGGGCGTGCGCTTCGCCCACGAGGTCCACCCGAGCGAGATCGCCTACGACTACTGGACGACCGTACGCACCCTGGAGGCGGTCGACCACCGGCCCGCCTTCGGGCTGAACTTCGACCCGTCGCACTTCGTGTGGCAGGACCTCGACCCGGTGGGCTTCCTGTGGGACTTCCGTGACCGGATCTACCACGTCGACTGCAAGGAGGCCCGCAGGCGGCTCGACGGGCGCAACGGCCGCCTCGGCTCCCATCTGCCGTGGGGCGACCCGCGCCGCGGCTGGGACTTCGTGTCGGCCGGGCACGGGGACGTCCCCTGGGAGGACGTCTTCCGGATGCTGCGGTCCATCGACTACCGAGGGCCGGTCTCCGTGGAGTGGGAGGACGCCGGCATGGACCGGCTGCAGGGTGCCCCCGAGGCGCTGAGCCGCCTGAAGGCATTCGATTTCGAGCCACCCAGCGCGTCGTTCGACGCCGCGTTCAACAGCTGAGCCGAAGACCGGCCGCAGGTCGGGGACGGGGATCGGTGAAAGCGCCGATCCCCCCTCCGACCTGCGCGGATACGGCTTTGTCCTCGGATGGGAAAAAGTTCAACGGAATCCGGTGCAAGGGGTGTTCGCCCCGCACGGACCCGGTTACCGTCCTTGAGGTGTCCAGGACACACCCACCTCCGGGGTGACGGCGCACCCCGGCGCCCGCACCGCACGTCTCCAGCACCCACCCGTACGGCCCCACCCCGTTCCCGGAGGGACTTCGTGCACGAAACCCGTTTCAGAGACACCCGCACCCCCAGGCGTCGCAGACTGCGCACCACCGTCGCCCTCTTCACCGGCCTGCTCCTGGCCGTCGGCGCCCCGGCCACCGTCGCCGGCGCCCACCCCGGCCACCCCGAGCACGACGAACCGGCGGCCGCCGAGGGTCAGTTCCAGCAGGTGCCGCTCGCCAAGGGCGAACCCGAGACGGGTGAGCCGATGTCGCTCGCCGTGCTCCCGGACCGCAGCGTCCTGCACACCTCGCGCGACGGCACGCTGCGCCTGACGGACCAGGGCGGCGTCACCAAGGTCGCCGGCCGCCTCGACGTCTACAACCACGACGAGGAGGGCCTCCAGGGCGTCGGCATCGACCCGGACTTCAAGAACAACCGGGCCATCTACCTGTACTACGCCCCGCCGCTGGACACCCCCGCGGGCGACGCCCCGGAGACCGGCACGGCCGAGGACTTCAAGAAGTTCGACGGCGTCAACCGCCTCTCCCGCTTCACCCTCAACACCAACGGCACCCTGAACCTTGCCAGCGAGAAGAAGGTCCTGGACGTCGCGGCCTCCCGCGGCATCTGCTGCCACGTCGGCGGCGACATCGCCTTCGACGCCGACGGCAACCTCTACCTCTCCACCGGCGACGACACCAACCCCTTCGCCTCCGACGGCTACACGCCGATCGACGAGCGCGCGGACCGCAACCCGGCCTTCGACGCCCGCCGCAGCGCCGGCAACACCAACGACCTGCGGGGCAAGCTCCTGCGCATCAAGGTCGCCGAGGACGGCTCGTACACCATCCCGGAGGGCAACCTCTTCGAGCCCGGCACGGAGAAGACCCGTCCCGAGATCTACGCGATGGGCTTCCGCAACCCGTTCCGCATCAGCGTCGACAAGAAGACCGGCACGGTCTACGTCGGTGACTACGGCCCCGACGCCGGCGCCGCCAGCCCCACCCGCGGCCCCGCCGGACAGGTCGAGTTCGCCAAGGTCACCCGGGCCGCCAACTTCGGCTGGCCGTTCTGCACCGGCGCCAACGACGCCTACGTCGACTACGACTTCGGCACCGGCGCCTCCGGTGAGAAGTTCGACTGCGACGCCCCGAAGAACACCTCCCGGCACAACACCGGCCTCACCGACCTGCCGCCCGCGCAGCCCGCCTGGATCCCCTACGACGGCGGCTCCGTACCGGAGTTCGGCAGCGGTTCGGAGTCCCCGATGGGCGGCCCGGTCTACCGCTACGACCCCGAGCTCGACTCCAAGGTGAAGTTCCCCGAGGAGTACGACGGCGACTTCTTCGCCGGCGAGTTCGGCCGCCGCTGGATCAAGCGGATCGAGCAGACCGAAGACGGCTCCGTCGCGAAGATCAACGACTTCCCGTGGACCGGCACCCAGATCATGGACATGGAGTTCGGCCCCGACGGCGCGCTCTACGTCCTCGACTACGGCCTGTCCTGGTTCCAGGGCGACAAGGACTCCGCCCTGTACCGGATCGAGAACGCCGAGGACGGCTTCTCCCCGATCGCCGAGGTGAGCGCCAACAAGACGTCCGGCGCGGCCGGCCTCAAGGTCAAGTTCACCGCCTCCGCGAAGGACGCCGACTCCACGGATCTCACCTACAGCTGGGACTTCGGCGACGGCACCAAGGGCGAGGGCCTGACCCCCACCCACCAGTACAAGAAGGTCGGCACCTACAGCGCCACCTTCACCGCCACGGACCCCGAGGGCAACACGGGCAACGCCAGTGTCCGGATCGTCGTCGGCAACACCGAACCCAAGGTGCGCATCGACATCCCGGGCAACGGGGCGCTCGCCGAGTTCGGCAAGCCCGTCCCGTTCAAGGTGACGGTCACCGACCCCGAGGAGACCGTCGACTGCTCCAAGGTCAAGGTCGTCTACAGCCTGGGCCACGACTCCCACGCCCACGAACTCACCAGTGAGATGGGCTGCGAGGGCACCCTGAACCCGCCCCCCGGTGACGGCGGGCACGACCCCAACGCCAACATCTACGGGGTGGTCGGCGCCGGCTACACCGACGGCGGGGCCAACGGCCAGGAGGCCCTGACCGGCACCGCCCGGGCCGTGGTCCAGCCGCTGCACCGCCAGGCCGAGCACTTCACCGCCCAGTCCGGCGTCAGCACCTTCGACAAGGCGCAGGCCAACGGCGGCAAGACCGTCGGCGACATCCAGGACGGGGACTGGATCTCCTTCAGCCCCTACCGCTTCGACGGACAGAAGAAGATGACCGTACGGGCCTCGTCCGGCGGTAACGGCGGCTTCATCGAACTGCGCACCGGCTCGCCCGACGGCCCGCTGCACGGCTCGGCGTACATCCCGCCGACCGGCGGCTGGGAGACGTTCCAGAACGTCGACGTGCCGCTGCGCGCGCTGCCGAAGAAGACCACCGAGATCTACCTGGTCTTCAAGGGCGGCGAGGGCGCCCTGTACGACGTGGACGACTTCGAGTTCTCCACCCAGCCGTTCAAGGGCGGCAAGAAGGTCCTCGTCTTCTCGAAGACCGCCGGCTTCCGGCACGACTCCATCCCGGCCGGCGTCGCCGCGCTGAAGGAGCTCGGCGCCCCGGCCGGCATCACGGTCGACGCGACCGAGGAGGCCCGGCAGTTCACCACCACCAACCTGGCCAAGTACGACGCGGTGGCGTTCCTGTCCACCACGGGTGACGTCCTCAACGCCGAGCAGCAGAAGGCCTTTGAGGACTACGTGGCCGGCGGTGGCGGATACATGGGCATCCATGCCGCCGCCGACACCGAGTACGACTGGGCGTTCTACGGCGGCCTCGTCGGCGCCTACTTCGCCTCGCACCCGGCCATCCAGAAGGCCACCGTCCGCGTCGAGGACCACGACCACCCCGCCACCGCGCACCTGGACGACACCTGGGAGCGCACCGACGAGTGGTACAACTACCGCACCAACCCGCGTGAGCAGGCCAAGGTCCTCGCCACCCTGGACGAGACCACCTACCAGGGCGGCACCATGAAGGGCGACCACCCGATCGCCTGGTGCCAGAGCTACGGCGGCGGCCGCTCCTTCTACACCGGCGGCGGCCACACCAAGGAGTCCTACGCCGACGAAGCCTTCCGCGCCCACCTGCTCGGCGGCCTGCAGTACGCCACCGGACAGGTCAAGGCGGACTGCAAGCCGGGCAAGGGCTACCGGAAGATCTTCAACGGCCAGACGCTGGACGGCTGGAAGCAGGCCGGCCCGGGCAGGTTCGTCGTCAAGGACGGCGGGGTCATGGAGACCGAGGGCGGCATGGGCCTGCTCTGGTACCAGGCCAAGGAGCTGAAGTCGTACTCCCTGAAGCTCGACTGGAAGATGCAGGGCGACGACAACTCCGGTGTCTTCGTGGGCTTCCCGGCCTCCGACGACCCCTGGTCCGCGGTCGACAAGGGCTACGAGATCCAGATCGACGCCACGGACGCGTCCGACCGCACGACCGGAGCGATCTACTCGTTCAAGTCGGCCGACATCAAGGCCCGTGACCGGGTCCTGCGGCCGCCCGGCCAGTGGAACTCCTACGAGATCAAGGTCCAGGGCGAACGCCTCCAGGTGTTCCTCAACGGAGTCAAGATCAACGACTTCACCAACAAGGACCCCCAGCGGAGCCTGACCGACGGCTACATCGGCCTGCAGAACCACGGCGCCGACGACCAGGTCTCCTTCCGCAACATCCAGCTGAAGGAACTGCCCGTCCAGGGCGACTGAACGGCGGCGGGCGGGGGACGCCGGACCCCCGCCCGCCGTCCCTCGCACTCCCCCCGGTGTTCGCGCACGACCAGGAGGCTGCCCATGTCCGCGTCCGCGTCCCCTTCCGCGTCCCTGCCCCGCCCGCGCACGGGGGTGTGGCTGATCGGAGCACGGGGCTCCGTCGCCACCACCGTCGTCACGGGGTGCGCCGCCATCGCCGCCGGACTGCACCCGCCGACCGGCATGGTGACCGAGACCCCCGCCTTCACCCGCAGCGGCCTGCCCGCCCTGACCGACCTCGTCTTCGGCGGCCACGACACCCTCGACTGCCCGCTGCCCAAGCGCGCCGAGACCCTGACCGCCGGAGGAGTCCTCCCGCCCGGCGTCGCCACCGCCGTCGCCGCCGAACTCGTCGCCGCCGACCGCGAGATCAGGCCCGGCGGCCCCACCCCCGGGGACACCCGCACCGAGGCCGAACTGATCGACGCCTTCGCCGCCGACATCCGCGACTTCACCTACCGCCACGGCCTGGAACGGACGGTCGTCGTGAACGTGGCCTCCACCGAACCCGCCTCCGAGGGCCGTGCGGACACGCCCCTCCCCGCCAGCACCCTGTACGCCCTCGCCGCCCTGCGCGCCGGCTGCCCCTACGTCAACTTCACCCCCTCCGAGGGCATGCACCACCCGGTCGCCGCCCGCGAGGCCGAGCGCAGCGGCCTGCCGTACGCCGGACGGGACGGCAAGACCGGCCAGACCCTGCTGCGGGCCGTGCTGGGGCCGATGTTCGCCCAGCGGTCCCTGACCGTCCGCGCCTGGTCCGGCACCAACCTGCTCGGCGGCGGCGACGGCGCCGCCCTCGCCGACCCGGCCGCCGCCGCGGCGAAGAACGCGGGCAAGGAACGCGTGCTCGCCGACACCCTCGGCACCGTGCCCGAGGGCGAGGTCCACATCGACGACGTCCCGGCGCTCGGGGACTGGAAGACCGCCTGGGACCACATCGCCTTCGACGGCTTCCTCGGCACCCGCATGGTGCTGCAGACCATCTGGCAGGGCTGCGACTCGGCGCTCGCGGCCCCCCTGGTCCTGGACCTGGCCCGCCTCACCGCCCGCGCCCACGAGGCCGGCCTGTCCGGCCCGCTCGGCCCACTCGGCTTCTACTTCAAGGACCCCCTGGGCGAGGGCCCGGCGAGCCTGGGCGAACAGTACGGGGCCCTGCTGGAGCTGGGGGAGCGGCTGCGCCCGGCGGACACCGGTCACTCGGAGGAGCGTCCGTGAGCCGTCGCCGTGCGTGGGCCGAACTGCTGCGTCTGCCCGCCCTGTTCACGGTCCCCGGCGACGCCCTCAGCGGTGCCGTCACCGCCGGGGCCCGGCCCGGGCCCCGCACCCTGCTCGCCATCGGCTCCTCCCTCTGCCTCTACGAGGCCGGCATGGCCCTCAACGACTGGGCGGACCGCGCGGAGGACGCCGCCGAACGACCCCACCGCCCCCTGCCCTCCGGACGCATCCGGCCGTCCTCCGCCCTCGCGGCGGCCTGCGCCCTGACCGCCGCCGGTCTGGGCCTGGCCGCCGGCGCCGGCCGCCCCGCCCTGGCGGTGGCGACCCCGCTGGCCGCCACCGTCTGGGCCTACGACCTCGGTCTCAAGCACACCCCCGCAGGACCCGTCGCCATGGCCGCCGCCCGCGGCCTCGACCATCTGCTCGGGGCGGCCGCCACCACCGGCCGCCCCGAAGCGGCCCTGTCCTCCGCGGCCCTCCTCGGCACCCACACCCTCGCGGTGACCGCCGTCTCCCGCCGCGAGACCCAGGGCGGCACGTCCCTCCCACCCCTGGCGGCCCTGGGGGCGACGGCCGTGCTGGCCCGGCTGGTGGCGGGTGGGGGACGGGCGGCGGCTCCGGCGCGGGGCGGCCCCTTTCCGAAGGGCGGTCCCACCCCCGGTCAAGCCCTGCGCACCGCCCTCGCCGCCGCCTACGCCGTCACCGCCGGGCGTCCGTACACCCACGCGGCGCTCAACCCCTCACCGCCCCTCACCCAGCGGGCGGTCGGCGGCGGCATCCGCGCCACCATCCCGCTCCAGGCGGCGCTCGCGGCCCGCGCCGGAGCCGGGCTCACCGCCCTGGCCATCGCCGCGCTCGCCCCGATCGGGCGGCGTTACGCGAAGAAGGTGAGCATCACATGACCCCCCGCGCCGAACCGGCCTCCGCCTCCCCGTCCGCCCCGCCGCTTACACCGCGCACCCCTTCCACGGCGCTTCGCCCCGAGTCGGCCCGAGCCTCCTCACCCACCCCGCTGCCCGCGCCCACCCCCACCAGCCCCGGGGCGGCCACCCCCCTCAGCCCCCTCCGCTTCGGGTACGGCACCAACGGCCTCGCCGACCTCCGGCTCGACGACGCCCTCGGCCTCCTGGCCGACCTCGGTTACGACGGCCTCGGCCTGACGCTCGACCACATGCATCTCGACCCCTACGCCCCGGACCTGGCCGCCCGCACCGGCCGCCTCGCCCGGCGGCTGGCCGAGCTCGGCCTGGGCGTCACCGTGGAGACCGGCGCCCGCTACGTGCTCGACGCGCGCCGCAAGCACGGCCCCTCGCTGCTGGACGCGGAGCCCGACGACCGTGCCCGCCGCATCAACCTGCTGCTGCGGGCCGTCCGGGTCGCCGCCGACCTCGGCGCCCACGCCGTGCACTGCTTCAGCGGCGTCCTCCCGCCCGGCACGGACGAGGACACGGCGTGGAAGCGTCTGACCGACAGCCTCGCCCCGGTCCTGGACGCCGCCGCTGCCGCCGGTGTGCCCCTCGCCGTCGAACCGGAACCCGGCCACCTCGTGGCCCGCCTCGACGACTTCCACCGGCTGCGCCGCACCCTCGGCGACCCCGGCCCGCTGGGGCTCACCCTCGACATCGGCCACTGCCAGTGCCTGGAGACCTCCTCTCCCGCCGACTGCGTGCGCGCCGCCGCGCCCTGGCTGCGCCACGTGCAGATCGAGGACATGCGGCGCGGTGTCCACGAACACCTCCCGTTCGGGGAGGGAGAGATCGACTTCCCACCCGTCCTCGCGGCCCTCGCCGCCACCGGCTACCAGGGCCTGACCGTCGTCGAACTGCCCCGCCACTCCCACGCCGGACCGCACCACGCCGCACTGTCCCTCCCGTTCCTCCGCCGCGCCGAGGCCACGGCCCTCGCCTCACCCCTCCCCGTCCCGTCGCACGGCGATCCCTCCGCCACCCCTGAAGGGAGCACCTCATGACCCACCCCCGCACCAGCCCGGCGACCCCGGGCGCGGACACCGCCGACGAACCGCTCACGGACCCCGGTGCCGGTCCGGGACCAAGATCCGTGGCCGGCACCGCGGCGGACGTCACACCGCCCCCCGGTACGGCGACGGCCGGTGCGCCCGAACCGCCCTCCGGCAGCGCGCCCCTCGCCACCGCCACGCCCGGCGAACTGCGCGACCACCTCACCGCCCGGCTCGACGAACCGGCCCGCGGCTGGCTGCGGCGCGCCCTCGACGAGGCCGCCGCCCACCCCGGCACCCACGGCCCCATCTCGGCGTGGGAGCTGCGTATCGCCGAGGCCGGCCGCCGCTGCGGTCCCGCACACGCCGACGCCGCCCGCGTCCTCATCCTGCACGCGGCCCGCGCCGACGCCGACGCCCTCGCCCGGGTCTACTACCAGGGCACCGGCGCCGAACGCCGAGCCGTCCTGTACGCCCTGCCGCACCTGGTGCCAGGGCCCGAGGGCCTGCCGCTCGTCGAGGACGCCCTGCGCAACAACGACACCCGGCTCCTCACCGCCGCCGTCGGCCCCTACGCCGCCCGGCACCTCGACGCCCACGCGTGGCGCCACGCCGTCCTGAAGTGCCTGTTCACCGGAGTGCCCGTCGACGCCGTGGCCGACCTGGACCGCCGGGCGCACGGCGACACCGAACTGTCCCGCATGCTGACCGACTACGGGGCCGAGCGCACCGCCGCCGGCCGCGCCGTCCCCGCCGACCTGCACCGCGTACTGACCTTGACCGACCCCCCGGCCACCCCCTTCGCGCCCGCCGCCGACCACGGCTGAGCGCACCGACGGCAAGGAGTCCCGATGCGCCTCTTCGACCCCCACATCCACATGACGTCGCGCACCACCGACGACTACGAGGCCATGTACGCCGCCGGTGTCCGTGCCGTCGTCGAACCCTCCTTCTGGCTCGGCCAGCCCCGCACCTCTCCCGCCTCCTTCCTCGACTACTTCGACTCCCTCCTCGGCTGGGAGCCGTTCCGCGCCGCCCAGCACGGCATCGCCCACCACTGCACCCTCGCCCTCAACCCCAAGGAGGCGAACGACCCGCGCTGCGTCCCGGTCCTCGACGAACTTCCCCGGTATCTCGTCAAGGACCAGGTCGTCGCCGTCGGCGAGATCGGCTACGACTCGATGACCCCCGCCGAGGACACCGCGCTGGCCGCCCAGCTCGAACTCGCCGCCGCCCACGAACTTCCCGCGCTGGTCCACACCCCGCACCGCGACAAGCTCGCCGGCCTGCGCCGCACCCTCGACGTGGTCCGCGAGTCCGCCCTGCCGCTGGAGCACGTCCTGATCGACCACCTGAACGAGACCACCGTGAAGGAGGCCAAGGACAGCGGGTGCTGGCTCGGCTTCTCCGTCTATCCCGACACCAAGATGGACGAGGAACGGATGGTCGCCATCCTGCGCGCCTACGGCCCCGAGCGGGTCCTGGTGAACTCCGCGGCCGACTGGGGCCGCAGCGACCCCCTCAAGACCCGCAAGGTCGCCGACCTGATGCTGGCCGAGGGCTTCGACGAGGACGACGTGGACCGGGTGCTGTGGCGCAACCCCGTCGCCTTCTACGGGCTCAGCGGCCGCCTCACCCTCGACGTGCCCACCCCGGACGCCACCCACGAGGGCAACTCCATCCAGCGCGGCGTACCGAAGGACCCCGGTGCGGGACCGGCCGGCGCGACGGCGGACCGGCACGAGGCGACCGCCGTCCCGGGGGCGTGAGCGATGCGCTTCCGCCACCCCGACGGCTCCACCGTCCACCTCGCCTACTGCACCAACGTGCACCCGGCGGAGACCCTGGACGGCGTCCTCGCCCAGCTGCGCGACCACTGCGAACCGGTCCGCAGACGGCTCGGACGCGACCGCCTCGGCATCGGCCTGTGGCTCGCCAGGGACGCCGCCCGGGCTCTGGTCTCCGACCCGTCCGCGCTGCGCCGGCTGCGCACCGAACTCGACCGGCGCGGCCTGGAGGTCGTCACCCTCAACGGCTTCCCCTACGAGGGCTTCGGCGCCGAGGAGGTCAAGTACCGCGTCTACAAGCCGGACTGGGCCGACCCCGAGCGCCTGGAGCACACCACCGCCCTGGCCCGCGTCCTCGCCGGGCTGCTGCCCGACGACGTCACCCGCGGCACCATCTCCACCCTGCCCCTGGCCTGGCGGACCGCCTACGACGACCGGCGCGCCGAAACCGCCCGCACCGCCCTCGCCGCCCTCGGCGAACGCCTCGACGCCCTCCAGGAACTCACCGGCCGGGACATCCGCGTCGGCCTCGAACCCGAACCCGGCTGCGTCGTCGAGACCACCGGCGACGCCCTCGCCCCGCTCGCCGCCATCGGACACCCTCGCATCGGCGTCTGCGTCGACACCTGCCACCTCGCCACCTCCTTCGAGGACCCGCACACCGCCCTGGACGCCCTCACCGCGGCCGGCGTCCCCGTCGTCAAGTCCCAGCTGTCCGCCGCGCTGCACGCCGAACACCCGCACCTCCCCGAGGTCCGCGAGGCACTGGCCGCCTTCGACGAACCCCGCTTCCTGCACCAGACCCGCGTCGCCACCGCCGCCGGCCTGCGCGGCACCGACGACCTCGGCGAGGCCCTGACCGGTGACGCTCTGCCCGACGCCTCGCCGTGGCGCGCCCACTTCCACGTGCCGCTGCACGCCGCGCCCGCGGCGCCCCTCACCTCCACGCTCCCCGTCCTGAAGTCCGTACTGACCCGGCTGGCCGGGGGACCCGAGCCGCTCACCCACCACCTCGAGGTCGAGACCTACACCTGGCAGGCCCTGCCGCCCGAGCTGCGGCCCCGCGCCCGCAACCAGCTCGCCGACGGCATCGCCGCCGAACTCACCCTCGCCCGCGACCTGCTGACCGACCTCGGCCTGAAGGAGCTGCCATGACCGAGCGACCTGACCCGGCCACCCGGCCCGGCGCCCCCTCCGGCGCCGGCCGCCCCACACCGCTCCTCGTCCTCGACGTCGTCGGCCTCACCCCCCGTCTCCTGCACCACATGCCCCACCTGAAGAGGCTCGCCCAGTCCGGCTCCCAGGCGCCGCTCGGCACCGTCCTGCCCGCCGTCACCTGCGCCGCCCAGTCCACCTTCCTCACCGGCTCCCACCCCTCCGAGCACGGCATCGTCGGCAACGGCTGGTACTTCCGCGAGCTCGGCGACGTCCTGCTGTGGCGCCAGCACAACGGGCTGGTCTCCGGCGACAAGCTGTGGGACGCCGCCCGCCGCGCCCACCCCGGCTACACCGTCGCCAACATCTGCTGGTGGTACGCCATGGGCGCCGACACCGACATCACCGTCACCCCCCGTCCCGTCTACTACGCCGACGGCCGCAAGGAACCCGACTGCTACACCCGGCCCCCCGCCCTGCACGACGAACTCACCGACAAGCTGGGCACCTTTCCGCTGTTCCACTTCTGGGGCCCCGGCGCCGACCTCATGTCCAGCCGCTGGATCATCGACGCCACCCGGCATGTCATGCGCACCCGCGACACCGACCTGACCCTGTGCTACCTCCCGCATCTCGACTACGACCTGCAGCGCTTCGGCCCCGACGACCCGCGCTCCCTGAAGGCCGCCGCCGACCTGGACGCGGCCCTCGCCCCGCTCCTGGACGACGCCCGGACCCAGGGCCGTACCGTCGTCGCGCTCTCCGAGTACGGCATCACCCGCGCCGACCGCCCCGTCGACATCAACCGGGCCCTGCGCCGCGCCGGCCTGCTCGAGGTGCACACCCAGGACGACATGGAGTACCTGGACCCGATGGCGTCCCGTGCCTTCGCCGTCGCCGACCACCAGATCGCGCACGTCTACGTCCGCCGGCCCGAGGACCTCGACGCCACCCGCGCCGCCCTCGACGGACTGCCCGGCATCGACCAGCTCCTCGACGACGAGGGCAAGAAGGCCCACCACCTCGACCACCCGCGCTCGGGCGAACTCGTCGCCGTGGCGGAGCCCGACGCCTGGTTCACGTACTACTACTGGCTCGACGACGACCGCGCGCCCGACTTCGCGCAGCTCGTCGAGATCCACCGCAAACCCGGCTACGACCCGGTCGAACTCTTCATGGATCCCCTCGACCCCTACGTGAAGGTCAAGGCCGCGACCGCGCTCGCCCGCAAGAAACTCGGCATGCGCTACCGCATGGCGGTCGTGCCCCTGGACCCCTCACCTATTCGCGGCAGCCACGGCCGCCTCCCCGCGAGCGACGACGACGGTCCGCTCCTCATCTGCTCCACCCCCCGCGCTGTCGGTGACCGCGTCGCGGCCACCGACGTCAAGCAACTCCTGCTCCGGCTCGCCGGACTCGGCTGACACCGCACGACGCACGGCCGCCGACATCCGACTACCGAGAGTGAAACACACGGCACTGACAACGGCCGGCCCCGGCGCCACCGGCACCGGCCACGACCGAGAAGGCAGGGCACCCGTGACCTTGTACTCCGACTCCTCCCGCACCCCAGCCGTCCCGCTCACCGACGCCCCCGACGAGGCGCTGCGCCGCAGCCTCGGCGTGGGCCGGCGCCGCTTCCTCAGCACCTGCACCGCCGTGGCCGCCGGAGCGGTCGCCGCCCCCGTCCTCGGAGCGGCCCCCGCCCTGGCCCAGGACCGGGGCAGAGACCACGGCCACGGACACGACCACGGCCGCGGCCAGGTGCTCGTGCCGCCCCACAAGCGCGGCATCATCCTCTACACCGTCCGGGACGCCACGGCCCGCGACCCGCTGGCAAGCGACCTGCCGTCCGGCTTCCGGGAGGTGTTCAAGCAGCTGGCCCGGCACGGCTACCGCCAGGTCGAGTTCGCCGGCTACCGCCAGCACGCGAACGCACCCGGTGGGGACAACCTGGAGACCGTCGAGGGAGCCAGGCTGCTGCGCCGCTGGCTCGACGAGTACGGTCTGCGCGCCCAGGGCAACCACGGCTTCATCCCGTCGTCCTGGCCGCTGACGACGGCCGACACGGACACCTTCAAGAAGCACCTGGAGATCGCCAACATCCTCGGCATGGACCACATGGGCACCGGCGGCGACCCCACCGGCAGCTCGTACCGCGCCGACTGGGACGTGGCCGCCGACAAGTGGAACGCCCTCGGCGAGATAGCCCGCCGCGCGGGCATCAAGCTCTACACCCACAACCACGACAGCGCCTACGGCTTCCTGCTCGACGGCGGCCCGCTGGACGACCAGGGCCGTCCGACCCGCAGCTCGGGCATCCGGAAGCTGGAGTACTTCCTCAAGATCACCGACCCGAAGGTGGTCTGGCTGGAGATGGACATCTTCTGGGCGCACGTCGCCCAGTACAAGTTCCACACCTACACCGCCCACGACGGCTCCACCCGCGAGAACGTCTTCGACCCGGCGGCCCTGGTCACCCGGTACAACAAGCGCTATCCGCTGTTCCACGCCAAGGACGGCGTCGTCAGCACCACCAACGGCATGGGCTGGGACATGGTGCCGTTCGGCACCGGCGACATCGACTACACGACGTTCTTCTCACGGGTCGGCCTCAGCAACTACCGCAACCCGATGGTGGAGGACGACAACTCCCCGAGCGCCACCGACCCCGCGCAGTCGCTGCGCGAGGCCAAGATCAGCTACGACAACATGGCGGCCCTGCGCAAGCGGCGCTGCTGACCCCCGGCGCACGGACCGGGCGGCCCCTCCCGCACCATGGGAGGGGCCGCCCCGGGCGGTGTGATATAAAAAAAAAAGAGCCCCCGCCAAGGCCTTGGAGAGCGTGAG